>CALAMD010000100.1 GCA_937925695.1 uncultured Bacillaceae bacterium | reverse complement strand
ACCGTAAAGGCGATCAAATGGCCCATTCTTTTTACACAATTATATGGACTTTATCATAGGCCACACGTTTAATTGTGTAGCCTTTTATTAACTATTTATTTAAGAATAAGCTTGTCCTACATGGCCAAGCTTAATTATTCACATTATTTAATGATTTGGACTTTACTAATTGTACGTCCTTCTATTTCAAGTACTTTAAAGGTCAACTCATCTTTTTCTAAAATATCATTTTCGGAAGGAAAATGATTGAATTCTTTAAGTAAATATCCCGCTAGGACATCTTCTTCTTCTGGAATATCAGTATTAAATATAGAATTTAAGTAATGTAAAGTGATTTTCCCATCACAGATAATTTCAGTTTCGGTTATTTTTTCAATTACTGAGTCATCATCAGAATCCATTTCATCTTCTATTTCTAAACCAATCATTGTTTCAATTATGTCCTCGTGGGTGATGATCCCTTCCGTACCCCCATATTCATCAAGGACAATCGCCATATGTTTTTTCTCTTTCGTCATCTGACGGAAAACCCTTTCAATTGCATGGAACTCATAGACGATTAATGGCTCGGTATCACTAAAGGCCTCTAGTTTTTGTTCAGGCTTCATCGACCATTGAATTAAATATTTAGAGTGGAAAATACCAACGATGTTGTCAATGTCTTCATCATAAACCGGATACCTTGTAAAATTATTCTCAAGAACAATATCTCTGACCTCTTCATATGTAGCAGTTTTAGGTAGGGAAATAATATCTACACGAGGTGTTTTCAAGACGTCTTTAACGTTTAAGTTACGGAAATCAAGAACGCCTTTAATACGAAAAGATTCGTCTTTCTCAAGCAATCCCTCTGACCCAGCAATGTCGATGATTGCTCGTAGTTCATCCTTTGATACTGATACCGTTTCAACATCATCTTTTGATAACAGTTTAGCAATTGAACCAGTTAATTTATTTAAAATAAAAGTTACTGGTTTAAATAAAACCATAAAAAAATTGATGATCGGATAGACAACATAGGCAATTCGATCAGCAAAAGAGGCTGCAATTGATTTAGGGATGACTTCAGCAAAGATGATCATAATAACCGTCAATATAGCTGTTGCAATACCTATATTAAATCCATATTCGATCGCTAACGCGGTTACGAGTGTCGGCAAAACAATATTGGCAATGTTATTTCCTATCAATATGGTCGTAATAAATTCACTTGGTTTAGAAACTAAGTTTAACAATTTTTCTGATTTCAAGTCTCCATTATTTGCTTTCGTTTGTAATCGCATCTTATTCGTAGCAGTCAATGATGTTTCACTGCCCGAAAAGAAAAAAGAAGCAAATAATAAAAATATGATCGCAATGATCACCATGTTTCCCCCTTGTAAGAGAAATAAATAAAATAATTTAATTTTATTATATATGATTTACTTTGTATATTAAAGGAAAATATTAAATCTTTACATTAGGAACAGTCATAAACGTTAGTAGATGATTGTTTTCATTGGGTCTTATCCTATATACCACGATCAAACTGTCACGATCTATGAAAAACACAATTATGTTATTTTTGCAAAATTTTAGAATCAAAAGACCATCCGGTATCATGATGGATGGTCTAAGTTGTATGAATAAAATGATAAATAATAAAGCTGTTATCACTTTTTTAACAAATTATTCATTCGGCGTTGTTACCGTTACCCCTTGTTCTTTAAATACTTTTTGGGCAACTTTCAATGCATTGAGCACACTCGGAAATCCTACATATGGAATTAAATGAATGATACATCCAACAATTTCTTCAGGTGTTAAGCCAACGCTTAGGCCCGTTTTAATGTGCATTTCTATTTGTGGTTTTCCTTGGGCAACAAGCGCAGTGATCGTTGTCATCACTTTTTGTTTGTCTGATAGTCCTGGCCGAGAATAAATGTCACCGAAGGCAAATTCAACAACATATCTACTTAAATCAGGGGCAATATCCTTAAACCCGTCACCTATGTCCATAAAACCTGTTGGGTTATCATCACTTGCCTTAGTCAGTTCCTGTATTTTCTTAATCCCCTTTTGATAACGATCATTTGACATATGTATATCCTCCTTAATTGTCTATTCATTATTATTTGACTTTTGCGAATAAAATGAGTATGTAAATCTCCTATAAATAGGGATTCCATGTATTTGGTATTACAATAAGTATATAATCTTTAAAATTATAAGTAAAAAATAATGATTACAACACGAGATTTTCTCAATAGTTTTTCCAACATGTTAAAAGTTATTTTATGAGTTAAGAGAATGGAATATCTTCCTTGATGACGATCATGAAAATCTCATAGGCAATCGGAACATAATATTTTGCTCATTAAAGTCTAAACACTTACAATAGATAAGGATGGTAATAAGGCATACAGCAGGAAAGGAGACAATCAATGATTCGTTATGAAGAACAACTTCCTAGTGAAGTCTTAAATATCCTTCAATCAGCACGCAATAACAGTACGAAGTTGACCGAACTCATTCGTCAAGGTGGTTACGTGCCGCCAAGCATGGATTTAATGATCGATGCGATTACTACGTTGGCGATGGGGAAAAATTTATTACTTAAAGGGCCAACGGGAGCTGGTAAAACTAAATTTGCAGAAACATTATCCTACCTTTTCCAGCAACCAATGTACAGCATTAATTGTTCAGTCGATTTAGATGCTGAAAGTCTCATGGGCTTTAAAACACTTGCATATCAGGATGAAAAACAGGTGATTGAATTTGTTCCCGGACCGGTCACAAATGCGATGACAAATGGAACCTTCCTCTATATAGATGAAATAAATATGGCTAAACCGGAAACCCTACCACTCATCAATGGTGTCTTAGATTATCGTCGGACGGTAACGAACCCGTTCACGAATGAAATGATCACTGCAAAAGAAGGCTTTAACGTGATTGCTGCCATTAACGAAGGGTATATTGGAACAGTTCCTTTAAATGAAGCATTAAAAAACCGCTTCATTATTATTGATGTTCCTTATATTGAAGGCGACCAATTAAAAGAACTTATCAAAACGAACACGAAGTTAACTGATCATCGCACCATTGATTTATTTGTCCAGCTGTCAGCCGACTTAATTGCTGCTGTAAATCAAGGTAAGCTCGCAGAAGAAGCTGCTTCAATCCGTGCTTTACTCGATGCTTGTGATTTAAGTACGGTTATTCCTGTTAAACGGGCTATATTACGGGCGATTGTTGATAAATTGTCTGAGGAACGGGAGCGCGAACTCGTGATGAATATTGCTGAGACATTATTTCCCTAAGGAGGTGTCATGATGATAGATAAACGTTGGTATGAAACCCATCTTGACACTCATTTATATCTACAATTTCAAGACCTTACTACTGTCTTATCACATATTTCTGATGTAAAGTTTGAATTTACCCATGGGTCTTTTATCGATGTCAATGGTAAGCGGATCACGGGTAGTAGCATCTGGGATGCAACGAAAGAAGATATTCAAAAATCCGGTTATAAAACGGATATCTATTTACGCGCCATTGGCACCCTTCACTTCTCCCAGTTACCGGCCTTTCAACAATTTTGGCATCATGCGGAAGATATTCAAATGACTAAATTTGCGACCCAGTTGGTCACGTTATTAGAAGATTTACGCCTTGAAGAACAAATTAAACGGATCCGACCTGGCACAAGTCATGACTTTTTCATACGTAAAACCTATCTGAAACAATATTTTTCTTCACAACTAACAGTTAATGTGACAAGAGGATTTGCATTGGATGAATTGTTTTGCCTAATTTATTTATTGTTACAAGCAGATGGACCAGATCCAGACTTTTCCCGTTCTCATCAAAAACAAGTTGATATCCTAGATCAGATTAAAAGTTATTTATATGAGAGTTTTTCAGCAACTACTACTCATGATGTCGTTCGGATCACCATGACGATTGTTAACTTATTATCTGATCAATATAAAGATATGATCAATGATTACTTTGCTTTTCCAATTTTCAGATGGAATGAATCATATGAGCGCAACACGTTATTTGATGAACTCACAAGAACTGATGATGTCGCCAATCATGAGCACGAACGAGTCGATTCTGATAATCATGAATATATCGATGAAACGTTTTCCACATGGCATCGGGAAAACAAAAATACGGAAAGGAAACAAACCTTTTTGCAAATGGATCTTGAAGTAGGGACAAAAACGAATTTAAAAGGTGGCGGCGCCCGGGAAACAGAAAGTGGTGACCAGGCTTTTGCAACTGCCCAAGGGACTTCAGGAAAAAGTAAACAAAGAGATTATTCCCAACACGAAACATTGGAAAAATACGAGGAGCAACAGGCAGGACAAGGTGAAGCGCCTTATGGTGATGAAAATATAAACGCGACGATTATGATCAAAGAACCGGATGTGCCAACCGACGAAGAACAGATGTTATACGATGCTTATGTAGCCGAAATTGAACCTTATCAGCGACAACTCGCACAAACAATTCATAAAATGATAGAACATAAAAAATCTTTTCCTCGAACTAATTTACATTTCGGTCGCCTATCAAAAAACCTACTACCTATTGTTACCGAAGAATTTCCACGACTGTTTTATAAGAAAGATCAAGAATCCAATGAATTTGATGCGGTTTTTACATTAATGGTTGACTGTTCAGCATCAATGGATCAAAAAATGGCTGAAACGAAACGAGGTATTGTTCTCTTTCATGAAGTTTTGAAACAATTAAACATCCCTCATAAGATTGTTGGTTTTTGGGAAGAAGCTACATTTGGCTTTGATAAACAATACCCAAATTATTTTCACATCATTCATTCGTTTTCAGATTCCTTATATGAAAATAATGGGGCCAAAATTATGCAGCTTGAACCTAGAGAAGATAACAGGGATGGTTTTAGCATTCGTGTTATAACAGAAAAAATGATCATCAGACCAGAAAAGCATAAATTTCTCCTCGTTTTTTCTGATGGCGAACCTGCAGCTGCTGATTATGAACAAAATGGAATTGTTGACACGAATCAAGCTGTTTCTGAGGCTCGTAAACAAGGCATTCACGTGATCGGGATGTATTTAGCAGATGGCAAAATAACTGAATACGAAGATAAGATCATGAAGAATATCTACGGGCGGGAACGCTTAATGGTTCCAGATGTTTCTGACCTACCGGAACTCTTCACCCCCGTGTTAAAGAAATTATTATTAAGTACGTTTTAGCAAGGATCAATTAGCTGAAATTTCTATTATTGCGTATAAAAAATGAGCTTGACCTTCTCTATCAAGCTCATTTTATTATATTATTAGAATCGATTATTCAGCAGATCCTTCCAGTTCACTCAAGTCTGTTTTTACTTCACTCGGCAATTCAAAGAATGGTTGGATATCTTGAACATATTCTAATATGCCTAAATACTCGCCGTTTTCATCAAACACACCCTTATACGTGATATAAATGTATTGATCTTTTTTCTTAAACCACATGCTTTCTGATGTGCGCTTTCCTGATTTTAGATCACGAACGAGTGTCATCACTTTCTTTAGGCTCTTAGGTGGATGACAATTTGCGACATTACGACCGATGGCACTTGGAGTGCGAACAAGCATCATTTCTTCTTCGGCTACTTTTTGGTTAAAGTATTTAAAAATATCATTTTTATCAACAAAAGTAATTTCAAGGGGTAAATTATTTAAGATGAGATTCGCTTCTTTAGTCGTTAAATAACCGCCGCCAAATGGGATATGTTCTGACTCTTTTTCTGGTTGGATTTCTGGTGTTTGCTTAGCTAATGCTTCAACTTTTTCATTCAGCCGTTTTACTTCCTGAAGGAGATGTTCAAATTCAGTTTTTGGCGATTCAGATATTTTATTTTGTTTATTTGCTTCAGATTCGGCTTCATTCACACTATCGAATGATTTTCTTTGCGGGATCCATTTCTCCTCTGGTTGAATGATGGCATAACCAAATGCATCACTTTCATTAGCGATCGCTAGCCAATCATCTTCATTAAAGATCGACAACACCATCGGTAATAGAATTGATTCTTCTTTAAAAATCATTTCCTTAAACTCAAGTTCGAAAGCTTGAAACGCTGTCTTTACTTCTGCTAGATCTATATGGGGCAATTCATCAACTTTTTGTTTGACCTCTTTAAATAAACCTCGAATTTCATCGTCAACACCCCACATAACTTTTGGCGGGGCATAATGTCCGTACCGTTCCATGATCGGGAAGAATAGTTTTTCCTTTCGATTGTAGTGATTATGAAATTGTCCCAATAATGATATTTGGTTCCTTAATCCTTTGATGACCCCTTCTTCTTCTAAGAGAGTTGGATCTCTTTCTAAGGAACTGAAAATTCGATTAATACGAATTAATACAGCTTGTAATGCCCTATTTTCATCTTTAAACACTTGCACAGGATGGCCTGGATGCTTTGTTTCGGGAACATGTTCAGCATCAACCGCTCCCTTAAATAAATTGGCATGAACATTACACAATTTCATTACATCTTCAAAGGTGATTCCGTGGTCACCATTCATTAATTCGTGCTCCATTAATGAGATTTCGATCGCACTTACATGAGTAAAATGTTTATTGAATTCATCCTGTACAGATTCAGGCGATGCCCCGTTGTGTAAGCGAAGTAATATATCTCTTAAAATTTCTATCCGTTTTGGATCAAATTGTTTACTCATCATTTTTTAACACCTCATAACCATTCCATTCTAATGTTTGCACAATTTTTTCTAGCGGGATCCCGATTAAACGAGATCCTTTTTTCAATGATGTTATTCTTCCAGCTGTTTGAAGCATGGCTGGATTTCCAAGAGGTGTAAACCCTAAATCTATTAGTAACTGTTTTAATTCAGGATGTTGCTTAATAATTTCATAGACAGGTTGATTGAGATCAATAGCCTCCATCATCTCATTCTCCTTTATATTCGAATTAATAGCTGCTATTAGACCGATGAAGACTCATGTCATATCGTCATCACCATCTGACACAGATCTATCCTATAAAACTTGAATATATTAATTATAATGGTCATCTTGTTAAACAACAATGTTATCGTGAATTATTTCACAAAAGAGTCATTGTTTTTGTTTCTCTTGGATGAACATTATGCTTTTGGTCACTATATTCATTGTTAAATACAAAAAAGGTATTGGCTTTACAATACCAATACCTTTCTATCTCTATATAGTGATTCTTAATAATAAGGATGGATCATGACTATTTATTCTTTGCCTACATAGTATGTTTCTGTTGGTCCTAGATAGCTGTCTGCTGGTTGCTTTCCTTCGGGATAAATAACTAGCTTTTCTAATACAAATCCTGGACTGACAGCATAAATCTTCAACTTATTTAATCCTTCTTGACAATTGATTTTTGTACGGTATTTACGGATATGATTTAGTACACCAGAGGCCCAGTTTCCATCATCGACCCGGTAGTCATCTGGAACTGTATTAACAATCATTGGATCTGCTTCATTCATTTGAATACCGCAAGCCAATGTCGGATCATTTGTCACAGGATTGGAAGGATTCATATATAATTCTAGTTCATAGGTACCTGCTTCGGAAACAACAAACTGATATTCTACATACGGTGCATCTTTACCGATTGTAAAATATGTTGTTGTAGGAAACGCTTTGATCGCTGACAATGTTTTTCCATAACCGTCAATTACTTTGAATTGATGGATATTACCTTGTTCATTTGTTATGTCATGCTTATTGGCATAATGTTCGGCTTCAATAGAGATATAACCATTTGTGTCTACAAATGTCATGGCTGGTAAGTCTTGATAATCTTCAGTTGTAGCCTTCACAATGATATAAGCCGTTCCACATGGCATGTTAACGGTAATTTTTCCTTCTGTTTCACCATTCATCTTTCCGCGATCAATGGTTACGTGGATAACTTCCGAAGTTTTTTCTATACCATCAAGGACACCCTTTGTTTTCGAACAAGCTAGCCAATCATGTGGATTAATAATGTTAAATTCCGCTTCAAGATCACTCATACTAGAAATCGTAAAGGATGCTTCATTGATATCAGGTTGTAGAAAATCATTTAAGTAAACTGTATTCTGATGCCATGCAGGTCCTTCAGTATGTTGGTCTGTTCCATCAATGGAAACAACTAGTCTTGGTTTATTAGCTGGGAATACGTTCATCACAACCGGGTTCTTACATCCCTCTTCATTCCAATGAACAAAGCCGATATGCTCAGATAATCCCATGCCATACCATCTACCATTATCAATCTTATGGTACTCATCAATCAGCGCTCGATCTCTGTCCATACATGCCTTCACTTCTGCTGCAAGTTTGTTTGCTTCCATAAGCCCTAGTTTAGCTGCATGATGATTTTTGCCAGTTAACAACCACATCTTCTGAAGATTCAAGTTGCCAACCGCAGGATAATATACAAGGGCAAAATATGCGGGTAAATGTTCTAAATCGACCCGTTCATATAATTCATCTGCAACCGCTAACAATTGATCGATTTCTACTAATGTTTGATCCGTTTCTTTGTAATTGACAGGATGGTATACGTTTACGTTCATCGCTTCAGGTCTACGTTTATGGGCTATCTTCGTATAACCTGTTAACAATTCAAACACTTTTTCTTTTTCATCATCTGTAAATATGCCCGTGAAATGAAGGTCAATCCATTCTTTAGTATATTGCTCTGTCGTATTGATCGCATTTGTTCCCCATTTTTCAAAATCGTAAGCTAAATCAAGGAAATAGGATAACGGGAACTCCATCGTAGCAATATCCCCTACATTAACAATCCATAAATCACGAATACCAAAATCATAGGCCATTGTCATTTGTTCCCATACTTTAGGGAGATAAGAACTATTGATCCATTCATATGAGATTGGTCCACCATGGTAATCAAAGTGGTAGTACATGCCAAATCCGCCTTTATGCTGACGCATTTCTTCAGTCGGCAACGTACGTAAATTACCATGATTATCATCACAAAACATTAAAATAACGTCTTCCAGTTCCTTAGCGTGCATTAATCCAGGTGTTTGTTCATCACCGTAAAAGAATGGTTCCACTTCTTTATATAAGGCAAACATTCTTGGTACTTCTGATAAATTTGGATTCACATTTTCCTGAATCAAACGGTTTTGTGTTTCTAATACATCTCGTAACAACTCGATATTATCGGCAAGGGTCGCTTCTTTACCCATGATTGGCGTATCTTGTTCACCACGCATACCAACCGTAATAACGCTTTCAAAATTAGCACCACGTTTTAACCCATCTTCCCAAAACTTAGTGATACCTTCCCGGTTCGTAATAAAGTTCCAAGCATCGCCATATTTAGAGTCTTTTCCTCGTAAATATCTGTACTCTTCACCATAACGTAAACATGGTTCATGGTGGGAAGCACCCATAATAACACCTAATTCATTGGCTAATTCCGCACTTGCTAATCCCGGACCATCATCATAAAAACGTGCTGACCACATCGCAGGCCATAGGTAGTTCCCTTTTAAACGTAGGAGCAATTCAAACACATGCTCATACATGTTAGCATTAAATCCACCAAACCTTTTCATTGTCCAATTACCAAAAGCAGGCCATTCATCATTGATAAAAAAGCCTCGAAATCGAACAGATGGTTCTTTGGATAAATATTGATAATCTTTGTTTAACGTAAAGGTCGTTTTCGGTTGTGGTTTTATATTATTCCAATTGACTAATGGCGAAACTCCTAATAACTTAGAAAGATGGAAAAGTCCATAAATAGTCCCTCGTTTATCGCTACCTGCAATGACAAGGGCGCTATCAACACCTGAGATTGGTCCTTCGACAACTTGCATTAAAAATACTTCTCTTTTTCCCCTTACTTGTGATAAATCTATTAATTTTTGTTCATCAAGTTCTGCTAGAATCGGACTGCGATCGACAGTACCATAAATAATCGCATGTTGTTGTAATTGAGTTTGATTTGACGTTGCTTGTGGAGCATAACCGAAAACTAGCTCAAGATCTTTGATTACTTTTTGCGCAATTTTATGTACTCCACTATAAGCTTCTTTTTCATGATAGAACAATGAACCTAGTTCTGCTTGTCTACGTAAGTTTTCTTGACTAATTACAAAGGCCATAATCATATCCTTTCTTTGATAAGTTTTTATCACCTCGATTATAGCATAGTTCTACTTTAATTCACTATTTATCAACCGAAAGGCTTTTTGTTTCTGACTCAATGGTTACGTTAGCCTTAATAGCTATTACGCCATATTTATCCAAGCAATCACTTTGGTAATACAGAACGATAAATCAGTTAGAACTATTTTCAATATACGAGGAAATTTGTTACGATTAAACTAGCCTATTACAACATAACAAGGAGGAAAAATAGTGGCGAAGCAAATGAATGTAGAAAGTTTCAACCTTGATCATACAAAAGTGAAAGCACCCTATGTACGCCTTGCTAGTACGATAAAAGGTGAAAATGGTGATGTTGTTTATAAATATGATATTCGCTTTAAGCAACCGAATAAAGACTATATGGAAATGCCTGCTATTCATTCACTCGAGCACTTAATGGCTGAATTCATCCGTAACCATCATAGCCAGGTTATAGATTTAAGTCCGATGGGATGTCAAACAGGATTTTATTTATCAGTTTTTAATGACGATGATGTCGATCATATTATCAATGTCATGGAAAAAACGCTACAGGACGTGTTAACGGTAGATGAGGTGCCAGCTTCAAATGATGTACAGTGTGGTTTTGCTGCCAGTCATGATCTTGAAGGCGCCCAAACATTAGCACGTGAAATGCTGGCAAAAAAAGATGAGTGGAAAGAAGTATTTAGTGATAAGTGATAAATAATCAATCTAAAGAAACAGCTTATTGACAAATACAGTTGTTAAAATAATCCCCCAAAGACTATTTGGGGGATTTTACTAACCCTTTAAATCGAACAAGTTATTTTAACTGAATTGTTGTGATACAAGTTCCGTCTTCTTCATAGGTTGAAAACTCCCCTACCCCGGTTAGACCATCATATTCAATCTTAATTTGATAATTTTGGTTTCGCGGTAGCCATAGATCGATGAATCCATTAGCAAAAGAGGTCATCATTTCGTCTATAACTACTTCGCCATCTTCATTTTCAATATAAACCGAAAATTCTTTTTCAACCATTTCCCCTTGACAACCTGTTAAACTATGATATTTACAAGGGTGGGTTTCATGAATATAAGGTGCAATTGAAACAAAAAATTCATCTTCAGGCAAAGGATAGTATTGTTCTTCACCATGTTGATCAGTGACGATCAAATGTGTGCCTGTAATACTTGCCGATTCATTTGAGACCTCTTCAACACTATAATAGTGCACCAATTCCTTTAGTTGATTCACAGTGATCTCTTCTTTTTTACCGTTCTGTAATATATCATCGCTACAACTTGTGAAAAGTAAAAGAAATAAGATTGCTATAACAAATTTAATAGGATTGTTTTTCATATTCCTTCCTCCATCATAATCACTAGATTAATTATAAGTGATAGGAAGGGGCAAAGAAACAGTACAAGAAAACTGACACAATAAATTCAATTTTGGATAAATGCAAATTAATTTATAAAGACTATTGGCATAAACCCTTAACATTAAATTTCTTTATTGAAAAATTATAAAATAAATAACCACTTACGAAAAGCTTCACGACTAATCATTCTATCTTTCATAAGTTTCATTTTTAATAGTCTTTTAGCACGATGTAAACGGGATTTTACCGTACCAATGTTTAAGTTTGTCCAAGCTGCTATTTCATTTTGCGACAAATCATGAATATATCTTAGTATTAAAATTTCTCGATGATCTTTCTTTAACTCCATCATCACCTGGATAATCTCTTCAGAAATAAAATTTGCCTCTACAGATTCTTCTACACTAGATGATATTTCACATCTTACATGTTTTCCTGGTATCTTCTCATCATAGTTGGTCGTTTCATTTCTACTCTCCTTCCGAATAAAGTCAATTGCTGTTCGAACAGCAATTGTCGATAGCCATGCACCGATTTTGTCTTTGTTTTTTAATGTAGCTATTTGTCGAAATGCTTTCATAAAGGTTTCCTGGGTGATATCCTGAGCCAAGTGAAGGTCTCTTACTACGAAATAGGCATCTTGAAATACACGATTATAATAACAATTATAAATGTATTTCATATCAGTTTCTAACATCTCATTGTCCTTAATGTTATCATTCACCATTCGTATTCACCTACCTCTGTTAGTCACTAATAGAATAAAATTGTTTTCCTCTCATTGTCAAATAATTGTTATTATTAATTATTTTAGTAATATTAAGGAACTTTGTGGAAACTATTAGCGTCTATTCGGTAAAGGTGGTGATCGTATTCATATTTAATAAAATGTATGTTCATTTGTCGAACATTGGAATGAAAAGTGACTAAATTTATCATCTAATGAATCACTCTTGAAGTTTCACCCTAACGACCTAAATTCAATAGAACTAATATTTCCAGTCCAAAAAAATGATTGGGAGGAATCCTTAATGAAACGAAAAAAGCTTAAGTTATATGTAGCGTTTCTTTTCGGCCTGTTTTTCATAACCTATGCTACGATAACGGTGTTTGCTGCAATCACGGGTAATGAAACAGGTACGCATGATGGGTATGACTATGAATTCTGGAAGGATGCTGGTGGTTCAGGAAGTATGGTGCTCGGTAGCGGTGGAACATTCAGTGCAGAGTGGAGTAATGTAAATAATATCTTGTTTAGAAAAGGGAAAAAATTTGATGAAACCCAAACTCATCAACAAATTGGTAATATCTCAATATCCTATGGTGCTGATTATCGACCAAACGGTAACTCCTATTTAACCGTATATGGTTGGACAGTTGATCCGTTAGTAGAATATTATATCGTTGATAGTTGGGGAAATTGGCGTCCCCCTGGGGCTAATTCCAAAGGGACAATTACCGTTGATGGTGATACGTATGATATTTATGAAACAACCCGTGTCAACCAGCCATCAATCATAGGTACAGCAACTTTCCAACAATATTGGAGTGTTCGTCGTAACAAGCGTACAAGTGGAACAATTTCTGTAAGTGACCATTTTAATCGTTGGGAAAGTTTAGGCATGCCAATGGGTAAAATGTATGAAGTAGCCTTAACGGTAGAAGGTTATCAGAGTAGCGGAAGCGCTAATGTTTACAGTCATACACTTAATATTGGTGGGGGCGGAACTCCACCAGGAAATGATCCTCCTCCAGGCCAACCGCCAGGTACGACGAGAGTAGAAGCTGAAAACATGACGAAAAGCGGTCAATATACGTCAAATATTAATTCACCATTTAATGGGGTTGCCTTATATGCTAACGGTGATTCAATCAAGTATACGCAGTACTTCGCTAATAGCACCCACAGTTTTTCATTACGGGGAGCATCAAATAACAACAATATGGCAAGGGTTGATTTAAGAATCGGTGGCGAATATAAGGGAACCTTCTACTATGGTGGAAGCTATCCAGCAGTTTATACAATTAATAATGTCAGCCATGGGACAGGGAATCAAGAAATTGAACTGATCTTAACAGCTGATGATGGATCTTGGGATGCCTTTATTGATTATCTAGAGATCCATTAACACATTCATAAAATACCGACGGGGATGCAATCCGTCGGTATTTTTTGTTTATAAAAACAAGTTAAACATCACCTGTTATGATACTTGCTTCAGTTGGAAACTGATTGGGAGTTGCCATACATTAGAAAATCTTGCAGCGTCAGAATTAGCCTTTGAAGACATGATATTACATGATGCCTAGGCCTTAACACGTTTTATTCAATTTACCCACCTAATTCCTATGAGCTCATAATTGCTATCCTAACTATCATACGTTCATTCGGGATCGCCAACAGTAACAATAATTTTTTCTAGGCGATTATCAGCAACTTCTTGAACCTCAAAAGTTAAATGTTTATATTTTATGACTGGACGTTCATCTACAGAAGGAATATAGCCAATTTCATTAATTAAGAAACCACTCACCGTATCATACTCGTCTGTTGGGAAGTCCATATTTAACAATTCTTCAAGAGCTGTTAAATAAAAAACACCGTCAATTTCATACGAATTATCAGAAACTTGTTTAAATGTTTCTTCTACAAGATCGGGATCATTCATTTCACTAGAGATATCACCGACTATTTCCTCAAGAACATCCTCAATCGTAATTAATCCTTCTGTACCACCGAATTCGTCGATCACAATTGCAATATGAATATTATGTCGTTGCATTTGTGAAAACAGCACATCAATTGTTTGGGTTTCTAATATAAAATATGGTTTTCTCATTACTTTCCTTAAATCAAAGGTTTTATTTTTGTCAGTCTGAACATAATTAAATAAATCTTTAACATGAAGTATGCCAACAATCGTATCTAAATTATCTTCATAAACAGGATACCTCGTATACTTATCCTGATTAATTTGATGAATTAATTTTTCAAAGGTGATATCCACAGAAAGTGCAGACATATCCGTGCGATGAGTAATGATTTCTGAAACAAGTGTATCGTTGAATTCAAAAATATTATGAATCATTAATTTTTCTGCTGGATTAATTGTTCCCTTCTCTCCACCTACATCTACCAACATCCGAATATCTTCCTCTGTTGCTTCTTCATCCGTAGCATTAGGATCGACGCCAAATAAGCGTACGATTGCATTGGTCGACAATGTTAACAATTTTACTAGAGGTGAGAATATTTTTGCTAACAATGAAATCGGTCCAACAGCAATACTAGAAATTTGCTCTGGTTTTTGAAGAGCTAATTGTTTAGGTACGAGTTCACCAAAAACTAACGTAAAATAGGACAAAATCACAGTGATAACAATTAATGATAACGTATGAAGGATGTTTTCAGGTAGCGGTATACCTGTACGATATAACATTTTAGCGAATGGCCCTGCAAAGAAATCAGCAGCAAAGGCACTAGATAAGAATCCAGCTAATGTAATCCCAATTTGGATGGTACTTAAAAACTGGCTGGGCTGTGAAAGTAAACGAGATAACTTTACCGCCTTTTGGTTACCTTGCTCTGCTTGTTGTTGAATTTTCGTATCATTTGTATGTACAAAGGCTAATTCAGCACCAGCAAAAAATGCATTGATCAAGATAAGCATGATTAAAGTTGCAATGGCGATGACCAATAATTTACCCTCCGATCTATATAAAGCATACCTTAGTAATTTCTCCATAATTAGCTATATTAAACCAGATCTCGTCCAATAATGAAGCAATAATCCTATAATTCCCAAATTTTAATGGCTATTTTAGTAACAACAAAGAACTTTATATTATACAAAATTAAGTTTATGCCGGGTGCTGCAAACAAACATGGCGCTAAATACTTATAAGACTAGGAATTTTAGGTTTGTAATATAAGTGGACTTATAATTTATGGGGTCTTATTGAGGATTGAATTAACAGCAAATAATCGTTAGCGGATTAATAATAACTGAAAGTAGCTGTTAAATTTACTTAATTCTATTAAACTGCTTGGTCTATAGTATGATGAAGTTGTGGAATAACATTGTCCAGTGGCCAATGGAAGATCTCCGTTGACCACTAGATATTTGACTTTACGTATAGGACCTTCCTCTATTCCCTATGGATCTTATGAGTCACTGCTTAATTAATCAGTAACACGTTTAATAAAAAGGTGTTTCCTTTGATAAACAATGATACTAGCAATAGCGAGTAAACAGGCAGAAATTATAAATACGATCCTTACACCAAACAAATCAGATAACACGCCAATTAACAGTGAACCAATTCCAAATATCCCTGTTCCAAGAGCACCTAAGGACGTATAAACCGTCGCTAATCGGTGTTTCTCTACACTTGTCTGAATAATCGTTTGTAGTGGTACGCTTTTTATTTGGGTAAACAATCCGATCCCAAGGGATAAAATTAAGGCTATGCTCGGCATACTATTTACACTAAACAGTACTGTGATCAAACAACTCACAAGGGACCCAATAAAAATAAAGCTACCTAATTTTTTCTCAATAAAAGAAGCGTACTTTACACAATACAGGCTACCAAGGATCAAGCCGATAAAGAAAGCCCCATTGATATAACCCCACCATGATTCACCAACTTGTAGCGCGTCACTTACAAATACATATAAAATAGCTGCTATCCATACTGTACTGGCTATCGTTTCAATGATCTCCATACTTGCAATTGTTTTTAATACCGGTGTATTAACGAGTGTCTTCCAGCCCGCTTTTACCTGTTCAAATTGGTTTTTTGTTGGTGATGATTCATGATAAACCTGATCCAACAAACACAATAACACACTTGATATAGCAAAGAGTATTGCGACAACCCAAATCAATTGTTGTTGACTCATTATAAGTAAAAACATACTACCAACAAACCACATCATCGCTTGGATAATTTGGGTAACTGATTCAATGATACCATTAGCTCTTAATAAACGATCCGCAGGGACGTAATGTGGAATCAATGTTTGCATAATTGGATGTGCGCACCCATCAAGAAAAGCAATCACCCCAATTAATAAGAAAATAAAATAGTAATTGGCTTCTGTGAGCCCAAATAATAACAAACCAAGCATAATTAAAATGACAGTTTTACTAATTTGTGACCCAGCTATGAGCCATTTTAAATTTACTTTTCCGATTAAGAGTGGTGTTAATAAACTGGAAATAAACATAGCTGTTGTAATGGTAAATGGGACAAAAGAAGCCGCAGTTGCTGATTCGGTTAATAAAAATATCACACTAATAATACTCACCATGTAGAGTACATCACCAATATTGGCCAGTGTTTGCCCCAACACTAATAATGAAAAATTTTTATTGAATGTAAACAATGATCGATCCCCCAATAATGTTAATCTGAATTATTTCGTGATAGTGATCGATCAAATCATCTGACGCATGGGCTCCCTCTCCTATTCCTCATCGCTCAGTCGGGGGGATAACGACTAAACTTATAGTTCTTTATATCAAAATGATTTATCGTTAAAATTTTGACTGCATGCACTATTTTACAATAAAAAAGGATATATGCCTATACGTAAGCATATATCCTCACAAAACGAACATTTCTATCTTAATTTAATCAGATTCTATAACGTCAGCCTCTGCCTCTTCATTGACTTCATTCGTTTCAATATCTTCACTAGTTTCATTAGCTCCATTCGTGTCGCTATCTTCCTCAACATCATTATCTAACGTGGCGTCCATTAGATATTCTTCGATTTCCCTCATGAGCTCGCCTGCTTCTTCCCAATTTCCATTTGCTAAAGCTTCTCGATATGCATCAAATAGCTCAGCAATCTCATGCAATAGCTCACTAGCATCATGAATTGGCTGTGATGGATCCCGACTTTCATCTCTTGGATAATCATCAGTGTCCGACGTTGGATCAACTAATTGTAAAATTTTGGCTAACGCTTTTTCAAATGAATCCTCCATGACAATATGATCTTCATAAGCCATGATAACTTGCTTCACTTCAGGTAAAGATGTTTCATTGGAAGACTCAATATAGACAGGTTCAACATATAGAACAGTATCTTCGATCGGTATGGCTAACAAATTCCCTCTAATTACTTCTGATCCACCTTGGCCCCATAAAGTGAGCTGTTGAGAAATATAGCTATCCTGATTAATTCGATTCTCTATTTGCTGTGGACCATAGATGTTTTTCTGTTTAGGGAAACGATAGACAAAAATTTCACCATAATGATCCCCGTCATTTCGTACCCCCATCCAAGCAATCATATTTTGCCGATTCTTTGGTGTATAAGGAATCATTAAAATAAACTCTTCTTCATCATGTTCAGGAAGTTTCATCGTAATATAATAGGGTTCCATTTCAATATCCTCATTGAAATACTTCTCAGTTGGGAATTGCCAATAATCTTCCCGATTATAAAATATTTCTAAATTAGACATATGATATGTGCCATACATTTTTGCTTGAACTTTAAACAATGTTTCTGGATAACGGAAATGAGCACGAATATCTTCTGGAATCTCTTCGGTAAATAATTCCGGGAACATATTATGATAAGTTTGTAATAATGGATCTTCTTGATCTACCATATAAAAATTAACTTCACCGGTATAGGCATCAATCGTTACTTTTACCGAATTACGAATATAATTGACATTGCCTTGATATGGTTCCGAATATGGATAATTCCCGGATGACAAGTAGGCATCAATAATCCACATGAGTGTACCATCATCACGAACAATAATATAAGGATCTGGATCATAGTCAAAAAACGGTGCGATTCGATTAACCCGATCCATAATATTTCTCGTTGCTAATAACTGGCTTTCCTCTGTTAATTGATCAGATACAAGCATGCGTATTGAGCCTTCATCAATGGCAAACAATAACTTATTGATTCCTGTTAACGGGATCCCTGATCTCTCCTCATAAATATGGGTCTGATTTTCATCCGGTGTAGGATAATCAAATTCAGCTGTCTTTGAATTTACGATAACATTTGGATATGGTTCTTCACCAAAGTATATTTGAGGGCGAGTTATTTCGAATATGCCCTCTGGTGGTATATCATCAACCATATATTTTGGTTGTCCCTGTTCAGTAACTTGGTTGACGTGACTCATAGCAATACCATATCCATGAGTATATCTCAGTTTCCGGTTTACCCACGTATGGGCTTGTTCAGGTAAATCATCAGTACTCAATTCTCTTGCAGCTATAAATACTTGTTCATAATTACCATTTATTTTATAGCGATCAATATCCATGTCATTGAATTTGTAGTAAGTACGAATTGTCTGCATTTGGTTATAAATATCAAGAAGGGGTCTGGCATCATTTAATCTTACGTTATCGATTGTTAGTTGGTTACGTTCGATCATCGCCCGATCTAATGAATCATTACCAGGATGACTCTGTTCTTCAATATCATCTAAACCATAGGCAGCTCTAGTAAACATTAAGTTGTGTTCAAGGTAAGGTTTTTCTCGATTAAACTCATTTGGTGACACAACAAAATTCTGAACAACGATTGAAGCACCTTGACCTAAAATTATAAACACGATATAAACGATAATCGGTATGGCAATCAAATGTAATTTTTTTCGATATAAAGAAATGATCATCCAAATTGTACCGATCACAGCAACCGCTGCTAAAATATATGAAACGGGAATATTGATTAATCGGTCTGTATAACTTAGCCCATGGACAACACTTCTTTGAAACATGTTCACTTGATTAGATAATAATGTTCCATATGGCGCTAAAAAGTGAACACTACCCAATAATAGGCCTATGAAGCCTAACGTCGTCCCTAAGTGAAGTTGGGCTGATCTACTTTTAAGATAAATTTGAAAAACAGAATAGGCTGCAATTTGTATGAGCAATGATAAGATAATTAATCCTAATAAAATATAAACCATTAACTTTACAAATGGATAAACAAATAAATAAAATGAAATGTCCATATTAAAATGCGGATCTGCCGTCCCAAATGGTTCATAATTTAGCAGTTTAAGCATTGGCTCCCAGCCAATTCCTTGGAGGATCATACTGCCGAAAACCCCGATAAAAAAAGCAGCAACAATCATTGTTATATGACTTGTTTTGCGATTTAAAATAAATCGAGGCAATTCATATGATTGAAAATGTTTTAAATAAGAATGTCTAATCCAAAACAGCGTGATATACATCACGATTGAAAAAAGCAAAAAACCGCACACAATTAATAGTATTTTTCCACCTAATATAGTTGTAAACACTGTTCCAAAACCAAGGGTGTCCATCCAAATATAATCGACGACCCAATTAAAGGCTGGTACACCTAATACAAGTATTAATACCATGAGTATGGCTAAAATAGATATGATTCTACTATATTTTTTCCATTTATCCCATTGGTTAATATATATCGTATTTCTTGAGTTCACCATCTTTCCCCCTATGCATTTGTCTGTTTTTATCATAACAAATCTAGGTACATTTTTCCTCTGATACCTAAATATTTTTAAATAAAAATTGACATGAAAAAGGGCTTCATCAAGCAAGCCCAACTAAAATTTTATGCATCTAATAAATATTTTTCAAAATGATCTAGGTCTAATTGAAGCAATCTTTGTTGAACCTGGGACTTATTAAAGCTCCACTCAGCTTCATCAAGGGAACAACTTATCGGGACCTCACAATTTATTTTCGCTAATCTTCTTGATAAATGAAGGATATCGATATTTTCGTTAATTCTATTCTGCATACTTGGTGTTAACTCATTAAGATTAGCCAATAAATGATCAATTGTTTCATACTCTTGTAATAGCTTTAAAGCAGTTTTTTCTCCAATTCCTTTTACACCGGGATAGTTATCAGCGGCATCCCCTGTTAAACCTTTAAAGTCAATCACTTGTTCAGGATAAATCCCTTTTTTGGCATAAAAATTGTCTCGATCATAAACATCATAATTACCGATCCCTTTTTTCATTAAAGCAACCTGAACTCGATCATCAACAAGTTGTAACATGTCCTGGTCACCAGTTAAAATGAGCACATGATGATTCGAATGCATACCATATGTTTTAGCTAACGTACCAATACAATCATCAGCTTCGTAATTTTCACAACTTATATTTGGAACGTTCATTGCTGCAACGACTTCTTTTACTAGGTCAAATTGGGGCACTAATTCATCTGGAGGTGCTTGTCGATTTGCTTTATATGCGGGGTATAGATCAGTCCGAAATGTTTTACTACCTAGGTCCCAACAACAAATGACATGGGATGGAGAAAATGTTTGAATTGCATCAAAAAAGTAACGCAGAAATTGGAAGACGCCATTTGTTGGCATCCCTTGAGTTGTTTTCATAAAATTTCCTCGATAGGCTGTGGCATAATACCCACGAAATAGTAATGCCATGCCATCAACTAACATGATTTTTTTCACGAATCTAACTCCTTGCTTTATATGAGAATGTGTTACCTAATTTTTATGTAGCGACCGCGAGGGATGATTATGAGTCTATTTTTTCATAATTGCTATTAAAATATAAAAGCGGATTTCCTTCATCTACATGGATATCAAGTACCTCACCGATAAAAATCATGTGATCACCGGCTTTTACCATATCGAAAACACGACATGCAATCGTTGCTAATGTATCATCAAGAACTGGAATACCGTTCATATCTTTATATGTTATTTCGCCCTCTTCGTCTTTTTGATTGGCAAAGATCATTGACAAATCTGCCTGATCATCCTTTAATATACTAACGCCAAATTGCTTGACCTCTTGTAAAGTGTGATACATCGAAGCACTTTCATCAATAGAGATAGCAATTAGTTTTGGTTGTAAAGATATCGACATAAAAGCATTGACAGTCATACCTACAACATCTTCCCCATCCTTAGTTGTAACAACTGTCACACCTGTAGCAAACTTACTCATTGCCTGACGGAAAATTTGATCATCTACCATTATTTGTTTCCTCTCTTTCTATCTATCATTCAAAGGATATCATTATTTTTGCAAAAGGACAAAAAGTTTGTCCGTTTACTTTTTCCGTTATAAAATAGATAGCTATCTATGTGATACGTAATGTACATTAATTATACATATACATTACTTTGTTTACATAATTTTATTATCGTAAATCTATTGTTAATTCGCTTGAGAATTTTAGATTCATATTTTCCGTATGAAACGCGACTACCATATGTTATTATGTTTTCCACTTATAGATTTCCTCTATTATCCCAATACAAAGATAGGACTTAAATAAAAAAGGTGGCGATATGCCACCTTTTTATGATTCATCTTCAGCTGAGTTAAACGGTTGTTCATAACTTGCATTCTTCCAGGCTTCGATCACTTCACCATCGTTATCTTCATCAATCACGAATGACCCATTACTTTGACGATTACTTGCTGAGAATTCCAATGGGTATATTTCATGCGTTTTTCCTTCACTCGTTCGGAAACTAATTGTATCTTCTTCATCTGTCAAGAAAAAGCCAACAATTTGATGGGGTTTTGCTTTTAGTTTCCGTAGCATGGTTACACCCCGCTTCGCCCGCGTCGATTTTTCAAATTCATTTAACACCATTCGTTTACATGCTCCACGTTGAGTAACGACAATTAATGATGGTTTGTCATTCTCTGTAAACACTTGACCATTAACGACTTGCTCGCCGTCTTTTAACTGAATAGCAATAACACCTAATGCCCGCTGGCCGACAACAGACACATCATCCTCGGCAAACCAGAGACCATACCCTGCATTTGTAGCGACAAAAATATTTGCTTGGCCATCAGTTTGACATACATTAACAACCTCATCATCGTCTTTTAAATTAATAGCAATCATCGGACGACTAAATCGTTTGGCGTTATAAAGTTTCATTTCACTTCTTTTAACCATGCCATTTTTAGTAAAGAAGATGAGGAAATCATCATCAGCAAATTCGCGAACCGGAATCGAAGAAACAATCATTTCGTCTGCTTCAATCGTCGCAATGTTAGATAGATGCTGACCAATGTCTTTCCAACGTATATCCGGCAATTCATGTACAGGTAGACAAACAAATCTTCCTTTATTCGTAAACAGCAATAATTTATCAGTCGTATTGACTTCTAATAAAGAAACTAGATGGTCTTCGTCTTTCATCGCAAAATCTTCACCATTCGACGCAGCGTAAGAGCGTAGACTTGTACGTTTCACATATCCCTCTTTCGTTACAGACACCAGGACATCTTCGCTCGGAACGACCACTTCAATATTAATATTAATTTCTTCAATCTCTGCTTCAATGGTCGTTCTTCGTTCATCAGCATAGGTTTTCTTAATTTGACGTAAATCTTTTTTAATTGTTTGCAGCAGTTTCTTTTCACTGTTTAAAATTGTTTCGTACTCATTTATTTGTTTTGTTAATTGCTCTGCTTCTTGTTGCAATTCTGTTATATCAGTATTTGTTAAGCGATACAGTTGTAACATAACAATTGCTTCTGCCTGTTCTTCGGTAAACTCATAAGCTTCCATGATCCGATTTTTTGCATCTTGTTTATTTTTAGAAGCCCGAATCAATTGGATCAGTTCATCAAGTATCGAAATTGCTTTAATTAATCCCTCGACAATATGAGCCCTGCTTTTAGCTTTGTTTAAATCATATTTAGTCTTCCGGGTCACCACTTCTTTTTGATGGTTAATATAGGCATCTAATATTTCAGGAAGAGATAACAGTCTTGGTGTTTTATCTTGAATCGCAACCATATTAAAATGATAAGAAACTTGTAAATCTGTATTTTTATATAAATAGTTCAAGATTCCTTCACTATCTGCATCTTTTCTTAATTCAATGACTATTCTAAGTCCAGTACGGTCGGTTTCGTCTCGTACTTCTGCAATGCCTTCGACTTTACGTTCTACGCTTAGTTCATCTATTTTTCGCACTAAATTAGCCTTGTTTACATCATAAGGGATCTCTTCAATGATAATTTGTTCCCGACTACCCCGAAGTTTTTCAACGCGAGCCCGGCCACGAATAACAATTCGACCTCTACCTGTTTCATAGGCTTGTTTAATTCCTTTGATTCCTTGTACAATACCACCTGTTGGAAAATCCGGTCCTTTAATTACTTCCATTAATTCATCTACCGTGGCAGACGGTTTATCAATTTTTAAAATAACCGCATCGATCACTTCGCCTAAATGATGAGGGGGAATATCTGTCGCATATCCTGCAGAAATCCCCGTTGATCCATTCACTAATAAATTAGGAAATTTAGCTGGTAACACAACAGGTTCATTGATCGTATCATCAAAGTTCGGAACAA
Source organism: uncultured Bacillaceae bacterium (assembly GCA_937925695.1). Lineage (GTDB taxonomy): Bacteria > Bacillota > Bacilli > Bacillales > Amphibacillaceae > CALAMD01. The sequence goes on along the minus strand of CALAMD010000100.1, from coordinate 34,447 downwards.
AATCAACAGTTTCTTTTTGGAGATCACGCATTAACTCACTAGATATACTTGATAATCTTGCTTCAGTGTAACGCATGGCAGCCGGTGGATCACCATCAATACTTCCATTATTCCCATGCATTTCAATCAATTCATTACGCATTTTCCAATCTTGACTTAACCGTACCATCGCATCATAGACTGAGCTATCTCCATGCGGATGATAATTTCCAATGACCGTACCTACTGTTTTAGCTGCTTTACGAAAATTGTTATCGTGCGTATTTTTATCCTGAAACATCGCGTATAAGATGCGTCGTTGAACAGGTTTTAACCCATCCCGAACATCAGGAAGAGCACGCTCTTGAATAATATATTTACTATATCTCCCAAACCGATCGCCAATAACTTCTTCTAAGGGAAGATTTAAATATTTTTCTTCTGTAGCCATCTTCATCCCACCTATCTCTTAAAAGCTACTTGATTAACTTAAAGGAAATTAGTCCAATGTATTTTCGTTTTCTAACATGATATCATCTTCTGATTCTAGTCCAAATTGGACATTTTCTTCGATCCATTTTCTCCGGGGCTCTACTTTGTCTCCCATTAACGTTGACACGCGTCGTTCAGCCCTTGTTATATCATCAATGGTGACCCTAATTAACGTTCTCGTTTCGGGATTCATCGTTGTTTCCCATAATTGATCAGCATTCATTTCACCGAGACCTTTGTACCGCTGAATTGTATAGCCTGATTTAAATTGTTTCATCAATTGTTTTAATTCAGATTCATCCCAGGCATAGGCAATTTTTTCTCGTTTGCCTTTTCCTTTAGAAATTTTATACAGTGGCGGTAATGCAATATATACTTTTCCAGCATCTATAAGTGGACGCATATATCGATAAAAAAACGTTAATAACAATACTTGAATATGGGCACCATCTGTATCGGCGTCCGTCATAATAATCACTTTGTCATACTGTACATCTGCTAAATTAAAGTCCGAGCCAACGCTTGCACCAATAGTATGAATGATTGTAGCAATTTCTTCATTTTTCATAATATCTTCTAACTTAGCTTTTTCAGTATTGATCACTTTTCCTCTAAGGGGCAAAATGGCTTGAAATTTACGATCCCGACCTTGTTTAGCCGACCCACCAGCTGAATCACCTTCAACTAAATAGAGTTCATTCTTTTTTGGATTGCGTGATTGGGCAGGTGTTAATTTTCCACTAAGAATCGTATCTTTACGCTTTCTTCGTTTCCCTGATCGCGCATCCTCTCTTGCTTTTCGGGCTACTTCACGGGCGTCTCTTGCTTCGATCGCTTTTTTAATGAGTGTATTGGTCACATCTGGGTTTTCTTCTAAAAAGTATGTTAAATGTTCAGAAACAATGTGATCAACAATTGATCTTGCTTCGGGTGTTCCTAATCGGCCCTTTGTTTGTCCTTCAAATTGAAGTTTTTCCTCTGGTACTAAAACAGAAATAATTGCTGTTAAACCCTCGCGAATATCAGTGCCTTCTAAATTTTTATCCTTCTCTTTTAAAAAGCCATTTTTTCTAGCAAATTCATTCATCGTCCGAGTAATGGCAGTTTTCGCACCTACTTCATGGGTGCCTCCATCCTTGGTACGGACATGGTTAACAAAGGACAGAACATTTTCTGAGTAACCGCTATTATACTGAAAGGCAATATTAACATAAAAATTATCCTGTTCACCGTCAAAAGATACGATATCATGGAGTGGTTGTTTTGTTTCATTTAAATAGGCTACAAAGGATTTAATGCCATCATGATATTGATAAACTTCTGTCTGCTCAGTTCGTTCATCAACGAGTTGTATGGCTAAACCTTTTAGTAAAAAAGCTGATTCTCTTAAACGTTCAGAAATGATTTCAAAATCAACATCCGTCGTTGAAAAGATGGTTGGATCAGGTTTAAACCGAATTAACGTTCCACGGCGCTTCGTTTTTTCTAGTTGTTTCAATGGGGTATCTAATTGACCACCATCTTTGAACGATTGATAATATTGATAGCCATCACGATAAATGGTTACTTCTAACCATTCGGACAGCGCATTTACAACGGCTGCTCCTACACCATGTAATCCTCCACTTGCCTTATATCCCCCCTGACCGAACTTCCCACCGGCATGGAGGACAGTAAAAATAACTTCCGGTGTTGGCTTACCGATTTGGTGCATGCCAACAGGAATCCCCCGGCCTTCGTCTTCTACAGATATACTATCATCTTGATGAATGGTTACTTTAATTTTCTCACCATAGCCTGAAAGTGCTTCATCTACAGCATTATCTAATATTTCATAAATCAAGTGATGAAGACCTTTTGAATCAGTACTTCCTATGTACATCGCTGGTCTTTTTCTAACTGCTTCAAGGCCTTCCAACACTTGAATTGAATCATCCGAATATTGAATGGTTTCCTTTACCAATGAACCATCGACTCCTTCACGTGCATTTACATAATTAATACCATTATAGAACAAATGTTCCTTGATGTGTTAATTAACTACTTCCCACATAGATAAATCCAAATTTAGCCCTAGTCAATATACTATATACGACTATTTGTATTTTATCAGGAAAAAAGGATGACTGTTACGTTGTCATCCTTCTAGCATATCTTGGTTTATTTGACTAAAACAGCATGTACAACTTTGATACATAAATCCATAATAACGGTGAATCCACGTTCTTTCAAATAATGATAAGCTTCTTCACTTACAATACCTTGTTGAGCCCAAAAAACTCGACAATCTGTTTTAGCAGCATCTTTGGCAATGTCAGGTAAAAATTCTGGACGCCGAAAGACATTAATGATATCTATTTTTTCTGGAATTTCTGCTAATGAATCATACGCTTTTTCCCCTAATACTTCGTCAATTGTTGGATTCACAGGAATGATTCGATATCCACTGTCTTGCATTGCCTTAGCAATTTGATATGAAGTCCGCTCTGGATTATTAGATAGACCTACTACTGCAATCGTCTTTGCTGATTCTAAAATTGATTTAATCTCTTCATTTTTAGGATTTTCCCAAGCCATATTATCCCCTCCTCATGATCATTACAAAAAAACTAAACTAATTAAACTTAAATATGGTAAAATAAGAATAGCTTGTCATACGAAACTACATAAAGGTATTATATAACAATTTTTTTAATTATAAAAGAAGTGTTTCTTGAATGCAATATAGACAACCATAATAATGACATTGTATTAAGTGATGTTAAAAAGAAAGTAGGAAACTTTAATGTATGATTATTTATTATTTGCTATCATTGCTTATTTACTAGGATCGATCCCTTCAGCCCTTATTATCGGTAAGATCGGGTTTAATATTGATATACGGGAAAAAGGTAGCGGAAATCTCGGGGCAACGAACGCTTTTCGTGTCTTAGGAATTAAAGCAGGTACAATTGTTGTGTTGATGGATATTTTAAAGGGAACACTCGCTACGGTAATTCCATTATTTTTTGATGTAGAAGTATCGCGGCTCATTATCGGAATTTTTGCTGTCCTCGGGCATACATATCCTATTTTCGCTAAATTCAGAGGTGGAAAAGCCGTCGCTACATCCGGTGGAATTATTTTAGGCGTCAGTCCCATTTTGTTTACGGTTATGGTGCTAACCTTTTTAATCTCTTTATATTTTTCTAAATATGTATCCTTATCTTCGATGATTACCGGTGTGGTAACAGTTATTGTCTCCATTTTTCTTCGAGACATCATTTTAATTATTGTTGTGACTGTATTAACAATATTTGTATTTTATCGTCATCGCGATAATATAAAACGGATAAAAAATAGAACTGAGCCTAAAATTACATGGATGTAAGCTTTACATCCGCACATATAATTAAAGGTTGCAAATCAGAGATTGGTTAAATATATGATTGATAAGGCGCGAAACGATCACTAGATAAGAAGGTTAAAAAAGATGAAATATGTAATGATTGGTCTAATTAAATTTTATCAAAAAGCAATAAGTCCTTTTAGACCACCTAGCTGCCGTTTTTTACCGACTTGTTCGGCATATAGTTTAGAAGCTATCCAGCGTTTTGGAGCGATAAAAGGTGGCTATTTAGCTATCAAAAGAATTCTTAAATGCCATCCATTTCATCCAGGTGGAATTGATCTGGTACCCGAGAAGAAAAGCAAACAAAACACCTCATCTTGATGGACAAATTGAGATGGTCGCTTAAAGTTATATTGCACAAAAACATGTTAACATGATAAATGACCCAGGTTTCTTAAGTAAAAGATTGCCGACTCTTACTTAAGGATCTGGGTTATTATTTATTCCTATAACTTAAAACGTTCAATTTGTTCCCAAAGATTTTCCTTCATTAAAATTTCTTTTTGCAAATCGCCAAATAAATCAAAATGAGGATAAGTGTGACGTTGATGAATCCACTTTGCTTGTAAGCCATACTTTCTTCCCCATGCTGTTAATTTATCGATATCGTTACAGCCTACCTTCGTAACAGTATGACACCCAGGAAAACGATCATCAAGCCAATAATGAGTTATAAAAGCAATTTCGCCATTTTTCACTTTTAACTTCCAGCTCTGCAGTTCTTTACGATTAATACCAAAAGCCAATTTATTCACCTTGTAATTGTTTCAAATAGATTTCATGCCATTCTGGAAATGTTTTACGTAATGATAAAGGTTTAAATGTTTTCTTATGAACAATAACATGTTCAGTTGTACCTTCTACTGCAATATCCCCAGCTGCATTTATCACTTTATAGGCATATACGGTACGAATCCCGTTATATTCCTTTAGCCATGTAACTACTTGAACTGTCTCGCCATAACGAACAGGCTTTTTATAGGACAATTGAATATTTGTAACAGGTGAGACAATGTTTTGCTCTTCCATTTCCACATAATCGAGACCTAAGCTTTCAATGAATTTCTTACGACCTATTTCTAGCCAAACTAAATAATTGGCATGATAGACAACGCCCATCTGATCAGTTTCTTGATATCTTACTTCTATTTCTGTCTGTACTGTATGCAATTCATTTCCTCCTCTATCAATTATTTTAGCGAATTTATGAGCAAAAACAAAATATTCCCTTTTCCTATAGCCTCAAAAGTAAAAAACCTTGAACAGAGTTCTGTCCAAGGTTTCCTTTCATTTAGTTATTTAATTGATCGTGTCGGTATTCATCTTTAATTTCTTCTCTCATGCCTTCAATCGCTTCTTCACGACGCTTATTTTTCGCCCTAATTTTTTCCTTTTCTTCTTCATTGGAACTATATCTCATTGTTTCGTGGGCCTCTTCGATGTTTTGGATCGTATCTTGCACCATACTCTGTAACTTCTCAACATTATCGCTACGATCATCAGGTTTTGGTCGTTCTCTACGATCTGGCAATACACATTCTCCTTTCATAATCATTGTTAGAAACATCATGTATATTCTTACTGAAACAATAAATATTATACATTTATTGAAGAGCAAAGATGCTCTCACTTCCCTTTATCATATCAATCTTAGGTATTGATCTGCTTCGATCAAAATAATTCACTCGCAGCTATGATGACCTTCAAATCGAACCATAAAAAAACATGGTTCTTTGCACATTGAAGTGCTCAGAACCATGTTTTAACAATTTATATGTTGTTATTTATGCTAAATTAGGCACCTAATTTGCTACGGAGTACTTTCTGTAAAATGCCGCCATGACGATAGTACTCAATTTCCACTTCACTATCAAATCTTGCAATCGCATTAAAGGTGATTTCTTTACCATCTTCATCTACAGCCGTAACTTTAACTCGATCATTCGGGCGAATGTTTTCATCGATATCAATATGGAAAACTTCTTTTCCTGTTAAGCCAAGTTTGTCAGCATTCTCACCTTTTTCAAAGACAAGTGGTAATACACCCATCATGACTAAGTTTGAACGGTGAATTCGCTCATAACTCTCAGCAATGACAGTTTTAATTCCTAATAAGTTTGATCCTTTTGCAGCCCAGTCTCGAGAAGATCCCATACCATAGTCTTTTCCACCTAAAACAACTAAGCCTGTGCCATCTTCTTGATATTTCATCGCTGCATCGTAAATTGACATAACCTCACCTGTAGGCCAGTAAGTTGTATAGCCACCTTCTGTTCCCGGGGCTAAGCGGTTGCGAATGCGAATATTTGCAAAGGTTCCACGCATCATCACTTCATGGTTTCCACGACGTGAACCATAAGAGTTAAAGTTTCGCGGTGATACACCTTTTTCTTGTAAATATTTACCCGCTGGTGAATCTAAGGCAATAGCACCTGCTGGCGAGATATGGTCAGTTGTAATGGAATCACCAAAACTGGCAATCGCTCTTAAATTCTTCAATGGTTGAATTGGATCTGCTTCCTTCGATAATCCTTCAAAGAATGGTGGGTTTTGAATATAAGTTGATTCACTGTTCCATTCATATAAAGGTTCATCTGTTGTATCAATTTGATTCCAACGCTCATTAGAATCAAATAGATTGTCATATTCAGATCTAAAGATTTCTGGGTTGACTACTTTATCAACTTGTTCTTTAATTTCAGCCATTGTTGGCCAGAGGTCTTTTAAGTAGACGTCATTACCATCTTTATCTTTTCCTAATGGATCATTGATGATATCAATATCAACCGTTCCCGCTAATGCATAAGCCACAACTAGTGGTGGTGATGCTAAGTAATTAGCTTTTGTTAACGGATGAATTCTGCCTTCAAAATTTCGGTTACCAGATAAGACAGACGTCACAAGTAAATCATTATCAACAATTGCTTTTTCAATTTCTGGACGTAAAGGTCCGGAGTTACCAATACATGTCGTACAACCATAACCAACTAAATTAAAGCCTAATTGATCAAGATATTTCGTTAATCCTGAATCATCTAAATATCTTGTCACAACTGTTGATCCTGGTGCCAAGGATGTTTTAACGTATTCTGGTACTTCTAATCCTTTTTCAACGGCAGCTTTTGCTAACAGTCCTGCTGCTAACATAACGTGAGGGTTAGATGTATTTGTACAAGATGTAATCGCAGCAATCGCCAATGAACCTGTACTCAAGACAGATTTCTTCCCATTAGGATGCTCGACGACAACTTCTTTTTCAAATTCAGATTTATCTAAGCCAAATCCTTGGTTACCAACTGGAGCTGTAACAGATTTCTTAAATTCCTTTTGCATTTGTGATAACGGGATTAAGTCTTGTGGACGTTTTGGTCCAGCAACATTTGGCTCTAATTCTGATAAGTTAATTTCAACAATTTCAGTATATTCTGGATCAGCTACATTATCGTCATACCAGAGATCATTTTCTTTACAGTACTTTTCAACAAGTTCGATGAGTTCATCATCTCGACCTGTTAATCTTAAATAATTAATGGATTCCTGATCAACTGGGAAAAAGGCACATGTAGCACCATACTCAGGAGCCATATTAGAAATAGTAGCCCGATCAGCCAATGGCATATCCTTTAGACCTGGTCCAAAATATTCAACAAACTTTCCAACAACATTCTTATCGCGAAGTACTTTTGTTACTTTTAGTGCTAAGTCAGTAGCAGTTGTACCTTCTGGAAAACTACCGGTAAATTTAACACCTATTACTTCTGGTGAAGGGAAATAGGACGGTTGTCCAAGCATACCAGCTTCTGCTTCAATACCACCGACACCCCAACCTAGAATACCTAGACCATTAATCATTGGTGTATGGGAGTCTGTTCCAACGAGTGTATCTGGAAATGCTTCATAACTGCCATCTTCATTCTCAACAGCATGAACGACATTAGCCAAATATTCTAAGTTCACTTGGTGAACAATACCGGTTGCAGGTGGAACTGCCCGATAATTATCAAATGCTTTTTGCGCCCAATGTAAAAACTCATAGCGCTCTGCATTTCGTTCAAATTCGATTTCCATATTTGCTTTTAATGCATTCGGTGTTCCAAAGTGATCTACTTGTACTGAGTGGTCAATAACTAAATCAACAGGTACCTCAGGATTAATATCATCTGGGTCACCGCCCATATCAACCATTGCTTTTCTCAAGGATGCTAAATCAACCACTGCCGGTACACCGGTAAAGTCTTGTAAAATTACCCGTGATGGTTTAAATGGTACATCGACACCTTTCGCCTCTTTTGTACCCCACTTAGCTAAACCGATCACATGTTCATCTTTAATTACATTTCCATCGTGTTGACGCAAGACAGACTCTAAAAGTACTCTAATTGAAAAAGGCAATCTTGCCAATTTCCCAATGCCGGCTTCTTCCAGCGCTTTTAAACGATAGTAATGATATGTTTTTCCATTTAGTTCGAATTGGGTTTTTGCCTGAAATTTATTGTTTTCCCCCATCATACTACTCCTCTCATCACTATTCTCTCAAAACTCTCATTGTTAATCGGATACAAAGAAAAGTTTCTTCCACTGTTTAATATGGTAAAGGAAGAAACCGCATAAAACAACTGTTTTGAACAGAAAAACATATATTAATTAGTTATTCATAGCTATTCATTTTACTTATACTTAATTGTATTTTCCTGTAATTACTAATTATATGTAGGACAAAATTTAATTTTTTTCTGTATATTTTTTTGCTTTTGGCATAATGATTCTAAATGTACTTCCTTTGCTCGTATTTTTTATAATTTCGAGCTTGCCATGATGTTGTTCGATGATTTGTTTTGTTACCATTAAACCAAGACCAGTCCCACCCTCTTTTGTTGTAAAAAAGGGTTCGCCAATCTTATCAATAATCTCTGGAGGTATGCCTGGTCCCTCATCAATCACATCAATTTGTATTTCTTGACCAATATCCTCAACTTTAATTGTTACAGTTCCTTGTTCATTCGTTGCCTCGATCGCATTTTTAATAATATTTATGAGCACTTGTTTTATTTGTGAACGATCACAATAAAGGTAATTATCGCTCGTTTCCATCCTCACAATCTTTACATTATGAATATTGGCTTGTGAATTTAATAAGACCATGACATCATTAATCATTGAATGAACTGATTCATAAGAACGTTTATTTGTTAATGGTTTAGAAATAAATAATAATTCTGATGTGATTGTTTCGATTTTATCTAATTCATCACTCATAATTTGATAATATACTTCTTTTTGATTAATCCCTGCTTGTAATAATTGCAAAAATCCTTTTAAAGACGTTAATGGATTCCGAATTTCATGGGCAATACCGGCTGCCAGCTGACCAGCAACAGACATTTTTTCAGACTGAATCATCTTTTTATTACTTTCTTCTGTTGTTGTCATATTTTGTAAAATAGTAATAAAATATACTCCTTCTGTTTTAGGATCAATCAGTTTTTCTAACGTACATTCAAAAGGAATTCTATTTTCCGGCTGATAGCCAAGATGAATAGCAAAAGTTATCTTAGTCGTAAAATTGGTTAATTTGTTGAGAAAACATTTGATTTCATCGTCGGCTAATAGTCCACGCCAACCTTTTCCAATTAAATCATCTGGTTTAATGCCGAATAGTGGTTCTACAATCTGTGATACATACAATAATTCACCATGCTGATCCCATATACCAATTACACTATTAGCATGTTCCTCGATCCATTTTAAGGTAACGTTTAACAATGATGGCAATTCGCTAATATTAAATTGTTTTAATGTGAGTGTGGTTGGTTTATTATTATCTTTACTATTTTTATTCGAATTACTCACTCATTCCACCCCTTTATAGAACATCCATTTCTATTATGCGATATTTCTACTATTATTACGTTAGTTATGCTGCGTTTATGACAATAGATTTGTATTCAAGTCGCAAATTGGTATAATTTATGTAGAGAAATAGATTAATGTATAAAAAATCTGACGGTCAGTGTAATTAGTAAAGACAAATAGCAAAAAATGTAAAAATGAATTTGTCTAACTATTAGTAATATTACTATAAATTGAGTGAAAGATAAATGTTTTCTTGTTTATTGGCGATATCTAAAGAAAAAGGAATGGGTAAATATGTCTAGCTTTATTGATTACTTAATCATATTTTGGGGTTTTTTTATGATTGCCATCATGGGTATCGGTGGATTCTTTATGTTTCGTAAATTTTTGAAACAATTACCTAAAAAAGATGGCATGTCCGAAATGGACTGGCAAGAATATTATTTAGGAAAAACATTACATATGTGGAATCAAGAAGAGAAAGATTTTCTAGAGGAATTGGTTGCCCCGGTTCCCGAACTGTTTCGGGACGTTGCTAGGCGTTCAATTGCTAGTAAAATTGGTCAACTTGCATTAGAACGGGGTGAAGACAAAATCACTCGTGAGTTAGTCATTGAGGGATATATCATTGGGACCCCAAAACGAGATCATCGTTTTTTAAGAAAAACCTTAGCTGAAAAGAATATTGACATTGAACCATATGAACAACTTTTCCAGTTATCCAAAAAAGATTACGCAAAAAACTGGCAACAACGCTATAAAGTTCAGTAAAAATGTAGATCGAATGATCTGCATTTTTTTATAAAAAAAATATCCGAACATATGCTCAGGATATTTTATCAACAAATAATGAAGATTATAAATTATTCAATAAGAACATGGTTGGAAGAGCAAAAAATATTTATGCAACTATTTCATTAATACTTGAGAGACCGTCTCTAATACATTTGTTTCGTTAAATGGCTTGATAATAAAATCTTTTGCCCCTAATTCTATCGCTTCTACAACAACTTTTTGTTGTCCCATGGCTGAACAGACGATAATTTTTGCATCTTGATCAAAGTCAATAATTTCTTTAATTGCTTCAATTCCATTCATAACTGGCATGGTAATATCCATTGTGACCAAATCTGGTTGCAATTTTTTATACATTTCTACCGCTTCTAAACCATTTTCAGCAAATCCGACAACTTCATGATTTTGCCTCTCTAATAAGGTCGAGAGCTTCATTCTCATAAACTTTGCATCATCTACGACAAGGATTCTAGCCAAAATATTTCTCCTCCCCAAAAACCATCTACCGTTTAGGATCTCTATATTTATCTATTAATATTAATGTATAATCGCCAACATAAACTTATGTTCAGTAAATATTGTTTGATTACTATTTTATCTATATCATATCATTAAAAACCAAACCAGCCAAACCATTCTGCTAAAAATGATGTTATCTTTGTTAGCCAATCAAAAAACAAGGCGATACCGACAATAATCATAATATATCCACCTATTTTCATAAATAAATGGCTTTTTCTTTGAATCGATTGGATTCGAGTTACAAAAAATGATAATAACAAAAATGGAATTGAAAATCCTAACACATAGCTGACCATCATAACAAAACCAAGCTGTGGTACGTCAACCATTTTAGCCATAACACCCATGAGAATAGGTCCCATACAGGGTGTCCATCCTAGCGAAAAAGCCAAGCCAATGATAAAACTTCCCACGAAGCCAGCAGGTCGATGTTTAAAAGTGATCTTTCGTTCTTTCATTAAAAATTCAAAGTTAAAAATACCAACAACAACTAGACCAAAGAAGATTAGGAGAATTGCACCTAGTTGTCTAAAGAGATCTTGATATTGACGGAAGAATTCAGAAAAAGCTGAGGTTGCATAGCCTAGAATAAGAAATATCAGTGAAAATCCTAGTAGAAAAAATATCGTATGTAAGAGACTCTGATAATTAAACGTCTTAGGATATTGCTTAAGTTCATCAAGGCTCATGCCTGTAATGTACGATAGAAACGCTGGATATAGCGGAATTGTGCATGGTGAAACAAAGGATAATAATCCGCCTCCAAATGCTATCAAGACACTAAGTGCACTTGACATGTCATTCTCCCCCCCCAGTGAACATTACCCTTATATTATCAAATATATGTTGCTAGGAATTGAAATTTGTTTGACAAAATATCTTTACATCTTTTATAAACTAAAACACCCCTTGTTAATAACAAGAGGTTCATTATATTGGCTTAAGCTATAAGATATCATGATTACTTTTGCTTATCCATTTGATTGCTCATGGCACGCATCATTTGTTTTATTTTTTTCTGTGATGGTTTTTGCCCCATTTGCATCATTAAGGTACGTAACATTTGTTCATTAATGGGAGGATTCTTTTTCAAATAATTCATCATATATTTTCTGGCAATAAAGAATCCAAGGGCTACTCCTGCTAGTAATGCACCTAAGGCAATTAATACAACCCATACTGTGTTCATCTACTATTGTCCTCCTTACATTATTCCCTTATTTAGTATAATCAATCAAGGATAAGAATACAATAATTGTCTATTATTTTTTAAATAATTTTCCTTCATGGGCATTAACCAACCGTAATGATCAGAATGATAACTCATCACAAATAAGTAGGGATTAATTGTTTTTAAGATCGGAAATAATAGATTTTCAGCTACATGTAACGAATCACAAAAAAAGCTTAAAGCATGTTCTGATACATAAATAAAAATAGCTTGTCCATCCTGCTTTATTTCTATTTTTTGTTCTTCAATCCGAATATTCAATAATTGATTATGCTGCTGAAAAATATGGTGTAATAACTGTTGCTTGGAAAATGGACAAGTAATATATTTAAATTGTCTCGCTAAATCAGGATGCTCTGTGTGTTCTTGATAGGCTTTAAAAAAACGATATAATATATCCGTTTTATGAAAATAATGTAATGCTACTTCCGGTTTCAGCCAATATACCATATACATGTTCACTTAAATCCCTCCTCTTTTCCAGTAGCATACCCGATAAAATATTAAAAGACTGTCATATTTTGTTACGGTTTATCACTAGTTTTGTCGAACCCAAAAAAAGAGATGACCACTAAGTAGTGATCATCTCTTAATATCTTATTTCAATAATTCTTCAACGTTTTTAACAATATTTTCGACAGTGAAGCCATACTCGGCGACTACTAAATCTCCTCTACCGGAAGCTCCGAACTGATCGATTCCGATGACGACGCCATGGTCACCTACATAACGATGCCAGCCGAGTGAAGAAGCCATTTCGATTCCTACGCGATGTTTCACTTGTGGTGGAATGACTTCGTTCTTATACGCTTCATCCTGCTCTTCGAAACGATCCCATGATGGCATGCTAACAACGCGTGCATCAATGTTCTTCTCTTTTAGTGCTTCCTGTGCTTTAACTGCAAGTTGTACTTCTGATCCTGAAGCTAGCAGAAGAACATCTGGTGTTTCTTTCTCAGAGTCACTTAATACATAGGCTCCTTTGCTGACACCTTCATAGGCTAACTCTTTAGTACCTTCTAAAGTAGGTAAACCTTGTCTTGTTAATACAAGTGCTGTTGGTCTGTCAGTAGACTCAACCGCTAAGCGCCAAGCAGCTTGAACTTCATTACCGTCAGCTGGTCTGAACACAGTTAGACCCGGCATTGCTCTAAATGCTGCTAGTTGTTCAACTGGCTCGTGGGTTGGACCATCTTCACCAACTGCTATTGAGTCGTGGGTAAAGACATACGTTACAGGTACTTTCATGAGCGCAGATAGACGAACTGCAGGACGTAAATAGTCACTAAACACAAAGAATGTACCTACATATGGTTTTACACCGCCATGTAGTGCCATTCCATTCATTGCTGCTGCCATGGCAAATTCACGAACACCATACCAGATATTACGACCAGCAAAGTTTTGTTTTGTGAAATCATCTTCACCATTTATCATCGTGTTGTTTGAGCCTGCTAAATCAGCACTACCTCCGATGAAATATGGAATGTTTTTAGCAATTGCATTTAATACTTCACCAGAAGATGCTCTTGTTGCCAATTCATCTTTACCAGCTTCATAAACAGGTAAATTCTCATCCCAGCCTTCAGGTAATTCACCATTCATAGCTTGAGTAAATTCTTTAGCTAACTCTGGGTACTCTTTTTCGTAACGAGCAAATAGGTCTTGCCACTCTTGTTCTGCTTGAGCACCTTTATCACCAATTTTAGCCTTGAAATCTGCATAAACTTCTTCTGGAACGTGGAAATCTTCGTAGGTCCACTTATAGTATTCTTTTGTAAGTTTTACTTCATCAGCACCTAATGGCGCACCATGTGAATCTGATGAATCTGATTTGTTAGGTGAACCATAACCGATAATTGTTTTAATTTCAATTAATGTTGGTTGGTCTTTATTTGCTTGCGCTTCTTTAATAGCATTTCTAATCTCATCAATATCGTTACCATCTTCAACACGCAATACTTGCCAGCCATATGCTTTAAACCGTTGTTCAGTGTTGTCAGAGAATGATTTATCTAGCTCACCATCTAAGGAAATGTCATTTGAATCATATAGCCAAATTAATTTTCCTAAACCTAGGTGGCCGGCTAATGAAGCTGCTTCATGGGAGATTCCTTCCATAATATCTCCGTCACTTACAAGTGCATATGTGTAATGATCAACAATTGGGAACTCAGGTTTATTATACTTAGCAGCTAAGTGGGCTTCAGCCATGGCCATTCCTACTGACATAGCTGCACCTTGTCCTAATGGACCAGTTGTTGCTTCAACACCATCTGTATAACCATACTCTGGATGTCCAGGGGTTCTTGAGTTCATTTGGCGAAACGCTTTGATATCATCCATTGTGACATCGTATCCAGATAAATGGAGTAAACTATATAAAAGCATAGAACCATGTCCAGCTGATAATACAAAGCGATCTCGATTAAACCATTTTGAGTTTTTTGGATTATGAGTCATAAAGTCTGTCCAAAGCGTATAGGCCATTGGTGCTGCACCCATCGGCAAGCCAGGATGCCCTGAATTAGCTTTTTCAATGGCATCAATTGATAACGTACGAATTGTATTAATTGATAGTTGTTCTACATTATTTGACACATGTATTCCCCTTTCAATTTACAAATAATTATTCAACTACCTATATCTTAGCTTTAAAATTTGCTTGATACAAGTAAATATAAGTTATATCTCTTAGTTTTAACTTTTTTGACATTTTTATCATTTGTTTTTTTTGTTTTTCAGTTTTTTTACTTTCTCTGGTGTCACATCATTACCTTCTGGATCGATCACTTTCATTGATGTGATTTGATTCGTAAATGATTGCCGAAAACTGGTTAAATATTCTTCCCTTAACTTTTGCTGTTCTTGTTTTTCCGCGGCTGTTAATCCCTCATTTTTGGCTTTATTTGCTAGTTCGTTAATTCGAGCTAGCTTTTCCTTGGTAATCATTTTATGAAGCCTCCTAACAAACATGGCATTTACCTTCTAGAAAAACGAAGAGCTAAATTGATTAGCTCTTCGTAAGTATCTTACATGTAATGAGGTTGAATCTCAATAGAAATGATCTTTCTTGTGAAGTTATTAAAATCTCGTTGTTGTTTTCCTTTTCATACCATTTATGTTGAATCATATTTTTACCAGTCTTGGTCATTTTATGTATTCTTTTGTTTGCTTTTTCGAACAGTTGTTTACTAGGCAACAGAAATTAATGAAAAATATAAAAAGCCTAACACACAACCAAAAGCAATGAGATAAAACAAGGCAATAGTCGATACTTTTTTAAACATCTTACACCAGCTCCTTATTAAACCAGAACTTTTGTTCGCTATTTCTAAGTATACACGAACATATGATCTTGTCAAGAGAAAATCAGAACGAATGTTTGCTTTTTGTTATTCTTAGTGATACACTATTTGTAATTATTATTAGAAAGAGGTGGGGAAAATGACTAAATTATCACACAGACAACAAATGATTCTCGACTACATAAAAAATGAAGTACATACTAAAGGATATCCACCATCCGTACGTGAAATTGCTAAAGCTGTTGGGTTAGCATCGAGTTCAACTGTACACGGCCATTTATCTCGGTTAGAAAGTAAAGGATACATTAGAAGAGATCCAACTAAACCGAGAGCGATTGAAATTCTGGATCATAATATGGATGAAAGTATTCCCCGGGAAGAAGCTCGTTATGTTCCAGTAATCGGAAAAGTTACTGCCGGTCTACCTATTACAGCTGTTGAAAATATTGAAGAATATGTTCCTGTACCTAGCATGAACATGAGTCCTGATGAAAATCTCTTTGTCCTCGTTATCGAAGGGGATAGTATGATTGAGGCGGGTATTCTTGATGGCGATAAAGTCATCGTTAAACAGCAAAACACGGCTGAAAACGGGGAAATCGTAGTTGCGATGACTGAAGATGATGAAGCAACCGTTAAGCGATTTTTTAAAGAAAAAAACCATGTCCGCTTACAACCAGAAAATTCTTTCATGGAGCCGATTATTTTAGATCGTGTTACCATTCTCGGTAAAGTTGTCGGATTATATCGGGAACTTAGATAACAAGTTCGATTCCATTCTTTATTCAACGAAGTCCACTATTTTTATTGATAGGGCTTCGTTTTTGTTTTAATCAATAGCTTTAGATAACAATAGAAAAGGTCCCATTCATTGTATGAAAATGAACGGAACCTTGTTAAAGTTTATTATGCTAGTTTGATCGGTTTTCTTAAATCGTTAAACAGTCTCTTTTACATCCAAAAATCCTTTTTCCTGTAATGCTTTAACTGACTCAATTAACGCTATTTTTACGTGGGCATAAGTTAGTCCACCTTGAATAAAAGCAATATATGGATCTTTAATTGGTCCATCCGCTGATAGTTCTATACTTGAACCTTGAATAAATGTACCAGCAGCCATAATCACTTTGTCGTCATAGCCAGGCATTTCACTAGGATAAGGCTGAACAAATGAGTTAATTGGTGAATTGGCTTGGATAGCTTGGCAAAAGGTGACCATTTGATCTGGATCATGAAATGTTACGGATTGAATTAAATCAGTACGGTTGTCCTGATAATGTGGTGATGTTTGATAACCGAGTAACTCTAATAATCTTGCGGTAAAAATCGCTCCTTTTAACGCTTCGCCAACAACATGGGGTGCTAAAAAGATGCCTTGATACATTTCTTGCAGCATATGTAATGTTGCCCCAGCTTCTTTACCAAGACCTGGTGCAGTGAGACGGTTGGCTGCTTGTAAAACGAGGTCTTCTTTACCAACGATATATCCGCCGGCACGAACAATTCCACCACCAGGGTTTTTAATCAGTGATCCAGCCATAATATCAACACCCACATGGCATGGTTCTCGATCTTCGACAAATTCACCATAACAATTATCCACAAAAACAATGAGGTCTTCATTAATTTCTTTGACAAAAGCAACCATTTTTTCGATTTCATCAATCGTAAATGAAGGACGATCTTCATAACCCTTTGATCTTTGGATACCGATCACTTTCGTTTTCTCATTAATTGCTTCTTTGATCCCTGGATAATTAATCGTTCCATCCTCATTTAATGGTACTTCATTATAAGTAATATGGTAATCCTTTAATGAACCAGCATTCTCTCCCCGTTTACCGATTACTTCCTCAAGCGTGTCGTAGGGTTTACCGGTAATATATAACAATTCATCACCTGGACGCAGCACACCATATAATGCAGTAGCAATAGCATGGGTACCTGATACAATTTGCGGGCGTACAAGGGCATCTTCCCCGCCAAAAATTTCCGCATAGATCGCTTCCAAACCATCTCTACCGATATCATCATATCCATAACCATCCGTAGAATTAAAATGGAAATCTCCAATGCGATGCTCTCGAAAAGCATCGAGTACTCTACGTTGATTTATTTCAACCATTTGATTGACTTTCTTAAAAAGTGTCTCACAATCTTGTTCTGCCTGTTTAGCTATTCTGTCTATCGCCATGATTCTGCTTCTCCTTCTCTAGTAATAATTGATATAGTGGATGTTCTTTACGCATATACCCTTGGATTAAGTATAAATTGTTTTCCTCATCAAATGACTTCTTAGTAACGATTGATTCATGATCTAGCTGGTAGAGGATTTTCGCATCCTCAGGCTTTAACGTGATCATATAGGCATGCCATTGTTCAATGAGGATCTTTTCAATCATTTCAACTAAGGATGTCAAATCACTGGTGTCATAAGCACTAATGACTATGGATGGATGATTTGATGGAATAACGATCTCGTCCATAAGGTCTTTTTTATTATAAACAGTCAAGGTCGGTATCGTATGTGCTTCCAATTCTTCTAATAATTTAATAACCGTTTGCTGGTGTTGCACATGATCTGGGTGTGAACCATCTACAACGTGTAATATAAAATCGGCTTCTGTAACTTCTTCAAGAGTAGAACGAAAGGCAGCAATTAATGATGTTGGTAAATCTTGAATAAAACCTACAGTATCAGTTATTAGGGCTTTAAAGCCTGAAGGAAGCTGGATTTGTCTTGTCAATGGATCTAACGTAGCAAATAATCGATCTTCCTCTAATGATTGACTGCTAGTTAATCGATTAAAAATTGTTGATTTACCGGCATTCGTATAGCCAACGATGGCTATTTGAAATACTTGATTTAATTTTCTACGTTTTCGATATTGTTTTCTTTGTTCAACAACTTTGGCGAGATTTCGCTTGATATCAGCAATCCTTCGCCTAATATAACGCTGATCAGTTTCTAATTTCGTTTCACCTGGACCTCTCGTACCAATGCCAGCCCCTAAACGTGACAATTCTACACCTTGTCCCCGTAACCTTGGTAACATATACTCTAATTGGGCGAGTTCAACTTGCAACTGTCCTTCCTTAGTCTGAGCCCGTTGAGCAAAGATGTCTAATATGAGCTGACTTCGATCAATTAAACGAACTCCTAGTAAATCTGTTAGATTGCGTAACTGTCCCGAAGATAATTCATCATTCGAAATGACTAAATCAATGGCCAATTCATCAATCAGGGTTCTGATCTCCTCGACCTTTCCTGATCCGATATATGTTGCAGGATGAATATGCTGTCTGTTTTGTGTGACAACCTCTTTTACGACTCCCCCGGCAGTCTGACTGAGTGACTTTAATTCTTCTAAAGAAGAATGAAAATGGTGATCTAGTTGGTCTGGTTTTTTAACAGCAATTAACAGAATATTTTCTTTACCCATATGTTCTCGACTCACTTTCTAATGGTGAATTGACTGTTGCACTGATTCCTTTATCATCATAACAAAGAATTTTTATGAGCACAAAATTTCATAAGCGATCCTTGATATCACTTTGTTAAGTTTATATCTCGTTCGGTTATTTGCATCAGATCATTGGCAGAATATTTCTGTTCAGTTAATATCCTGACTGCATGCATACGTATAGCTTCTTCAACTACATTACGAACATACCTCGCATTGGCAAAATGTCTTGGATTCCCTCTGATTTCATGCATCAATAACTCTCTTAACTTCCACTCCGCTTTATTAGTTAATTCATATTCCCGTTCGTGTAACATTTGGTGAGCAATTTTTACTAATTGATTGATGGTAAAATCATTAAAGTCCAAGATAAAAGGAAATCGAGATTTCAAACCCGGATTTAACGATAAAAAATAATCCATCTCTTCAGGATAACCAGCTAAGATAATGACTAAGTTGTCGTGGTTATTTTCCATATGCGTAACCAGTGTATCGATGGCTTCTCTACCAAAATCCTTTTCACCCCCACGGGCCAGAGCATATGCTTCATCAATAAACAAGACACCACCTAATGCTCGTTGGATCATTGCCCGTGTTTTTTGGGCTGTTTGACCAATATATTCACCTACTAAGTCTGCTCTTTCAGCTTCAATAAAATGACCTTTAGTAAGTAATTTCATATCAAAAAATAAACGGGCTATTTTGCGCGCAAAAGTTGTTTTACCTGTACCTGGATTTCCTCTAAATAACATGTGTAAAACTTGCTGTTGACTTAATATGCCCATTTGTTCACGCTTTTCATTAACTAGTTTCATCGCGTATATTTCTTTAATTGTTTGCTTGAGATGGTCAAGCCCTACAAAAGAAGCTAATTCTTGATCAATATATTTAAAACAACCGTGATTAATTTCATTATTATCTTTTGGTGCAGATTTACATAGTTGTTCATGTAAAACAATATTAATTTGACCATTTTTATTCGGCATTACCTCTGTCTTCACACCATCACCCCTCAATCACTGGTAGTATACGCACAAGAGAAAAAAATTGTGACAAACGCCTAATGAACAAAATCTAAGAGGTTTGATGGTGTATTCCATTGACAAGATCATCGTTTTGGGCACTACATTTAACAAATTACAACATGCTATGTTAACTAAGCTAAAAATTTAAAACGGCTTTAACTCTAATTATGAGTTAAAGCCGTTATAACATACATAATGGATAATCAAAGTGATATGTGAACCAGGAACATAAGAGGACTAAGACTGCACCGATCGTGCATAACTTTAAATCACTTAACCATTAATCTTCATCTAATGAGACATTTTTCAATGGTGCAAAAGTTGAAATAGCATGTTTATAAATCAATTGCTCTTTGCCTTCAGTATCTAGCAAAACAGTGTAATTATCGAAGGCTTTGATGGTTCCACGCAACTGGAATCCATTTGTTAAAAATACCGTAACCGACCCACGTGTTTTTCTCAATTGATTTAAGTATTGATCTTGGATATTTACTGATTGGCTCATCATACTTCCTCCTCTTTTTGTCTATATATCTAGTTCTATTTTTTATTTAAAAGTCCTGCTAAATCAGTTAAAATTGTTGCGAATTTTTCGTAAATAGTCTCTGGCTCAAGATCATACCAATGAATTTGATCAAGTTTATTCTTAAACCACGTATATTGTCGCTTCGCATAACGTCTAGAATTGCGTTTTAACAAATCAACCGTTTCTTCATAGGATTGTTGACCTTCAAAGTATGGAATAAACTCTTTATAACCAATTGCTTTCATTGCCTGGGTATCTTTTAGCCCACTTTCGTATAACGATCTCACTTCAGTTTCCAAACCTTGCTCAATCATCAGATCGACACGCTCGTTAATTCTTTGATACAAAAGGTTTCTTTCCATCTCTAAACCGATAATAATCGGATAGTATGGTGATTCATTAGATTGTTCTTCTTGAAGTTGGGTCATCGTTTTCCCAGTGACTTCAAAGACTTCAAGTGCGCGAATCACGCGACGATGATTATTTGGATGAATTTTACGAGCTTGTGCCGGATCAATGTTCGTTAATCGTTCATATAAAGTATTAATCCCATGCTTTTCCATTTCATCTTCCAGTTTTCTTCTAACATTAACATCGTGGCTATGTTGGGAAAAGTTATAGTTAAATAGTGTTGCCTGAATATAAAGACCACTGCCCCCAACTATAATAGGTAATTTATTTCGATCTGTAATTTGTTTAATATATTGTTGAACCGTTGCTTGAAATTCGGCTACGGAAAAAGTTTCATGTGGATCCTTAATATCAATCATATAATGAGGTATCCCTTGTCTTTCTTCTGGAAGTATTTTTGCCGTACCAATATCCATACCTCGATAAATTTGCATGGAATCTCCACTAATAATCTCACCATTGAATTTCTTAGCCACTTCTAAGCTTAATTGTGTTTTTCCAACAGCCGTTGGTCCGACGATAGCAATTACTGTGTCTTTCAACTTATCTTCCCCTATATATCTACAATATTTTTAATGTTTATTGTCTAATAGAGTAGGAAGCTAACTTCCTACTCTTTGTATATGATTATAAATTTCCTTGATAGGCATTAAGCATCCATAAATCCTTTTCTAATTTTGCTTGAAAGGAAATCAACATATCTAATGTTGGTTCATCTTCTTGTTCAGATGCTAATTTTATGCCTTCATTTACGATTTCTGAAATGATCTGCTCATAGTCTTTAATTAATTGAGATATCATTTCATCTTCAGTATTATCAGCGTTTGCTTCTGTTAATGTTGTTTCATCTAAATACTTTGCCATCGTTGCCAAAGGTTTTCCACCGATCATTAAAATTCTTTCGGCAATTTCATCGAGATCATCATTGAACATATCGTACATTTCCTCAAATTTTTCATGTAATCTAAAAAAGTTTTTCCCTTGGATATACCAATGGTAGCGATGTAATTTTACATACATCACAAAATAATTAGACAACAGTTGATTCAAAAAGTTTACTAATTGTTGATTTTGCATCCAACATTCTCCTCTGCATTTTTAATATCTTTTACTAGATTAATTATATTTATACGCATTACATAATGCGTTTAAACATTTTTTCTAATTCATAGGTCGAAAAATGCACAATAATTGGTCTACCATGGGGACATGTAAACGGATCTTGCGTTTGACGTAAATCTTTTAGTAATTGAAACATTTCATTTTCACTTAAATACTCATTGGCTTTGATCGAGCCTTTACATGCCATCATGATAGAAGATTCTTCTCTGATTTTTTCTATATTCACTTGGCCTTCTTCGACAATTTGCTCAACCATTTCTCTAATTATTTCTTCTTCATAACCAACAGGAAACCAAGTCGGATAAGAGCGAATAATAAACGATTGGGGACCAAAGGGTTCAAAAAATAACCCAACTTCCGCTAATTCTTCTTGGTGACGTTCAATAAACAATGCTTCTTTCTTAGAAAACTCAAAGGTAATAGGCAATAGTAATTGTTGTACTTCATTAATTGGTGTCGCTAATTTTTGCTTAAATGTTTCGTATTTTATTCGTTCCTGGGCTGCATGTTGATCAATCATATATAAACCTTCCTCATTTTGGGCGAGGATATAGGTACCATGTAATTGTCCTATTGGATACATCATGGGTATTCGTTCTTTGGTAGGAGCTTGGTCAGTAGATTCCTCTGTATTAGGTGCTTCTTCTAGCCCATCCACATGATGCGTTATCTCTTGATCAACATGATATTTTTCCACCTTAGGAACCCCATTACTTATTGTTTCCTGATCCACCGGCTTCCTTCGACTTTCCTGCCATGGTCTTGGTTGTTCTTTTACATGGTGATTGGCTTGTTCTTTACCATTATGTTCAGGAAAATCGAACTCTA
The DNA here is from genome assembly GCA_937925695.1 of uncultured Bacillaceae bacterium. Classification (GTDB taxonomy): domain Bacteria; phylum Bacillota; class Bacilli; order Bacillales; family Amphibacillaceae; genus CALAMD01. The sequence continues at coordinate 11,500 of CALAMD010000100.1, read as the reverse complement.
ATTGATGTTGAACGGATGGTTTTGACTGTTTACTTTTAGTCGGTTGGGTTATTTCTGGAATTAACGTCGTTTGTCTGAATGCATCTTGGATCATCGCTTCGATGACCTGATATAGTTCTTTTTCTTTACTGAAACGAACTTCTAGTTTAGTAGGATGAACATTAACATCTACTAAATATGGATCCATTTCGATTGAAAGGACAACGATTGGAAAACGATGAATTGGAAGTAATGTATGATAAGCACTAATGACAGCTTGATTTAAAACATGACTGCGAATATAACGACCATTAATAATCATGGATATATAGGATCGGGTCGCCCTCGTTTCCTCCGGTTTCCCAATGTATCCTTTAATATTAAAATCAATTGTCTCTGTTTTTACAGGGATCATCTGACGAGCAACTTTCATGCCATAAACTTGGGCAATCACTTGTAATAAATCCCCTGATCCTGACGTTCTAAATAATAGTTTCCCATTATGAGTCGCTTCAAAACGAATATTCGGATTAGCCAAAGCAAGCCGATTGAGAATATCGGTAATATGGCCTAACTCCGTATGGATTGTTTTCATGTACTTTAACCGGGCAGGCGTATTATAAAATAATTCATTGACAGTTATTTCGGTACCTTTTCGGGCATCGCTTTTTTCTTGGCGAATGACTTCACCACCTGCTAGTTCTAATAATGTTCCTGCACCGTCACCTTGAGAAGTTTTTAGGATTACTTTACTAACAGATGCAATACTTGCCAATGCCTCGCCACGAAATCCGAGCGTATGGACACGAAATAGATCTGATTCATCCTTTATTTTACTTGTGGCATGACGTAAAAAGGCACGCTTTGCATCAACTGCAGAAATACCGACACCGTTGTCGATTACTTTAATTTGTTCCAAGCCTGCTTCGATCAGGTCAATTTTGATCCAGGAACTTTTTGCATCAATACTATTTTCAACTAATTCTTTAACAACAGAAGCTGGGCGTTCGACAACTTCACCAGCAGCTATCTGATTGGCAAGTGTTTCTGGCAGTTGAATGATTCTCACAAAAAACAATCCTTTCTTGTTTACTGATCAACTTTCTTTTGTAAACGATACAACGCATTTAACGCATCTAAGGGTGTCATTTCCAGTAAATTTAATTGTTTTAATTCTTGAATAATCTCATGGTCAACTTTTTCTTCCTTTGAAGACACTGATTCATTAGTCTCGTCATTGCTTTCATGAGGAAACAATGATAATTGATCGAAATTCGGATTCGTTAATTCTGGCTGTACATCTGTCTTTTCTAACTCTGCTAAAATCACCGTTGCTCTGTCAATTAACGGTTCAGGAAGACCTGCTAGTTTAGCTACATGGATCCCATAGCTTTCATCAGCTGCTCCTTCCTTAACCTGATGTAAAAAGACAACTTGTCCTTGGTATTCCTCTGCTCGAACGTGAATGTTTTTTAGTCGACTCAGTGTTTGATCTAATGATGTTAACTCATGATAATGGGTAGAAAACAATGTTTTTGCTTGGATATGATCATGGATATATTCAATTATCGCTTGGGCCAAGGCCATACCATCATATGTGCTTGTGCCTCGACCGATTTCATCAAGCAGAATTAAACTTCTCTTTGTCGCATTTTGTATGGCGTGATTCGCTTCCAACATCTCAACCATAAAGGTACTTTGACCAGCTACTAAATCATCGGCTGCACCGATGCGTGTGAAAATTTGATCAAAAATAGTCAATTCGGCATAATCACAAGGTACAAAGCAACCAACTTGAGCCATGATCACTGTTAACGCTAATTGACGCATATATGTACTTTTACCTGACATATTTGGCCCAGTAATTAATAAAATGTGCTGATCGTCATTTAAAGAGATATCATTCGGGACAAAGGTGTTGTCTTTCATAACTTGTTCAACAACGGGATGACGACTATTTTTAATAAAAAGGTCTTTTTCAACAAATGTTGGTTTCTGGTAATTATTTTTCTCACTTACCGTTGCAAATGATTGCAAAACATCAATTTTACTAATCAATTCGGCTAAATGTTGCATCAGTGGGATATGATCTTTCATTTTATCCCGAATCTCAAGAAACAATTGATACTCTAATTCAACACTTTTCTCTTCCGCATCTAAAATCAGTGCTTCTTTTTCTTTTAACTCAGGTGTGATAAAACGTTCTGCATTTGTTAACGTTTGTTTCCGCTCATACCTATCTAAAGGAACGAGATGTAAATTTGGGTTTGTCACTTCAATAAAATAGCCAAAAACACGGTTGTATTTAATTTTAAGGGATTTGATCCCAGTTGCCTCTTTCTCTTTTTGCTCTAGTTCCGCGATCCATTGCTTGCCATTTTTTGATGCATGTCGATATTGATCTAATTGTTCGTTGTAACCATCGCGAATAATAGATCCCTCGGTAATCGAATGTGGCGGATCATCAACAATACTAGCTGAAAGCAAGTCAACAATTTCCGATGGGTAAGGTAAATTATCCCTTAACTCTTGAATATATGGATGATTAAATTGATCGAGGATTGTCTTGATTTCTGGGATTTTACTTAATGATTGACGTAACTGAACGAGATCACGGGCATTCACATTACCAAAAGCAATTCGGCCGGCTAATCGTTCTAAATCATAGACAGATTTTAATGCTTCTCTTAAAGCGGTCCGTTCCATAAATCCTTCATAAAAACCTTCTACAATGGCTAATCTTTTTTCGATCTGTTGTTGATTGAGCAAAGGCCGATCAAGCCATTTTTTTAATTTTCTAGCCCCCATCGCTGTTACGGTATCATCTAATACCCATAGTAAACTACCATGTTTCCCTTGTTTCATAATCGTTTGGGTTAATTCTAAGTTTCGTTTTGAATACATATCTAGGGACAAGTAATCTTTCAACTGAATAATTTTTACCGGTTGTAAATGTTCTAGGGATCGTTTTTGTGTATCTGCAAGATAATTTAATAACCGACTGAATCCCTCGATCAAACGTTGATCATGAATATGATCATAAAGATGATGATAGTCATCACTCACCTGACAATTGTCTTGGTAAGATACAGTAGCTGATAATTTATTTTGTAAATCGGATTGTAAATATTCTGGGAAGTTAGATGGAATGACAATCTCACGAATGGATTGATGATATAGTTCATGAAGCACAGCTTCCCATCCATCATTGATCAATGCCATGTTATTTTCCCCAGTCGATAAATCATTATAAACAATGACAAACGACCCATCATCAAAATGTGAAATGCTTGCTATGTAATTACTTTCTCGATCATTTAACATGGATTGTTCCATGACTGTTCCGGGAGTTATCACTTGAACGACTTCTCGCTTGACAACACCTTTAGCTTGTTTAGGATCTTCTACTTGCTCACAAATTGCTACTTTATAGCCTTTATCTACTAGTTTTTTTATGTAACCTTCTGCTGCATGATAAGGGACACCACACATTGGGATGGGTTCTTTCTGTCCTGAATCCCTCTTCGTTAGGGTAATCTCTAGTTCCCTCGCTGCTTTAATTGCATCTTCATAAAATAATTCATAGAAGTCGCCTAAGCGAAAAAATAAAAAAGCATCTTGATATGCTGCTTTAATAGTTAAATATTGTTTCATCATCGGTGTATGTTTCGACATAATTCATCCCCCAAAACCCGTATATATACTATATTATAACATAACTCAACAAGCAGCTAACAACGAATAATTACTGTTTCATTATGTGATATTCGATGGTACAAAAAAAAGATCATCACTTGTCCTATAATAGACAGTAAAAATACGATGAAAATTGAGAAAAAATAAAGGGGAGATTAAACATCTCCCATCGTCATTAATCTTTTTTCTGTTCTACATTCACTTTAATATCACTTAATTCGTCATCAGATAATTCAAAATCCCACTCTGCATCATCATCCCATTTTTTCCTACTTACTTTAACATAGACCTTTGTTTCGCCAATTACTTTGACAATAAATTCACGTTCAATTTCAGCAATAATGTTGTTCCCTTTTTTCGCGATTTTGCATTCTAAACAGTTTGGTTGTTGAATTACTTTCGCGATCACATCAAATTCATCACTGACACAATTGTCATCTTTAATCGAAATGGGAATTCGATCACAATAGGAGACTCTTTCCGTGACTACTTCTGTTTTCGTGTTGTCATTGTATGAATACCAAATATTGATATCATAACTACCGTTGACTTCAACTTTATCTTCCGATGTTTTTTTGGCGTTATATAAATGATTGATTACCCAACAACCAAGAATACTTGATGGTCTATGTGATGGGGATACTGAGTGATTTTCTTTAGTGAATTTACGACCTTTTCCACATACCGCTTTTGTTATGATTTCTCTATATTCCTGATCAAGAAAAGTCATCTTTACGTTACCTCCTCTTTTGTCATAGTCATTTTATGCAAGACAAACACCTAAAGTGCATGATGGTGAATGAAAATAAAAAAGTCTAAGTTTGAAATGATTCTTCAAACTTAGACTTTGTCTTCTCGTTATATTCCTCATTAATTAGTTACTTTATATTCAGTACCCGTTTCCCCTTGCAATAAATCACCGCTCGTTGACTCAATGACATGGTTCGTGACTTCTCTGGCAATTGTTTTCGTTACCAATTGTAATACGTCATTAACGATGAGTTGAACTTCTTTAAACTCTTGAACAATGGGGATGGCATCTAATTCTTCTTGTAAACGATCAATTTCGGCTTCTACTTTTTTAAGGGCTTCGGTTTTTTGATAAGCTTGTAAATTTACTGCTTGTTTTTGTAATGTTTTAATATTGGAAATCATTTTTTGCACTTTTTGATTACTATTAATCTTTGCTTCTAATTTTTTAAAGCGTTCTATTTCTTCTGTATGGGCCAACATATTTGCGAGTTGCTTGGCTTCATCCAAAACTTGCTTTCTCGTATATAACGCCATCTTAGTTCACCTCAACTCTATGATCAACTAATTCACCGTTAAGTGACCATGTTTTCGGTTCGGTAATTTTCACTTCTACTATTTCACCTATAATTGATTTAGGGCCTTTGAAGTTAACCACTTTATTCTTCTCAGTATATCCTGATAACACCTCAGGATCTCGCTTACTTTCACCTTCGACGAGGACTTTAACGACTTTATCTTTGTATGACTTCATAGACTCAGCAGCTTGTTTGTTCACTAAATCATTTAGTCGCTGCAGTCGCTCCTTTTTCACTTCCATCGGAACATTGTCTTTCATGGCTGCAGCCGGTGTTCCTTCACGAGGCGAATAAATAAATGTATAAGCTGATTCAAAACCAACTTCTTCAACTAATGACAAGGTTTCTTCGAATTGTTCTTCAGTCTCATTAGGAAACCCAACGATAATGTCAGTCGTTAAAGTAACATTTGGAATCGCTTCTCTTATTTTACGCACTAATTCTAAGTAAGACTCTCGTGTATATTTACGATTCATTTTTCGTAAGATCTCATTACTACCAGATTGGACCGGTAAATGAATGTGATCCATCAAATTACCGCCTTGGGCTAAAACCTCGATTAAATGATCATCAAAATCCCGTGGGTGTGAAGTCGTAAACCGAATACGTGGGATGTCAATTTTATGAAGATCATTTAATAAATCCCCAAATAAATAGTCCCGATCTTCAAAATCTTTTCCATAGGCATTGACATTTTGTCCCAGTAAAGTGATTTCCTTATAGCCTTCAGCAGCTAATTGTCTCACTTCTTGGATAATGTCTTCAGGTAATCGACTTCTTTCTTTACCTCGTGTCATTGGGACGATACAGTAGGTACAGAATTTATCGCACCCATACATAATATTGACCCAAGCTTTAATTTTACCTTTACGGGCCTTTGGAAGATTTTCAAAAATATCTCCTTCTTTAGACCATACTTCCACAACATTCGCCTTAGAAAACATCGCTTCTTTTAACAATTGAGGTAGTCGATGAATGTTATGGGTACCAAAAATTAAATCAACATGTTGATGTTTTTTCAGGATACGATTAACAACCGTCTCTTGTTGTGGCATACATCCACAGACTCCGATTATGAGGTCAGGATTTTCTACTTTTAATGCTTTGAGATGCCCGATTTCTCCGAATACTTTATTTTCAGCATTTTCTCGGATCGCACATGTATTGAGGAAAATAATATCGGCATCATCTGTATCAGTTGTTGCCTCGTAACCCATTTCCGTTAAAATACCAGCCATAACTTCTGTGTCGTGCTCGTTCATCTGACACCCGTATGTACGAATGAAAAATTTCTTTCCTTCACCAACATTTTTCATATCTTCCGGTATACTAAAGTCATAATGAACATTTATTTTTTCACGAAATCTTTTACGAGCTTTACGGATATCTGGTGGTTGAAAGGTTGTTTGGAAATATTTCGCAAAATCTTCGGTTGTTTTTTCATGTAAAGGTTTTTCCTGAGCGGATTTTCTGTCCGAGGAAATTCCTTGTTTCACTTGTTGTGTGGCTAATCTTTGTTTCTCATCCATTGACTATACTCCTTTCATCTAACAACTTACATAGCGTAGCGTTTTTCTGTCTAACTATAAACTGATATAGTCATATATACCAATTTAACAACACATCTAGTCGTTAGGCAAATAATAACATCTACCTAATACAAATAAAAATAGTGTTACGAAGCCTCGTAACACTATAATGAGTTTTATTGAATGAATTATCTAGGTTCTACAATTAATTTGATTGCGGTACGCTCTTCATCATCAATCGTAATATCGGTAAAAGCTGGAATACAGATTAAATCAACTCCACTTGGGGCTACAAATCCTCTCGCAATCGCTACTGCCTTCACCGATTGATTAATCGCACCGGCTCCAATTGCCTGTAATTCTGCTGACCCATTTTCCCTTAATACATTCGCAAGTGCACCCGCTACCGAATTTGGATTTGAATTTGCTGACACTTTTAATATATCCATTAGTAGTACCTCCTTCATTTGCTAATGTAGTCCTATTGCAACTATATTCTTGGAGTTGATAGCTTATTACCTATATACTATTATGCATGAATTATCCAAATAATTCAATCACTCAACCAAAAAATGGATGATCATCATTAATGATGATTCGTTCAATATGCTTTGTTTGTCCATTTTCATGATTGATTTCCATAAATATGCCATTAAGTTGGTTTCTACCTGATTTATCTACTTCAAAACGAATTGGTAAATTCGTTAAAAAACGTTTAATAACAACCTCTTTTTTTACACCTAGAATACTATCATAAGGTCCGGTCATACCTACATCTGTTATATAGCCAGTTCCTTGGGGTAAAATGCGTTCATCGGCTGTTTGGGTATGGGTGTGTGTCCCAACAATTGCACTTACCCGACCATCGACATACCAAGCCATTGCTTGCTTTTCACTCGTTGCCTCTGCATGAAAATCTATAAAGATAATATTCGTTCGTTTACTGGCTTGTTCGATTAATTCATCTACTTTTGTAAATGGATCATCGATCATTGGCATAAATGTACGCCCTTGCAAATTAATAATTGCTACTTCTTTACCATTCATACTTAAATAAACAATTCCTTTTCCCGGATTTTCTTGGGGAAAGTTAGCTGGTCTTAATAAGTATTTGGCATCGTCAATGAAATCAAAAATCTCTTTATGATTCCATGCATGGTTGCCAAGCGTAACAGCTTGCGCACCCCAATTTAAAAATTGTTTGTAAATTTTTTCGGTGATGCCTTTACCACCTGCTGCGTTTTCACCATTAATAATTGTTAATGTCGGACGATATTTCTCTTTTAATTTTGGTAGATAAGTCTGGACCATTTTTCTACCAGGTGAACCGACAACATCACCAATAAATAAAATTTTCATTAAAGTCATCCTAACTACTATTATACCTTTATTGTTCCACATTTGTAGCGGTTTTGTCAAAATATAAACAGAGATGTTTCTATCTATCTCGTTAATAAATCATTTTCACTAGGAGTTATTTCTCCTTTTTCCAATAAAAAAGATTCCGCTCATAACATGATGATCGGAACCTTTAATATAAGTTATGTTAAAAAATTTCTTTACTTAGCATATTCGACGGCTCTTGTTTCTCTAATTACCGTCACTTTAATATGTCCTGGATATTCGAGTTCACTTTCAATCCGTTTGCGAATGTCCCTTGCCATATGAACCGAGGAAATATCATCAACCTCTTCAGGTTTAACCATAATGCGAATTTCTCTACCTGCTTGTACAGCATATGATTTTTCAACACCACTGAATGATTCTGAGATCTCTTCTAGCTTCTCTAGACGTTTGATATAGTTCTCTAAAGTCTCGCTTCTAGCACCTGGGCGAGCAGCAGATAGGGCATCAGCTGCGGCTACAAGTACAGAAATAATTGAAGTAGGTTCTTCATCACCATGGTGTGATGCGATCGCATTAATGACAACCTCAGGCTCTTTATACTTAATCGCTAGCTCTTTTCCGATTTCTACGTGACTTCCTTCAATTTCATGATCTATCGCTTTACCGATATCATGTAGTAAGCCCGCTCTTCTTGCTAGCGTCTCATCCTCACCAAGTTCAGCTGCAAGGAGTCCACTTAAGTAAGCAACTTCAATCGAATGCTTTAACACATTCTGACCATAGCTTGTACGATATTTTAGACGTCCCAAAATCTTAATTAGATCTGGATGTAAAGAATGAATACCTACATCAAAGGTCGCTTCCTCACCCACTTCACGAATATAGTCATCAACTTCACGTCTTGCCTTTTCAACCATTTCTTCAATTCGTGCTGGATGAATTCGCCCATCTTGAACTAGATTTTCTAGAGCAATTCGGGCAATTTCTCTACGGATCGGATCAAATCCAGACAGAATCACTGCTTCCGGTGTATCATCGATAATTAAATCGATGCCTGTTAACGTCTCGAGTGTACGAATATTCCGACCTTCTCGTCCGATAATTCGACCTTTCATTTCATCATTTGGAAGGTTAACAACAGATACTGTTGTCTCTGCCACATGATCTGCCGCACAGCGCTGGATAGCTAGCGACAAGATATGTTTTGCTTTTTTATCGGCTTCTTCTTTCATCCGACTTTCCGTCTCTTTGATCATCATTGCTGTCTCATGTTGCAATTCTTTTTGGAGGCGATCTAAAATGATCTTTCTTGCTTGGTCAGTTGTGTATCCGGAAATACGTTCAAGCTCGATTTGTTGCTGTTCTATCATTGCTTCCACTTTGCTTTCCAGTTCTTCAATTTGTTGTTGTTTTTCTGTTAGTGTTTTTTCCCTACTCTCTAACATGAGCTCACGCTTATCTTGCGTAACACTTTTTCTATCGAGATTCTCTTCTCTTTGCATCAGACGGTTTTCTTGCTTCTGTATTTCTAAACGGCGTTCACGTAATTCTTCTTCTGCTTGTTGACGATATCTATAGCTTTCATCCTTCGCTTCAAGAAGTGCCTCTTTCTTAGCAGCATCAGCATTTCGATATGCTTCTTCTACAATTTGTTTTGCTAAATTTTCTGCACTAGAAATTTTAGCTTCCGCAATCGATTTACGTATTAGATAACCAACAACAATACCGACGATTAGGGCAAGCAAAATGGAGATGATTAAAGGAATTAAAGGATTATCCACGTTTTCACCTCCTATTGCTATAAAATTGTCATATTAATTCATCATCATGTCGGCATGTACCAAAATTAATGAACAAATTAAGGGAGTGTATAAAAATAAAACTATACAAATCAATTTTAAATGTCAAATATACCATTGTCAAGCAAACATTAAAACTTGTATGTGTCAAGTTATTCTCGGTCGACTTATCACACCAATATTTCTGGCATTCTATTTTTGTACGCTTTTTTCTACCGCGCTACGCTTGCTTACTGCTCCTTATAGGTTACGTTCTAAAAACCAAGAACCTAACCTATAAGGAGCAGGATATTATCGAAACCCTTTGACTAGCCTACCTAATGCCGATGAGTGGGCTGCATATAAACTGATCGATCCTTGTTTTGCTCCTATGGAGGGCCGTGTAGGTTGGCGTAAAAACTCCGTCATACGTACTGTTTGTTTGACCTTACGTTGTTGTCGATGACTCCTTTTTTGAGAAGCTAAATAAACTTCTCTTAAAGTATTATTTGCGATACCCTGTTTAATTTTAACCATGGCCTCCGCACCTTCTCTACTCCAATGCATACCTCGTTTTTTCATACGAAAACTGATACGTCGTTGATGGGATTCCATTGCACCTAAACCTCTTGCACCTTTTGGTGCATCATCTATTCGCTTTCGCCAATCTAAAATATAATCCCAATGATTTAAGATATACGTACGGAATTTCGCAACTTTTTCAATCGACTTTTTATCCTCTAGTCGACTTTCATAGGTGTCTAAAACAAGCGTAAACCTATCTAAATTAGACTCTTTTAATGCTTCTCTTATCTTGTCTTTCCATTTGCTTTGCTTATAGCCAAATGTACGATTAATAGCCTGTTGTATGTGATATTCATCCAATTGGTGTACATGAGTAAAACGAGACTGTGAAAATGCCTCCTGAAACCTTTCTGCTGAATAGTTAGCTCCTCCGTCACTATTCGATACAACTTGGGTATTTTCAAGAGAATATTCATGTGCTCCAATTGTTTGAACTTCCTTCCAAAATTCATCAGCTGATTTTGTAGTCATGATAACTTTAGGATTCTTTAAGGAAACTCGCTTACCATTCTTGTCCCAACCTTCATACATAATTGCATGTGAAACTTCTATGTGTTTTTTCTTTTTTAGATCACGAACATAAACACCATCCGCCTCTGTATATAAGAAATCAAGTTCTTTTTTCCCTTTAGGTAAAACAGCAGACCCCTCTAATTCTAGTACCATGGCTTTATCAGCTTCAGCTTGTGCCTCTCCTACTCGCCTGACAATAGCCCCAACCGTGGTATGACTTAAATCTACAGCCGTCCATTCCTTTAAAATGCGAGCTGTTTCACGATAATCGCTCTTACTAGCTAGCTCAGCTACTTTCAATTCGACGAGTGGGCTTTGGCGTTGGCTCTTTCTAAGCCCCAACCATTCATCCAAAGGATGTCTAGGATTACCTTTATCGTCATACATGAGCGTACGTTTAAACCTTACGTTACCAAAAATAAATTGAAGGCCTTTTTCATCATTACGTTCCACTTTCCAGTTTTCTACCTGTTTTTGTTCTTTAACCACTTGGTTGATACGAGTAAATACTTCTCCGACCAAATCAGTAAAAGTGTCATGCATAAGTATTTGTAACTGTTCCTCAAATTCAATTAAATTATTTGTTTCCTTTAATAATTCGTAAATTCTTGTTATAATACATTCCATGGGAAGGCCTCTTTCTAAATGTATTTGCCCTGGTAAGCATACATTTATGATAGAGTGCCTCCCTTTTTTTATCTAATAAAATAACCTAAATATCCCCCGAGTAAAATTTTACACATAT
>CALAMD010000099.1 GCA_937925695.1 uncultured Bacillaceae bacterium | reverse complement strand
TCATCTAATGCAAGTGAGATATCACAAAAGTTTGAACCGTAAACTTCCTTCGTACTTGGAAAGACACCCTTTGGCCTAATGCGGACGAAATAATCGTCTTGATAACTTTCCTCATATAAAGCAAATAACTCATCAATTGTAAGATTCGACTTATTATTAGCGTACATCGTAGCCATAATTCCCCTCGTCATTGGTGCAAGATGAGTACTAAATGTAATTGGTTGAATCGATTCATTCCATTGTAGTAACATTTGTTCAATTTCAGGAATATGTTGATGTTGATTTACACGATAAATTGAGAAATTCTCATTCGTTTCAGAAAAATGTGTTGTTGGTGAAGCTTTTCGTCCTGCTCCACTCACACCTGTTTTCGCATCGATGATAATTGAATCTTCTTCAATAATTTGATGTTGGATGAGTGGTGCTAAGCCTAACAATACAGCAGTTGGAAAACACCCTGGGTTAGCAACTAATTGGGTTGTCGTTAAATCTGCTTCTACCCATTCGCTTAATCCATATACAGCTTCCTCAACAATGTGCTCAGGCGCTGGTGATAATTGATACCACTCTTCATATTGTTTTATATTTTTCAACCGGTAATCACCGGATATATCAATAACACGTAAACCCTCATCTAATAGTGCCGGTACAAGTTCAGTTGAGATGCCTGAAGGAGTTGCTGTAAAAACGAGATCTACCTCTTCGGCCATTTTTCTTGGGTTAATTTCATCTAGTTTCAATTCCACGACCGACTGTAAATGTGGATAACTATCATGAATGGCTTTACCTTGTTGACTTGATGTATGAAATGAATGTATTGTCACAGCTGGATGCTGGTGAAGTATTCGAATTAATTCAACCCCACTGTAACCAGTTGCACCAATAATTGCTACTTTCATTGCTCAGCCACTTCCTTCTTTTGTAATAATTACTATTATAGTACTGTATAATAATAAACGCAAGGGTATATTTATAAAATGTTTAAAAATCTAATTTTTGTTGTTATTTCAAGGGTTCATCTAGTTTTGTAAGGATTTATATTTTTTTATATATGCATAATTATATGCATAAATATTAGTTTTGTGTTAGAAATATGCATGTAAGCGCTTAGCCTTTATCGAAATAAAAAAAGCGCTGAACGAGCGCTTAAAAATAGATTCCTGAGAACCTAAAAATCCTTTTCGTGTTTTCTTGTCAATCGTTCTAACTTTTCTAAAGCTACCATTAACTCTACAATACTTGAAGCAACTGGGAAAATCTCAATCCATTTTTCAATTTCTGATTGTTGCAATTCGTTGATTAAATCATTGATCGTCAAATTCATCGCGGTAAAACTATCCGCGTGAATCGATTCTTTTACGATAATTTTTCCTTCATACCTTAATAATATATTTTCATGATACTCTACGATATGAATGACAAGCTTCTTAATTAAATAGGATTGATTTTCAGATATTTTTTCAATATGGGATAACTTAGCAAGTAAATTTTTAATCAAATTGTATTCTAATTCAGTTACTTTGACCATTTGCTTAAAAATAACAATGTCACGCATTGAACGAAAACGATTTTTTATGAACATCCGGTCCTTTTCATCAATAATAACGTCTAAGTAGTCCTTCGTATGTTTAATTGTTTCGGTAAGATTATCTTCTTTTTTCTTTAATTCTTTTACCCTCATCGTTTGATTCGGAATGACCCGTAACAAGAAACTCGTATAATCTAATGCTTTTTTCACCATGTCATATAATAGTTTTTTATGATTTGGCGGAAATACGAACGCATTAATAATAAATGCCGAAGTAATACCGATAAAAATCAATAATAGTCGATCAAATAAATAGGTTAAATGAATTGTCTCATCACCAGAGAGCATAATAATTGCAATAGTCAAAATCGTAATATTGACGGTTTTTAACCAACCGAATTTGATATTTACAGCAATCGCCAATATGACCGTAATACCAATTGAAACTGGCTGCAACCCTAAAGTATACGCACCAGCTAGGGCAAAGAGCACACCAATCACTGTAGATAGTGCCACTTCTTTAATATATGACACAGAACGCATAATTGATGGTTGCATTGTCACAACGGCTGTAATAACAGCAACAACAGCCATATTTAGATTGAGTTTTGCAGTAATTAAAATTGTTAAGGCTACGGCAATTCCCGTTTTCATCATTCGTGGTCCAATATTAAAATTCACGCTGATCCACCTGCGCTTTCTAATTCTTAGCTGTGCAGAATTTCTTGGCTACTTTTAATGTATAGGCATTTTTTTGATTTAGCAAGCTTAGATTATGGATGTTGTAGATTTGTCAGACCTTTTATGAAAAAAATTCTATTTATTTTACCAAACATCAGCTATACTATTTAAATAGGATATGCTAAAGAGCATTTGGAAATTATATGTATTTGAATATCGTATGATTATTATAGGTTCTTCTAATGATTAGGACGGATTGAATGAGTGGCTTCATGCATGAGGAAGGGTTTTTTCATGGGATTTGTTGTATCGCTAGTCGTTGTATTTATCATTTCATTTTTATTGGTTTTTATATTAGTTTATCGTGGTGAAAAAGACAAAGTACGTACAAAAAAGGGACGTATATTCCCCGTGTTAGCTATCGCTATGATACTTGCATTGGTGCCAACGGTCGTTATTATGCTTGGCATCATCCTGTTGCTTGGCTCAACAAACGTTATAAATATCATATTTTCATTGCATTTAAGTACGAATGAGATTGCCATATTTGCTATCTTACTCATGATTTATTTGTTTACGATTGATTCCATCATTGAAATGATCTTGAAACAAATCGTAGGTAAAAACATGTCTTACTTTTTTATCCTCCTGCTTATACGGATACTTGCAATGTATGCGATTGGACTAGCAATTAATTTTACTCAATCAAACAGCTTTATCATTTCACTAGGTGTAGCTTTAATTATATATATAATAGAAGTTTTAGATCATTATAAAGGAAAAGGTGAAAAACAAAGCTAACGATGTAGATGATCAATGTTTTATCACCCTTAAAATATGAAAGGATTATTTAATATGGAACTATTGTACAAAGGTAAAACAAAAGATGTTTATCGGTTGGATGACCAACATAATATGCTTAAATTTAAAGATGATCTTACAGGTAGTGATGGAAAGTTTGATCCAGGCGCCAATACAGTAGGTCTTACGCTTAAAGGTGCTGGACAAGCTGGCTTGCGTATTTCAGCTTATTTTTTTCAATTACTTGAAGATAAAGGGATTCCTACTCACTTTGTTAGTGCTGATGTAGATGCAGCAACGATGACTGTAAAAAATATTAAGATGCTAGGTAAAGGTCTTGAAGTGATCTGCCGGTTTAAAGCTGTTGGAAGTTTTTATCGTCGTTATGGAGCCTATTGCGAAGAGGGACAACCATTAAATGCCTTTGTCGAAGTGACGATTAAGGATGATGAACGAGGTGACCCGCCGATCTCAGCAGATGCACTAGAAGAGTTAGGGATTTTGAACAAAGAAGATTATCAAACACTGAAAACTTTAACAAAAAAAATTGCTCGAATCGTTCGTGACGAATTAGCGAGCAAAGGCCTTGAACTATACGATATTAAATTTGAATTCGGACGTGATGTGAAGACAAACGAGATTATTCTGATTGATGAAATCTCCGGCGGTAATATGCGTGTCTATCATGATGGTCAAAGCTTATCACCAATAGAAATCGTCGATGTCTTTTTTCAATCATAATATTCTGAGTATAAGACCAGTTAACTATTAATGAACCGATATTATACGAAGTGATCCATTCGGTTGATAGGATTTTCAATGTTTGAACATTGAAGAGTTCCTGTATCTGTTTTATTCAACTAGTAGGCATCTAATTAAGATGATAGCGATGCAGCTGATTGCTGTTGATGGATCAACTCAAAAAAGTAATCTAATTGTTTTTTTGTACGCGCCAGCAACTCATCATCCAAAATGGGTTGTTGGTTGTTTTTATCTAATTGGGAATCTAGAAAGTAAATCCCCTTTAAGCTCTGACCTTTTAATATATTCACCAGTGGTTTTAACGTGTATTCGATTGCTAATAAGTGGGTTAGGCTACCACCAGTCATAATAGGTAAAACCGGTTTATGCTTAAATATATCTTGAGGCAATAAATCAACTAATGACTTAAAGACCCCTGAGTAGGATGCTTTATATACTGGTGAACCGACAATTAAGCCTTGCGCTTCTTCAATCCTTTGCGTAATTTGTTGAATGATTGGACTTGTATAATCGCCCTGGCACAGCACTTGCTCGGGGATATCTTTTACAGAAATATGTGTTACGGTCACATCCCGGGCCTGCAATTGTTTTCCTAAATACGATAATAATATATCAGATCTAGATTGGGCAGACGGACTACCAGATAAGATAACAACCCTTTTCATGATTATGCCACCTCCTCGCATTGAAAGTTAACGGATGTCTGTTCATTTAAGATCTTTTGCTTACCTTACCGTGTTGTTGTGTGAGTATTTTAGCTGGATGATTGCTTGGTAAATGAACATTGCCAATACCAAATAAATTTTCTCTCAATGTGTTTGCTTCATATTCTTTGCGAAAAAGACCCCGATCTTGTAAAACAGGTACAACGTAATCAATAAAGTCTACAAAGGTACCTGGGCTAGTTGCTTGGATCACATTAAACCCATCCGCATCACCTTCAGTAGCCATTTTCTCTAATTCATCAGCAATTTGCTCTGGCGTGCCAACGACTTTTGTAGCACCAATCCCTAATCCATGATGAATCACTGCTTCTCTCACTGTCCATCTTTTATTCGTACTTGCAATGGTGTATTTTTCTAAAAATCCTCGTGATGCATCGGTTTTTACATTTTCAACATACTCATCAGGATCAAATTGAGAAAAGTCAACACCTGTATGACCTGATAAGAGAGCCAGTGTTCCTTCATAACTAACATATGACAGTAATTCCTCATATTTAGCTTGGGCTTCTTGTTCAGTTGAGCCAACGATTGGTACAATCGCAGGGAATATTTTGAAATCCGATCGTTTTCTACCGTATGAAGCAGCCCTGTTTGCGATGTCGTCGACAAAGGCCTTTAATTCAGCATTATTATTGGCAAGTGTTGTGAAAATAGCTTCTGCATGCTTTGCAGCAAATTCACGTCCTCTCGTTGATGCACCAGCTTGAAACAGTACGGGTGTGCGTTGAATCGATGGGTTGACTAAATGAACGCCCGGCACTTTAAAATACTCACCTCGATGTTTTATCGGATGTACTTTATTTGGATCAGTATAAACCCCTGTTTCTACATCTTGAATGACCGCATCATCTTCCCAACTTTGCTCCCATAGTTTATAAACAACTTCCATATATTCATCGGCCCGGTCATATCTAGTATCATGTTCAATTTGGCCATCTAGCCCTAAATTTACCGCCTCACTTTCTAAATATGACGTCACAATATTCCAGGCAATTCTCCCTTTCGTTAGATGATCTAACGTTGAAAATTCCCTTGCTAGCTTATATGGTTGAGTATAGGTAGCAGAGTAGGTCGGTGCAAAACCTATATGGGTGGTTGCGGCAGCCATTGCAGATATTTGTAAGAGCGTGTCATGTAAAGGAACTTGGACCGCATGTTGAATAGCCGGTTCATAGCTACTTTCATACACGTCGTATATACCGATCACATCCGCCAAAAACACGGCATCAAATTTTCCCCGTTCAAGCAACTTTGCTAAATCAATCCAATAATCTAAATCACCATGTCGATAGCCTTGATCTTGGGGATGCTTCCATAATCCGGGCGAATGAGGCGCAACGGAATTTTGCGTAAAGCCATTTAAACGAATTTGCTTTTTCATTAAATCAACTCCTATATATTTCACAAATTTACATGACAGCATTTTTTTCGATACGAATTAATCACTTCAGATGATTGATCAGCTCATCATCATACATTTGAATTTTCGTCTTGATAGAAGTCTCATTCCTTGCTGTATTCTTTGGGTTAGAGCGAGTGTGTTTAAATTTGGATCGTATTTATTGATTTTCGAGCAAGTTTAGTAGATTTACGAGCAACTTTCCCCTTTTGACGAGCGAGTTTGCACCATTTTGGATCAACTTTCGGCCATTTACGAGCGACTTTGCACCATTTTGGATCAACTTCTACCCATTTACGAGCGACTTTCCCCTATTTTGGATCAACTTCCAACCGTTTACGAGCGACTTTGCACCATTTTGGATCAACTTCCAACCGGCGAGTTGCCCTTATAGTGGATCGACTCCATTTTAAGGGCGATTCAATCTATTATTCTTCATCATCAAAGGCAGCAAATGCATTCACACTATGGGCTAATGCTGAACCGGCTTTAAGGGCAACAGCTACAAATATCGCTTCTGCTAATTCTTCCTTGGTAACGCCTGCTTTTTTAGCTGCTTTTACATGAAGATCAATGCAATATGGGCACCCCGTTACATGGGCGACAGCAACAGCTATTAGTTCCTTCTCTCGGGCTGGAATCACACCTGATTTTAATGCTGTCTGATCAAATTCAATGAAACTATTAAAAGCATCCTCACTGATCGTTGAAAATTCTGACAAACGCTTTAAATAGGCTTGCTTATAATATTCCTCATCATCAATCTCATCATATGAATTCAGTGCATTGATACCATGGGCAATTGCAGAACCTGCCTTTAACGCTGTTGCAACAAAAATTGCCTCTGACACTTCCTCTTTCGTGGCTCCAGCTTCCTTAACAGCTGAAACGTGAAGATCAATGCAATAAGCGCACCCCGTAACATGAGCAACAGCTACCGCAATTAACTCTTTTAACTTTGTTGACAAACGGCCTTCTGCTAGCGCTTCGTCATTAAAAGTAAAAAATGATTTGTATGAACCTGGCGCATGCACCCCTAATTCTGATAAACGCTTAAGATTACCCTTTTGATAATAGCTATGCTTTGTCGTAACTCCCATTGAAATTCCCTCCTAATTTTTATCAATACCTTTCCTTATCAATTGCAAAAAGAAAACCTTCCTCACCTCCAATAATTCAAACTATCCAGATGAGAAAGGTTGGTTTTATTGTTATGAAAGATCACATTTATCACGATCTTTCATTAAAAAACCTCTTCCAAATAGGAAGAGGTCAATATATCATAATTTGTCTCTCCCTCATCTTTCAAGCTACATGCTTGCTGGATTTGGCACCTTTTCACTGTTACGTGATGGTTGCTGCAGGATCGTCGGACCAGGTTCCTCCCCTGACTCTTGATAAGGAAATAATTTATTAAATTATCGTTATCATATATGATCTACTGAAAACTGTCAAGAGTGAATTTTGAATTTTTGAAAAAATAACACCCATCAAGTTTTATCTCATTCAAACGGTGATAAATGTGGCAACTTATTGAATTTTTCACCCAAAAGGGGTTGTCTTAAACATTTCATAGGTATTGGTTTATGAATTTAGGTATAATGTTGGAAAGAAAGTGAGGAAGAAGCCATGAGAAGAATTTTATACTTTATTATTATCGTTTCATTTCTCGATACATTCATTCAATTACCAATCATCACACCCTATTCAATCGAATTAGGGGCCTCCCATTTACTGACTGGTGCTATTGTTGCCGTATATTCCCTGACAAATATGGTCGGTAATATATTTGGTGGCCATTGGATTGATCGTTACGGCCGGAAAAAGATGTTATTTACTGGCATGTTAGCAGCTGCAGTCATTCTCGTGTTTTATCCATTAGCACAAAATGGATATCATTTATTTATCATCAGATTCTTACACGGATTAGCAGGTGGAATCCTTATTCCGGCAGCCTTTGCTTATGTCGGTGATCGCTCCAATAAAAAAACTCGTGGTCGAACAATGGCACTAACCGGCGCATCAATCGGTACAGCAGCAATTGTTGGTCCCGCGATTGGGGGCGCAATGGCCGCCCGCGCTAGCGTCGAGTATGTCTTTATTTTTGTGGCGATTTTATTTATTATTTGTACCATCTTAATTGCAAAATATGTGGAAGAGTCATATACACCTACCGATAGAGGGAAGCTTTCACTAAATGAATTCTTACCATTATTAAAAAATCCTTTCGTGTTGCAAGCGTCCTTAGCTGCGTTCGCCCTGATGATTAGTAATGGTACCTTTGCCTTTGCTTTTCCTTTAAAGGTAGAAGAAATGGCTATGACTTCGGAAATTACTGGGATGTTATTAAGCATATATGGCATCGTCGCGATCATTGTATTTTTAACACCGTTAAACCGGATCTATGATCGTTTTTCACCGGTGACCTTAGTTGCAATCGGTATAGGTCTGATCGGATTTGTCCATATTATGCTCAATATCATTTCTATTTTCTGGGTTATCGTGATACTCATGGTTGTTTATGGTGTTGGATTTGCATTCGTATTCCCATCCATGAATAGAATTGTTGCAGATGCCTCGACAAAAGTTGATCGTGGTAAAGCATATGGCATATTTTATGCATTTTTCTCCCTCGGAGTCATCGCTGGATCATTCGTCTCTGGTGCAACATCTGATTTGATCGGATTACCGTTCTTATCAAGTGCGATTACGATGGTTCTCGTTGTCGGTATTTTGTTAGTCATGGATAAAAAAATAACTGCTAAATAACCAGCATTCATTCTGAAAAAATACGATATAATTGGATAGTCGAATTCAATACAATAAATAGCCAGCATTTGTATGCAAGCTAACAAAACTTGTCAGTTTTTAATAGATAAATAAAACTCGAGAAGGGACAATTATCCAATCTTGCTCCCCTTCTCGAGATTTTTTATCTGTTAATGACCTGAATCAAATTCGGTAGCTCGGATAAATCTTCAATGATATAATCAGCAGCGACCTTCGTCCATTGGCCATCTTTTTTCCACACGCTTATCATCCCTACATCACGCGCTCCTTGCACATCGTTAATCGGATGATCACCAATAAACAAGGCTTCTTCTGGTAAAATACCTAATTGCTTTAATGCCCGGCCAAATATTTGCGACTGGGGCTTTTTAATCCCTTCCCATTCAGAAACTAAAATCGGATCAAAATATTCCTCAATCCCCAGTGCCTTAATATTATCCAGCTGAAATTGTCCTTTTCCATTCGTAATCATCCCAAGTAATAAATTATCATTTTGCAATTCCTCTAACATACTAATGAGATTTGGAAAAGGAACACAATGATGTTTAAATTCCTTCAGATAATCATCGAGTAAGGCCTCCCATGTCATCTTAGTTATCCTAAATTCCTTTACGAGCTGTTGATATACTCGATCTTTCCAAACATATCCCCGTTGATCCAATGCGATAAATCTAGTAATATAGGTTTCCTTGTCAATATGACCGACAACATGTTGTAATCTATCGTATTGGTGACTAACGAACGTAAGACCGATTCATCCCTATTTAGCAGTGTCCCATCTAAATCGAACAGAACCCCCTTTTAACATGACGAGCTCTCCCCTTCCATGCCGAAATATCTCCAAAAAGCAATATGGTAGCTAAAACCTCATTCCAAGATAAACAAAAAAACGCCACCCACCGCTCAAAATCGGTGAATGACGTCCTCGTTAATTAAAAATCGGCAACGTGACGATAATCATTAACGTAAACAAAATCATTAAATATGCCAATGAATA
>CALAMD010000098.1 GCA_937925695.1 uncultured Bacillaceae bacterium | reverse complement strand
CTTGTGGATCGGGAGTTGGAATAGCCGAAATTAGCGATTTCGTATAAGGATGTAATGGTTCTTTGTAAAGTTCATCTTTATTCGCAACTTCGACTAATTTTCCTAAATACATGACCCCAATTCGATCACTCATATGTTTGACTACACTTAAATCATGTGCGATAAACAAGTAGGTTAAATTAAAGCCTGCTTGCAATTCTTTAAGTAAGTTTAATACTTGTGACTGGATCGAAACATCCAATGCACTTACTGGCTCATCAGCAATAATTAATTTAGGATGTAATGCCAGTGCTCTTGCAATGCCAATTCGTTGTCTTTGCCCCCCTGAAAACTCATGGGGATATTTGTAATAATCTTCTTCCCTTAATCCTACGCGTTTAATCAAATCTTTTACTTGATTTTCTAATTCTTTATAAGATTTTTTTGTATAATTACGCAGTGGTTCACCAACGATATGTCCTACCATCATTTGCGGGTTTAATGATGCATAGGGATCTTGGAATACCATTTGAAAATTCTTACGCATTTGTCTTAATTTTTTACCCTTTATATTAGTTATATCATTACCATCGAGAATTATTTTTCCCGATGTAGGATTTTCCAGTCGTAATATTGTCCGACCAGTTGTTGACTTCCCGCATCCGGACTCCCCGACTAGACCAAAGGTTTCGCCTTTTTTCAACGTTAACGAGATTCCATCTACGGCTTTTACATCACCAATTTTACGGCGAAAGAAACCTTTCGTAACAGGATAATACTTTTTTAAATCTTTAACTTCAAGTAAAACATCTTGCTTATCCTTTAGATTCCCTTGATTTTCCATCAATGAATCTCCTCCTTTGTCCCTGTTTCAGTTGGATAACAGGATTCATAAAGGAGGCATCTTGCATAGTGACCACTAGCTACTTCAGTATACTCGGGTGTTACACGAGTACAATCGGCAAATGCTTTCGGACACCGATCAGCAAACCGACATCCTATTTTAGGCATATTTTGCAGTGAAGGAACAACACCGTCTATCGTATTTAACTTATCCACTTCTTCATCCATTCGTGGAATACTATTCAATAATGCTTTTGTATAGGGATGTTTTGGTTCCTTAAATAAAGAAACAACATCGGTGCTTTCAACTACTTGCCCTGCATACATCACGATGACACGATCGGCCATTTCGGCGACAACCCCTAAGTCATGAGTAATTAACATGATCGCCATATCTTCTTTTTCTTGAATTTCTTTCAATAACTCAAGTATTTGAGCTTGGACGGTAACATCAAGTGCTGTTGTTGGCTCATCAGCAATCAATAGTTTGGGGCTAAGCGCAATAGCAATGGCTATCATCACTCGTTGTCTCATACCACCAGATAATTGGTGTGGGTACTCATCGACAACACTTTCTGGGCGAGAAATCCCAACTTGCCGTAGTAGGTCGATTGATCTTTCTCGGGCTTCTTTTTTGCTAATTTTTAAATGATTTAAAAACACCTCTTGCATTTGCGAACCAATGGTAAAAACAGGATTTAATGCGGTCATTGGTTCTTGAAAGATCATCGCAATTTCTTTACCACGAATTTGATTCATTTCTTTCGTCGTTTTCTTCGTCAAATCTTGCCCTTCAAATAAAATTTCACCTTGAGATATTTTTGCGTTAAATTGTGGTAGCAACTGCATAATCGACAAGGACAAAACACTTTTTCCGCAACCTGATTCTCCAACCACGCAGACGACTTCTTTAGGTCTAACCTCTAAATTTACGTCAGTTACTGCATGATGGAGCTCGCCATCTATGATAAAACCTGTATGCAGATTTTTGATTTTGAGCAGCTCCTGGTCATTGGAACGCTGATCTGGCACTGCTCTTCCTCCTTCATAGATCATCAATCGCTTTGGCAAATTGAAATATTGTGACAATTTAGACGCTAAATTAGATAACCTTTTATTGTGATAGGTGATTTAACAAGATTGTTAGATTATATGCTATGAGAACTTAATATTTCAATAAAAGTATTGTTGGTACTTTTTGCTAGCCTATTAAGATAAATGAATGTGAATATTTTAACATATTCATAGGTCATCATGAAACGAAATTGTAAGGATCTTATTTGCCACAATTATTTCGTATTCTAAAGTTTTATCTTGTCATTTATTGTAGTCTTTTTTTACAATAATGCAAATAAATCCTTGCTTACAAACATTGCCATTGTCATTTTTAGGTCTTTAGTCACCCCTTGAAATGATCGCTTTGGATGCGTTTTCTTACTTGCTTATTCACTAGGTAATTGTTCACAATTTGTTCATTTTTATAGCGGCTAAAGCAGCTATTTTGATTGTACTTAATTGGTTAAGAAATAAAATAAAGGACTCGTTTTATGGCGAGTCCTTTATTTTATCAATTAAATAATCCTGAAAAGAAGTTTCCAATTGCAATAAAAATATCTTTTATAAAATTACCTACTTTCTCCCAAAATCCTTCATCTATGCCTAATTCATCGGCTCGATCTTTAATTGTAGAAGCAAGGTCCTCAAGTTGGTTTCTAATCCGATCAAAATCAATATCTAAATCACGCATTTTTTCAAATAAGTCAATGAGAAGTTGACGGTCTTCTGGACTTAAGCTGATTTCCAATTTATCTAATTGTTCGTTGATGATCCGTTCAATATCTTCCTTTGTAGCTGGATTTTGCTCTGAGATAGCTTTTTTGATCTCCGCTAATAGCTCACTCACTAATTCTTGAGACAAGCCTTCTTTACCTGCTAAATCTGTTGCAACTTCAAGTTCTTCATTGGCAATGATCATTCTTTCTTTATCGAGTTGTTTTCCTTCTGCATCGTAGGCTTTATAAATTCCTGATAATGCTGATTCACCTGTGACGCGGACCGGAGAAGCTACTTCAACAACCGCATTTTCAACACCTGCAGTGAGCAATGCGTTTGCATACATGTCGCTGGTCACTTGAGTAATATTGTCCGGTGTTACGATATTAATTCGGATCCCGTAGCCTTCTTCTTTTGGGATAATTTTGGCTGACGAATACATATTGGCATCTGGATTCCCGTCAATATAGGTGGCATAGTCTTGTCCAGTAATGATATGTTCTTTAACAGCGTCTGGGTCGTCTACGCCTAGTAGGTCACGCACTTCTTCTACTTGGGCATCAGATAGTCTTTCCCCATAAACAACAATTGGCGTTTCATCAACATCATTGACAGCAAACACGGGTGTCGCAATTCCCAAGGTTAAAGCAAATGCTAATAATATGAATATCGCTCGCTTAACAAGTTTTTTCATCCCACGACAAACTCCTTTTTTAAAAGTATAGTTATCACTTTACTCGTATATGCAGAAATTGTCCATTTACTTAAGGTGATATATACCTATTATAACGATTTTTGCTGTAAAGTTAATGAATAATTCAAAAAACATCCAATCTCGGACATGTTAATGAGGTACGAGTCAAAATATTTACAAGTAATGAATGGCTATCATTAGGTCATTTTGTTTAAATTTATGGGAATATACGATATACTTAGGATGTCGAAATATTTTAATAGAAAGAAGTGTTTTATTTATCCTTTATCAAAAATCTATCGTTAAACGTAATGTTGCCATCATGTGGTTTGCTAACTTTTTTATTTCTGGCAGCATGACAATGGTCATGCCGTTTATTTCGCTCTACATCCAATCTCTTGGTGACTTTTCCGAAACATATGTGCAAAATTGGTCAGGTTGGATCTTTGCCATTACATTTGTAACGGCATTTATTTTTGCGCCAATTTGGGGCAGAATCAGTGATCAATACGGTCGGAAAAAAATATTAATTATTTCCGCCACCGGATTAGCAATATCAGTATTACTCATGGGATATGCCAAGTCTGTTTGGCACCTTTTTTTATTGCGCTTAATTATGGGTGTTTTTACCGGATTTATTCCGATGTCTCAAGCATTAATCTCGATCCAAACCCGAAAGGAAATTGCTGGACGGGTCCTAGGTACCTTACAAACTGGTAGCATTACGGGAACATTACTCGGTCCCCTTTTAGGTGGAAGCTTAGCCGACTTTATCGGATTTTCATCAACCTTTAAGTGGACATCATTAACCATCTTTTTATCAGCTCTAATCGTCATGTTTGGCATTAAAGAAATCCAATACAAAGTGGCTAGCCATGTTGAAGCTACATCTTATACACGCATTGAAGTGCTTCGCCACATTATTAAATCACCTGTGCTAATCGTTGTCCTACTCATCTCTGCGCTCATTCAAATCGCTCATTTTAGCATTCAACCAATCCTTTCTTTATATGTCATCGAAATTAATGGTCCTCAGAACATTGCCTTGATGTCGGGATTAGCATTCTCAGTTGCTGGTTTAGGAAATTTATTTCTCGCTAAACGCTGGGGACAATTAGGAGATAAAATTGGTTATGTAAAAATTATGATTCTATTACTCTTCATGGCAAGTATTTTTTATTTTCCGGCAGCCTTTGTAACAAATATTTGGCAATTAATCACGCTTAGGTTTTTCCTTGGAATTGCAATAGGTGGCTTAGTTCCCGTTCGAGTAGCCTATATTCGTCAAAGTGCACCATTAGCTATGCAAGGTGAGGTGATTGGCTATAACACTAGTCTTCGGTTCCTTGGTAATATCTTTGGTCCGATGCTAGGTGGATTTATTTCAGGTATTTTTGGGATTTCTTCTGTATTCTATGTGACGAGTGGATTGCTCATGGCTAGCGGCATACTCTTACTACTTGCATGGATTAAAAATGAAAAACAATCGTATAGCTTAAGGTCTATGAAAAAATTGATTGAAAATCTCCATCATAAAGTTTTGTATTTTACAAAGAAAATACTATAACTTCTAGCTTGTCTTTTGAATCTATTCATGTAAAATATTTCTATCACTTTGAAAGTTGGATGCATTCATGAACAGAGACATTAAAACGCTATCATTATTTACAATTACTTGGCCTATTTTTATCGAACTCTTGTTACATATGCTTATGGGGAATATTGATACATTAATGCTTAGTCAATATTCCGATAACTCCGTAGCAGCTGTTGGTGTTTCCAACCAAATCATCTCCATTGTCATTGTGATGTTTAATATTGTTGCCCAGGGTGCTGTCGTGTTAATCTCGCAAAACCTTGGCGCCAATTTGCAGCAAGAAGCCGCCCGTATTTCTGTCATGTCTATTAGTCTAAACCTATGGTTCTCTTTGGTATTGAGTGCCGGATTATCTTTCGGAGCCGTTCCTATTCTTAAACTGATGGATATGCCTGCTGAGATTATCGGTGAAGCAACGACATATATGCAAATAGTAGGTGGATTTATCTTCCTGCAAGCTCTATTAAGTACCATCGGTGGTATATTACGAAGCTACGGATATACGAAAGATACAATGACTGTAACAATTGGTATTAATATTATTAATGCCTTTGGTAATTTTCTAGTAATCTTCGGTCCTTTTGGTTTTCCTATTCTAGGCGTAAAAGGAGTAGCTTATGTTGCGGCTATCAGTAGATTACTAGGGGTCATCATGCTCGTCATACTTCTCTTAAAGAGAGTAAAAGGATTAAATATCAAGGATTTTTTCATATACCAAATCGATCATTTAAAAGCATTACTACAAATCGGTGTTCCATCAGCTGGTGAACAACTATCATATAATACAAGCCAAATAATGCTCACCTATTTTATGGGACAGATGGGGACAATAGCCATTACGACTAATGTTTATACAAAAAATATCATGATGTTTATCTTTGTTTTTGCTATGGCAATCGCTCAAGGAACACAGATTTTAATTGGTCATATGGTTGGTGCTGGGAAAATCAAAGAAGCTTATGATCGGGCAATTAAGAGTTTAAAACTATCAGCTGCCATAGCTATTGGCATGGCATCAATCATGTTTTTGATCTCTGAACAATTCTTAAGTATATTTACCGATAATCCGTCTATTATAAAAACAGGTTCTCTATTGTTACTATTGACCATTATTTTGGAGCCAGGACGATCATTTAATATGGTCATGATCAGCTCCTTAAGAGCAGCTGGTGATGTCAAATTTCCAGTATATGTAGGTATTATTGTGATGTGGGGAATCGGAGTCACAACAGCATGGTTCTTTGGTATTTACCTCGGATTAGGATTAATCGGAATCTGGATAGGCCTGATTGCCGATGAATGGGTGCGAGGACTATTTATGCTCAGACGTTGGCAGAAGAAACATTGGGTAAGAATGACCTTTGTCAAACAAAAAACATAACGAAATCTTGTTCAGTATGTTATGATGAGGCTGAACGAAAACATGTTAAATCTTACTAAATAGAAAGAAAGTGAGAACGATGAAAGCAATCGTCGTTGAAGTATGCGACGCTAATGTACTCAATAAACTAGATGTTGAGGACATTCTCGAAAAAGAGTTTTCACAAGTTGCCGTGATTATTAACCAATGTTTATCTCTATGTGGTTTATGTCGTTCAGTACCCTTTGCCATCGTAAATAACCAAAATATATACGGAAAGACACCAGAAGAATGTTTGCATAAAATTAGAATCCAAATAAAAAAAGAATTGGCAGAAATTAATTTCTAGCCAATTCTTTTTTTGATCCATTATTTATTGTTGACTGGTCGATGTACAATCGCATCTATTTCGATTAAAACATCCTTTGGTAATCGACTTACCTCGATAGTAGACCGGGCTGGATAAGGTTTTTGTAAATAACTGCCGTAGATTTCGTTAACTATCGCAAAATCATCTATCGAGGCTAAATATATCGTAAACTTAACAACATGAGAAAAGTCTGCGTCTGCTTCTTCCAAAATAGCTTTGATGTTTTTCATAACCTGATGTGTTTGTTCTGTTATTCCTGAAACCACTTCTCCATTTGTCGGATCAATGCCAATTTGCCCTGATAGAAAAAGAAAATCTCCTACTTGAATTCCTTGTGAATATGGGCCAATTGCTGCTGGTGCCTTAACTGTGTGAATTTCTTTTTTCATTGCATTTTTCCTCCTCTTTATTTAAATTAACGTGGCATCATTGACAATGATTAGGTCTAAAAATGTCATGTTTCTTACCATCGTTAGGATCGTTGATGACTGTTTTTTATTAAATGTATCATAGCAATTTTTCTTAACATATGGAAGAAAAAGCAGTCTAACTTTTCCAAACTATATTTCGTAGATGAACAGCTGTTCCCTACAAGATATTGTGGTTATCCTCAGGTTATCCACATTGTGTGGATAACATCCTAATTAGACTCAGCCTGTTGATTAAATAAATCTTTTTCCCGCCATTTTCCGTATATATAATATAACGTCGCAAAGATACTACTGATCATAAAACTTAATCCCATACCGATAGCTATTCCGTCTTCGTCAAAAAGATTGGCAAATAGAGCGGTAAAGGGGTATCGTAAAACCCAAAATGAAATAATATTTAAAATCAATACTTGATACATTGCCCCGGCAGCCCGAACAATCCCATTTAAAATAAAGTTAATGCCGAGAAACGGAAAACAAAAGGCCATGATGCGTAAATAACTCGTTGCAAAAGCAACAGCATCATGTTCTTGAATAAATAAGCGGACACCATACTCGCCAAAGAAAAAGATGATAATACCAATAGAGATCATAATAGAAAAATTATATAGCAAGGCGTTTTTGGTAATCTGCTTCACCCGATGCCAATTTTTTACACCAATATTTTGCCCTGCCATACTGCTGACAGCCGTACTTAACGCATGGGCTGGTAACATAATCAAACTATCAAGTCGTTGGGCAGCGCCAAATCCGCCAACCACATCTGAACCAAATAAGGTAACTACACTCATAATGGCTGCACTACCAGCTGAGATAACCGCCATCTGTAGTCCAGATGGAATACCTAAATTTAAAATAAGAAGTACTTCATGACGTTTCGGTAGCTTTGGAATTGAAAATGGAACAACATTCCGGTAAAGAACGTAAATCAGTCCATAAACAAGGGCACTTCCCTGGGATACGACCGTCGCGATCGCTGCCCCCTCAATCCCCCAATTAAAACCAGCAATAAACAAAGGATCAAGGATAACATTCATGACAACAGCGAGCATAACAAATCGCATCGGTGTCTTACTATCACCGATAGCCCTTAATACCGTACTAATGAAATTGTAACCAAATAAAAATAAGATTCCGATAAAGTTAATTTGTAAATAGGCCTTTGCTGGTTTCATTAAATCTTCTGGTGTACCTAAAATATTTAGGAGTGTTTCCGAGAAGAAGAAACCTAGGACCCCAAGTACGAGCGCCAATGTTGTTAAAATAACCACAAATGCATTCAGATAACTCTTTAGTCCTTGTTGATCACCACGACCTTTTTGTTGAGATAAAATGGTAAGGGCTGCATTGTTTAATCCAATCACAAGTGAAAGGACAGTAAAAATAATTGTCCCTGATATCGTAACAGCTCCTAGAGCCTGTGCACCAAGTAAGTTTCCAATCCATAAGCTATCAACAATTTGATATGAGGTTTGTAATAAATTTGTCAGCATGATTGGACCGGAAAATACAATTAATTGCTTCATGATATTTCCTTGCGTAAAATCATGTTGTTTCCCCATTTATTTTTATACACCTCTTCTATTACAGTTCAACTTTATCCACTTAGATGCTCAATATTTCTCGGATCTCTTTTTCCGTCAAACTCGTTAACATCGTTTCACCAGGTTGAATAATTTTATCAATGAGTTCCCGTTTTTTCTGCTGTAATTCATAAATTTTTTCTTCGATTGTACCTTCTGTAATCATTCTGATCACTTGGACTACTTTATCTTGGCCGAAACGATGGGCTCTGCCAGCTGCTTGATCTTCAACAGCAGGATTCCACCACAAATCGTATAAGATGACCGTATCGGCCCCAGTTAAATTGAGTCCAGTTCCACCAGCACGCAGGGAAATAAGAAAGACCTGTTTTTCACCTTGATTAAAACGTTCAGCCATGGCTAAACGTTCCCTTGCTGGGTTTTGACCATGTAGATAAAAATAATCAATTTCAACAGCCGCTAATTCTTGTCTGATTAAATCATGCATGCTTGTAAATTGTGAAAAAACGAGAAGTCGCTTCCCTTGTTCAATGGACCGATGAATGAGATCAAGTAATTCCTCTAGCTTACCAGATTTGCCATCATAGCTGTCCATAAACAAAGATGGATGGCAACAAATTTGGCGTAAGCGAGTTAATCCTGCCAATATCTTCATTCGGCTTTGGTGAAAGCCATCTTGATGAATCGCTTCAGTAGCTTCCTGTTGTATATGACGTAAATAACCGAGATAGATTAATTTCTGTTCGGTCGTTAACTCGGTTAAATATACAGATTCTATTTTTTCAGGTAGCTCCGTTAATACATCCTCTTTTACTCGTCGCAAAATAAAGGGTTTCGTCAATTTTACAATTTTCTCATGGGGTAATTGATTAAAAACCTTTTGGCTAGGCAACAAACCTGGCAATACGGCTTGAAAGATAGCCCATAATTCTATCAACGAATTTTCAATTGGCGTTCCACTGAGCGCAAATCGACATCTTGCATGAATTTGGCGAACGGCTTGGGATGATTTTGTCATGTAATTCTTAATGAATTGGGCTTCATCAAGAATTAAAGTATCAAAGTGTATATCTTGATACAAATCAATATCTTGCCGTAATGTACCATAGGATGTGATCCACACATCTTTATCTTGCTTATTCCTAATTTGTTCTTTGCGCTCATCTGGTAAGCCTGTCATAATTTCAACTGATAAATCAGGAGCAAATTTATCAAATTCATTTTTCCAATTATAAACAACAGCAGAGGGTACGACAACCAAGTGCGGTCGTTTTCTTTTCTCTGATAAAAGAAAGGCAATGGTTTGGATCGTTTTACCTAATCCCATATCATCAGCAAGAATACCTCCTAGTTGATAAGCACTTAATGATTTAAACCATTGATAACCCTTCTTTTGATAATCCCTTAGTGTGCCTTGAAAATTTTTCGGTACTTCATATATTTGCTCCTCAGGTGATGTTAGTTCAGCTAATAACT
>CALAMD010000097.1 GCA_937925695.1 uncultured Bacillaceae bacterium | reverse complement strand
GTTTAGTTTTTGTAAAATAAGCGATGGGGTTTTTTTCAATTTTTGAATTATGCGCTCCTGCAAATAGGTACTCTACTGAAATGCTTTAACCGAGAAACGTTCTAGGTTATCGGATCTCTACACCTTTCCTTAACCATTTTGCTGTTGGCGTTTTCGCGTTGAGCATGTCTTTTGGTGTTCCTGCAAAGATGATGTGTCCACCCTCTTTTCCACCACCTGGACCTAATTCAATAACCCAATCACTCGCGGCTATAAAATCTAAATTATGCTCAATGATCAACACCGAATTCCCGCGCTCAACAAGTTTTTGAAAAACTGTTAATAGCTTGTCATTATCTTTCATGTGCAAGCCAAGTGACGGCTCATCCAAAATATAAATTTGCCCTTCTTTATGTAACTGGCTGGCTAGTTTTAGCCGTTGACTTTCACCTCCACTCAGGGAACTAGTTGATTGACCTAGGGTTAAATAGCCTAAGCCTACTTCTTGCAAAGTGGCTACCCTTTTCAAAATTTTTTGTGTGGTAAAGTAATGTACCGCTTCATCAATTGTTAACGCTAAAATATCAACAATATTTTTTCCTTGATATTGATAGGATAAGGCTTCCGCCGAATATCTTGTTCCACCACACGCCTCACAGGTCACGGTAATAGGATCGGCAAAAGCAACATCAGGTTTTATCTCGCCTTTCCCCTGACAAATTGGACAAGCCCCGAGAGAGTTAAAGCTAAATAATCCCGCTGGTTGGCCAGTCGCTCGGGCAAAAATGGCACGAATATCATCCATGATCCCCATGTAAGTTGCTAAAGTGGACCGACTTGACGTACCAATGCTTCCCTGCCCGACGGTGATCGCTTCTGGATAACGGTCTTTAAACGCACCTAGCAGTAATGAACTTTTTCCTGAACCTGACACCCCACATATGGATACGAGAACATTTTTAGGTATGTCTACCGAGATATTTTTTAAATTATGGTGATGGGCATTTTTTATTGTGAAAAATTCTTCCGTTGCTCGTGGCGTTTCATTAATGGTTAGCTGGTGATTAATATTGGTAACGGCATGGGAGTTTCTCAATCCGGTGGGCTTCCCACGATAAACCACTTCACCACCATGGATGCCAGCACCGGGACCCATTTCAATTATCAGATCAGCTTCCTTTATAATGGATAGATCATGTTCAATAACAATCACTGTATTATGATTGGCTTTAATTGTTTTCATCATCTTTGTCAATTTCGCAATTTCTTCCGGATGCAGGCCAGCACTCGGTTCATCAAAAATATATGTAAGGTTGTTTAAGCTGCTCCCTAAATGACGAGCAATTTTCACCCGTTGTGCTTCACCGCCAGATAACGTATCCATACGCCGTCCTAAATTTAAATAACCTAATCCTAATTGGACGAGCTGTTCTATTTTTATCATCGCTTGTTGGGCGATCGCTTCCCCGAGTGGGTCCTCGATGGTTTGTAGTTCAAGAAGTAAATCCGTCAACTCTAGTTGATCATATTCGGCAATATTTAAACCGTTGATTCGGCACGCCAATACTTGAGGATTTAAACCAGACCCTTGACAGGTTAAACATGCCATTTGCGACGAAACTGCTAATACATCTTCTTCTGTAATTCCTTTTAGTTTTGAAATATCACGATTGATGTAGAGACGAATAAATCGCGGAATAATCCCATCCCAATCATGGCGTTGCGGACCGTGTTTTGTATGAAAGGGTGCATTCACCGGCTTACCATCTTTTGGTCCATAGATGAGCAAATGGCGTGTATCTTCTGGATAATCTTTAATCGGTAAATCAGGATCGAACAAGCCACACGTCATCATCCAACGGCCTTGCCATCCGGAGGGTGACAAAGGTTTAAATTGAACTGCATATTCACGCAAAGATTTATTGACGTCTATTAATTTATCGACATCAGGTCTAACGACTTCACCATAACCATTACATTCAGGGCACTTTCCAAAGGAACTTTGACTAGAAAAATCAGTTGCCGAGCCAATCGATGGCTTACCAATTCTGGAAAACAAAAGTCTGATCAGCGGATGAATATCCATATAGGTACCAACAGTCGAACGCGAATTCCCCCGCAATTGTTTCTGCTCAACAACGACAACCGGACTAATATTTTGAATAAGATCAGCATGCGGACGCTCATATCTAGGCATCTGATATCTGACATAGTTCGGATAATTCATCGTCATTTGCCTTCTACTTTCGCGTGCCAACGTATCAAACACAACTGAACTTTTACCTGAACCTGATACACCAGTAAAAGCAATAATTTTTCCTTTAGGAAGTGTTAAATCTATATTCTTTAAATTATTTTCTCTCAGCCCTTTTAAAATAATTTCATCACTTGTTGCAGACATATGATCGTCCTTTCTCATATGATCTATTATTAAAGAAGAACGTCAATAATATATGAATAAATTATGGCACATAAATTACCCTATGTGTAGTTAAGCGGTTGTGAGGACGGATTAGTCATCAAAGTGATGGAAAAACTTTTTCTTGAGCAAGTTTGCAATGTATTGGATCGACTTACTTCTGTTATCGAGCGACTTCGCACGGTTATGGATCGACTTCTAACAGTTTACGAGCGACTTCGCATCGGTTTGGATCAACATCTAACCATTTACGAGCGACTTCACACCAGTTTGGATCAACTTCCGGCTAGGCCCCCTTAGATTGGACACATACTTTCATTTTCTTTAATTATCTTAGT
>CALAMD010000096.1 GCA_937925695.1 uncultured Bacillaceae bacterium | reverse complement strand
TTTTTTATCTAATAAAATAACCTAAATATCCCCCGAGTAAAATTTTACACATATTTAAAACTTGACAAGGGTTTTCTCGTATTTTCTCGATAATAATGGTGTTAATGTGACATGCTAATGGGGTATTCGATTTTTATCTTGATTTCTGTTGCTTGTAATAGAGTCAGGTCGAATTTCTTTGTCATATAGTATTGGTCACCGAAAATAAGTAGGCCTCATGTGTCATCTGGAACTGTTTCAGTCAGCCCCATTTATGTATATAAGAGTGTCAGTGTACCATCACTAGTTAGTGTTTAGCAAAAAAATGTTTTCAATCATAAATAATGCATGATTGAAAACATTTTAAAGGACTTCATATAACATGTTAGTAACTAACATATAACAGTTGTGATCATCTAGATTTATGATTCTATCGTTTCTTCTTCGGCTGTTTCAGCAGGAGTTTCGCCATCCATCTGATAATGAGCTCTTATCGCTGCATTGATCTCTTCCATAACATCTTCATTTTCTTTTAAGAATTGTTTGGCATTTTCTCGACCTTGGCCGAGTCTTTCACCTTTATAAGAATACCAAGAACCACTTTTTTCTACAATATCTAACTCTGCTCCGATATCAATCAGTTCGCCTTCTTTAGAGATACCTTCACCATACATGATATCAATCATAGCTTGCTTAAATGGTGGGGCTACCTTATTCTTAACCACTTTAACTCTTGTTTTGTTACCTACCATATCATTACCGACTTTTAGTGTTTCAGCCCGACGGACTTCTAATCTAATGGTAGAGTAGAATTTGAGGGCTCGTCCACCCGGAGTTGTTTCTGGATTACCAAACAATACGCCAACTTTTTCACGAATTTGGTTAATAAAGATGGCTATCGTATTAGATTTATTAATGGCTCCTGATAATTTCCGTAACGCTTGGGACATAAGACGTGCTTGTAAACCGACATGGGAGTCACCCATTTCACCTTCAATCTCTGCTTTCGGTACAAGGGCGGCTACTGAGTCAATAACAATGATATCAATCGCACCACTACGAACAAGGGCTTCAGCAATTTCTAAGGCTTGTTCTCCTGTATCTGGTTGGGATAATAATAATTCTTCAATGTCAACGCCTAAAGCACTCGCATAATTTGGATCTAACGCATGCTCAGCATCAATAAATGCAGCGTTACCGCCTAATTTCTGGGCTTCCGCAATCGCATGTAAAGCAACGGTTGTTTTACCAGATGATTCAGGTCCATATATTTCAATGATTCGACCTTTCGGATATCCACCAACCCCAAGAGCTACATCTAATGCCAGTGATCCACTTGGAATGGTAGCAATTTTCCGCTCAGCGTCTTCACCTAATTTCATAATTGAACCTTTACCAAATTGTTTTTCTATTTGTCGTAAAGCTATATCCAAAGCTTGTTTTCGATTACTCAATGGATCATTCCTCCCCTTTATCAACTATCACTATCATACAGTTTTTTTATCTTTTACACAACAAATACGAATGGATGTTCCCATTGTTTTTTTAAATTGTTTCTTCAAATAAAGGTAAAAATGTAAATTTACTTGAGATAATGTACGGTTTTGAACTAATCATGAGTCGTTAATTTCGTTTTTTAGAAAATAAAACAACATTTCAAAGCCTTTTAAAGTCGCTCTCCTTCTAATCGTTTGTCGATCGCCTTGGAAAATGAATTTCTTCGTCAAATGTTTACCAGATCGATGAAAAACAGTTATATATACTGTGCCAACTTCTTTATTTTCTAATGTTTCTGGTCCAGCAACACCGGTGAAACTAATCCCGATATCGACCTTCATTTTTTGAGCGACTTGTTGAGCCATGGCATAAGCGCACTCTTTACTAACAACACCATAGGATTTTATGAGTTCATTTGAAATATTTAATACTTCATGTTTGATCCTCGTATCATAACAAATAATCCCACCAGGGAATACTTTAGATACACCTTCAACAGAAATAAGCTTTTCCGTAAATAACCCGCCAGTTAAACTTTCAGCCGCTGCAATGGTTTGATTTTTCTCGATCAATAAGCGAACAATCGTTTCTTCAATAGTTTCATCGTTCACACCATATAAATATTTTCCTACTCTTTTTGCAATTTGTTCCTTAGTCTCCTCTAACAATTGCTCAGCCTTTGCTCTTGTTGTTTCTTTAGCGGTTAAGCGTATCGTTAATCCATCTGATTGGGCTAATGGTGCAATGGTAGGATTTTGTTGCAACTGAATTAAATCCTGTAACTCATGTTCTAGTGCTGCTTCGCCGATACCAATAAATCGTAAAATCATCGATTGAATAACCATCGTTTGATCAAAATGTTTAATAATGTAGGGAAACACATCGTCTGTAGCCATTTGTTTCATCTCCCTAGGCACACCAGGGAGAAAAAACCAAAGTTTATCCTGGTAATCGACAATCATACCCGGTGCCATGCCAACTTTGTTGTCGATGATTTTTGCGTTAGTAAAAACTCGGGCTTGCCGACGATTATTCGGTGTCATCGGTAATTGTTGATTGGCGAAATAAGATTCTATTTTATGAAGTGTTGGCTCATCATAAGTCATTGATAAACCAGTCATTTGTTGAAAGGCTTCTCGCGTAATGTCATCTTCAGTCGGTCCAAGTCCACCAGAAACGATCATCACATTAGATCGTTGTTGCGCTTGTTCGAAAACTTGGGTTACCCGATTAAGATTATCACCAACAACCGTGTGATAAAACGTATCGATCCCGTAAAAGGCCAGTTGCTCAGACAACCACTTTGCATTTGTATTAGCAATTTGACCTAATAACAATTCGGTGCCGATGGCTATGATTTCCGTTTTTATTTGTTTCATTACTTCGAATCCCTCATCACGTGAAAATTCTTAACAAAATATTCGATCCCTGATATCGCAGTAATTACCATAGACAAATACAAAAAGATCATATCCATTGGTATATTGATTAATGCGAACGGGACATTATGTAATAACAGGAGAATAATAGCTATAATTTGCGTAACGGTTTTTAGTTTTCCCATGCCCCCAGCAGCGAGAACAATGCCTTCGCCAGCGGCAACTAACCTTAACCCCGTTACAGCAAATTCTCGACTAATAATGATAATCACAACCCAAGCTGGGGCAATACCCATTTCCACGAGCAATATTAATGCTGAGGCAACGAGTAGTTTATCTGCCAATGGATCTAGTAGTTTACCTAAATTTGTTACCAAATTATGTTTCCGCGCATAATACCCATCTAGCCAATCGGTGCCAGCAGCAACAGCAAAGATGATGGTTGCGATAGCCTGGGAAATAGGTAATGCTGTAGGCCCTAGTTGCCACTCCCCCCAATCGAAAGGAATACTTAATAACAGAATAAAAATAGGAATTAAAAAAATTCGGGACATCGTTATTTTATTCGGTAAGTTCATGATCTTGTTCTTCCTCCTAAGTTCATTTTAATAAGTTATAAAACCCTTCTATCTAAATGAAATAGATAGAAGGGTTTATCTGCTATGGTTCATCTGAATTATTTACATTAATCCAGATTCGCTGTGTCTGTGCTTCAACAGGATACTCTAATAGAACATCGTTAATCAAAATACTAGGTAATGCGGGTGTGTTACCTACATTTATCCGAATTCGTTCTTGATTCTCAATTTCTAATATAATCGGCTCATCTGCTACGGTATTTGTTGATAAGAAATACTCTTCCTGGTCATTTTTTACATCAACCCAAGTTACGCCTGTAGGTTCTAATACTAATGTAATGGTATTTCCTGCATTTATTAATTCAAAAGTTGATTCTGGCGTCCGACCTGATCCAGCCTCGATGAGGTTTAAAGTAACTTCTGGTTCAGGTAGTTCATCTATTTCCTCTTCATCATTTGTTACATTTTCATTGTTTTCATTTTCATTTTCCTGATCATCTACGATTTGTTGTTGGTTGCGAATCAGTTCATCTGTCTCTTGACGTTCAACTGGATCAAGATTATCATCAGTAGGATTTGATTTCTGTGTTAATAGCCAGGCAACAAAAAATACGCCTACGATCAAGAGAATAACAATAATGGTTGGAATAACGGAAAAAATTGCTGAACTCTTGCCTGTGCTCGCTTTACGACGTGATCGTTGTAATCGTGTATATTGAATCGTATCCCTATCTGTCATCGCAGGTAACTCATCTGCATGTAAGGCTAATAATTCGTTCGAATCTAAACCAACGGCATGCGCATATTCTTTAATAAATGCTCGCGCATAAAAAGTGCCAGGTAAAATATGGAAATTGCCTTCTTCAATTGCCTGTAAATAACGTTTTTGTATTTTTGTCGTTTCTTGCAGTTCGTCCAATGTAATATTTTTTGCTTCCCGAGCTTCCCTTAGTTTAGCACCAATTTCCATACATAACACCGTCCATATTTAAAAATTAAACATTGAAGAATCATTTTCCTCAAAAAATAATGAATGTTGTAAGTTCTCATAAGTTATTTCTTCATCGATATGGCTGCGCAGTTCAATGATATAATCAAAATCATCTAGGGTATATTCAGTAGATTCAACAAAAATATCAGGATGTTCGATCACTTTAACCGTTGGCATATTCATCACTTCGCGAATGAGTTGCCAATGTCTTTCACTTGCACGGCGCTTAGACACGATGCCATCGATAATATAAATATTATCTTCACTATATTCGCCTTCTATCAGCTGATTTCGTACTGTTTGTTTTAATAAGGTGCTTGAAACAAATACCCATCGTTTATTCGCACATACACTAGCAGCCACAACTGATTCAGTTTTTCCGATACGGGGCATGCCACGAATACCAATTAATTTATGACCATCACTTTTATACAATTCAGCCATAAAATCGACTAATAAACCTAACTCATCTCGAACAAACTTAACTGTTTTACGGTTATTAGAATCTCGATGAATGTATTTTCCATGTCTGACAGCAAGTTTGTCAAGTAACTTAGGTTTACGTAATTTTGTGATTTTTATTGTATCCATCGTTTGTAAAATGGATCGTAAACGCAAAATATATTCAGTTTTTTCTGTTGTTAATAACATACCTCGTCGATTGTTTTCTACACCATTTATCGTAATAATATTAATTGTTAACATACCTAAGAGTGAAGCGATTTCACCAAGTAAGCCAGGGCGATTGTATTGGAGTTCATATTCAAGATACCATTCTGTACTCATTATCATCAACACCCTTATGTACATTATAATTTCATGTTACCTAATCAACATTATAAAATCAATCTAAAAAATAACTTTACTTGGTGAAGATTTATAAATGATAATCTCATATGTGCCTTATTATATTCTATTATAACGTTTTTAAGGAATATTACTAGATGTTTGGTATTTTTCTCCATTTAATTGCTAGCTTTTTTATGAAAAAGTTAAAGTCAACTCAGAAAAAAATCGTTGACATGAGACATCTCTTTTGGCATTCATTATCTTTGATCGTTCGTTAACATAAGAGCAAAGGTGTAAAGCTTAGATCAAAGATAATCTCGTCTATGTCATTAAAAAAAGCTATTATTCATGACAACGACAATTTTTTAATGCCTTAAAAAAGACTCCATGTACAACGATTATCTATTTACCATGCTTTAAACATACGCAAAACAATGTGATTTTAATGGCTTTGTTGAACTAATTTGACCATTGCATTCGCTATCGCTTGTTGTTCTTCTTTTGAAGCTGCGTTCCATAACTCTTTTAAGGCGGCTTCTTCTTTGTTTTCAGCATCTACGTTTTGCGCTAAATATGAGCCTACTTCATAAGCCACGCTTTCGATCGTTTGTTGACTCATACCATGTTCTTTTGCTTGTTCAAGTTTATCTGCTAGAAATTCTTTCCATGTATCAAAATTTTCCAAAACTGACATGTTGGACCCTCCTTCACATATTTCATTCCTAGTATTCGAAATATACGATAGTTTATACATCGTAAATAAAGGAGAGAACCATTTTGGATTAGTGCCAGCCACCTGTTACATGAATGATTTCACCTTGAATATAAGTTGTCTTTTCATCACAGAGAAAATGAACAACGTGGGCTACCTC
Source organism: uncultured Bacillaceae bacterium (assembly GCA_937925695.1). Taxonomy (GTDB): domain Bacteria; phylum Bacillota; class Bacilli; order Bacillales; family Amphibacillaceae; genus CALAMD01. The sequence goes on along the minus strand of CALAMD010000096.1, from coordinate 25,242 downwards.
TTCAACCGTTCCAGATCTTTGCATTGGAATATCGCTAATAAGTGCCTCTTTTTCATCCTCGTGCAAATGACTATTCATCTTCGTATCAATGAATCCAGGACTAACACCGTTGACAATGATTCCACTTGGGGCAACTTCTTTAGCTAAAGATTTAATAAAACTATTTTGCGCACCTTTAACCGTTGAATAAAGCACTTCGAAACTAGCACCAACATGCCCCCAAACAGACGTAATAAATATGATATTCCCTGATTGGCGTTGAATCATTTCAGGTAAAAAATGTTTGGTAATGAACAAAGGTGCCTGTACATGAATCATTAACATTTTTTCGATCGTATCGATGGATAAATCCTGAAACAACCCATAATGAGCGATACCACTAGCAAAAACAATGATATCAACCGGAAAAACAATTTCCTCAAGCATACGTTCAATATCTTTTTGATTCGTTAAATCACCTTGAACGACAGCTAATACTTGCTCTGGATTAAGTTCCTTCGTTAAATTGTGTATCGCTTCTTGATTTCGATGATAATGTAAAAGCAGCTGGTAATTTTCATTTGCTAACTTCTTAGCAATTGCCCTACCAATATCACCACTTGCTCCAACAATGAACACATTCTTCCCCATAATGATCCCTCGATTTACTTCGCTACAATTTTACAGACAGTAAGTTTATCTTCTGTAATCCAGTCTTTTAGAAAGTCGTTTGCCTCATCAAGTGTTAATGATTGTATAATATCTGACAACTGAAAAAAGTCGATTCCATTTATGTGATAATGAATGGTTTCATTAGCGAGATACTCTAAAGAATTCATCGCCCGTAATAAACGACCTAATTTTTTATTCTTTAGTCGTAGAAATGTTTCTTCAGAAAGGGAGTCGTCATTGGTACTTAAGAGTAACTCGATCATTTTATCTGCAAAACGGTCAGGTTCAGTTGTTTGACCTCCAATTAAAGAATAACCAAAATTTCTATCTACGGTTGTACTAAAACTAAAATTACTACTTATTAAATTTTCATCATATAACTTTTCATAAAATTTACCAGCCTTTGAAAAGTAATAATCCAAAATAATTTCCTGGAGGAGATCACGTTTAATAAATTCTTCTGCAGACAACTTCGTCGTTACTTCTTTTACACCAACTGTACATTGAGCAATGGAAACTGGCATGACTATCTTGCGCTCTTTCATAGCCACTTCCGCTGGTTCTTCAGGAAAACTTCGCTTGATTTCATTCGCTTGGACAAACTGCTTCTTCATTTGATTTTCCTCAATGAAGGTCATCATTTCTTCAGCTTCAAAGTTACCAACTACACATAAAGTCATGTTTGTTGGATGATAAAACGTATGGTAACAAGTATATAAATCATCTTTAGTAATCGTTTGTATCGATTCAACCGTGCCAGCAATATCTATCTTGATCGGATGATTTTTGAACATCCCTTGGACTGTTCCGATAAATGATTGCCAATCTGGTTGGTCATCATACATTTTAATTTCTTGGGTGATGATTCCTTTCTCTTTCTCAACGGAAGCCTCTGAAAAATATGGATCTTGAACAAAATCAAGTAATGTTTCAACGTTTGCTTCGATATTGTCGGTAGCGGAAAATAAATAAGCTGTTTTCGTAAAGGATGTATAGGCATTCGGTGAAGCTCCCAGTCTGCCAAAATCAGCAAAGACATCTCGGTCTTCTTTCTCAAACAATTTATGCTCTAAAAAGTGAGCAATTCCATCAGGAACGGTGATTGGTTCTTCTTCACCAATCGGTACAAATGTTTGGTCCATCGAACCATAATTGGTAGTGAACAAACCATAGGTTTTGGCTCGTTCACGCTTTGGTATGAGATAAACGGTTAAGCCATTAGGTAATATTTTTGAGTAGACTGTTTCTTGAATCATCTCATAGTTCATTTTCTTCATCAGTTTGTCCCTCCTCAGCCGTTAATAAGTAAACCGTATCTTCATGAATTTTTTCGGCAATTTTTATAATATCTTCTTTTGTTACCTGATTGATGCGTTCAAAATATTCATTGATCGTTAATTTTGTATTCGCAATCACTTGTTGATACAGTAGTTCTATCGTTCCCTGAGGGTGATCAAGTGTTTCACGCAACGAACTCATAATAAGTCCTTTTGTTTCTGATAGTTCCTGCTCGGTAAAATCCCCTTTTTTCATGGCTTCCATTTGTAATTCAATAATTTCTCTCGCTTTTTCATAATCTTCAGATGCAATTCCACTAAAAACGATTAATAATCCTTTATGGCTTTCTAATCTTGAAGCTGCATAATAGGCTAGGCTATTTTTTTCCCGGACATTAATAAATAATTTAGAACTAGGAAAACTACCGTAAAGTCCATTGAATACTTGCAAGGCGGCATAATCTTCATCACGAAACGTGGTATTCGTCCGATAACCTAAATGAAGCTTTGCTTGCTGAACGGGTTGTTTTTCAATTACTTCTTTAACGTCTTTACGGATAGTAGCGCCTTCTGTCAGTTCTACATCATGTTCCGTTGGCTGATGATCTCGTTGAAATGTTGCTGAAATTGTATTTTGTAATAATTGTTGATCAAAATCGCCAAGAATATAAATATCGAGGTCATCTTCAGTTAGCATGTTTTGATAATATTCATAAGCACTAGTAGCTGTAATATTGCCTAAATCCTTTTCATATCCATAGACTGGAATTTCATACAGCTCACCAGCACACATTTCACTGATTAAACGCATATTGGCATAAGCCATTTTGTCATCCGCGATCGCTTGTATTTTATGTTGCAATGTTTTTTTCTCTCGTTCGACAATCTGAGGATCAAATGATTTTTGCTCAACGGTTTTAGGGGCAAAAATGACTTCTTTCAAAAAATTAATTGCTTCTTCAATAAGGGAACGATTGTTTGTCTCGTTGATTAATTTATCATTAGCTACTTCCAGTCTAAAACTAATAATGTGATGATTTCCTTTTTTCGCAGCATCGATTGATAACGTGGCACCGTACAATTCATCTAGTTTAATTTGTAATTTTCTTTCCGTGGGATAGTTTTCGGTTCCTTGACGTAACACATATGGTAGCAACGCTCTAGTCGTGATTGTTTCTCGATTAAGTAATGCTTTGAATTTTACAACAAAATGAATGGTTTTATACTTCGTTGTTGGAATCATGTGTAGGCGAAAACCATTTGTTACAATCGTCTTCTCATTAATTGCGTCCATTGAAATCCTCCATTCCGTATCATCATAATATATAATGTAGCATAAATATGGCGAACAATCTCCATATATTTTACCTTGTTTTCAAAATGCTAACCATTTTTTCAGAAAAAAACTGATTTATCATTTCGAAATGAAATAACAAATCAGTCATAAATTTTCTAATATTCTCTTTTGCGGACAACATGAAAGCTAAACATGTCTGGACGATAATAATTTAAGGAATAAAGAACAGGTTCATCATCTTTTGTATAATGAATTTGCTTTAATAAGAGTAAGGATTGTTCTGGATTAAAATGTAATATATCATAGATCCGTTCGTGATAGCCAATCGGCTCAATATATGAGACTGCATAACTAATAGGTTTATTAGCATAGGTCTCCATCATTTTAAACATTGATTCTTCTTTATCAATACGCTCAATGGGAATTAAGCCTGCTGGGATTTTATCGATATTAAACACAACCGGTTCATCATTGGCTGTACGTATCCGTTCAACCTTCACGATCGCCTTTAAATCATCTGATTTAAACAGTTTGCGATCTTCTTCAGTTGTTTGGATGACATCAATAGATAAATATTGGGATCCAGCTACTTTGCCTGTATTTTCAATGGTTGCCGTCACACTGTGCAATTCCTCAATGTTAGAAGAAAAGACAGGTTTCGGATTGACGAATACACCCATACCTGGAATAACCGTAACAACATTGTCTTCTTCTAAAATTTGTAATGATTTCCTTAACACGGTGCGCGGAACACCGAATTGTTTGGCCAATTGAAATTCAGACGGAAGCAATTCCTTTTCTTTAAAGACACCATTTTCGATATTTCGTTTAATATGATCAACAATATATAAATATGCCTGGGAATGTTGTTCAGGATTGTAATCAATCACCACAGGCTCTTCCCCCTTTGTCTAATTAGGATGATTTTTTAGGATGATTTTTCCTCTGTATGATTATCAATTAATACCATTCGTGGTTTACTTCCTTCGTGTGGGCCGACAATACCTCTATCTTCCATGGCATCTATTAATCTCGCAGCCCGGTTATAACCAATTCTAAACCGTCTTTGTAACATGGATACACTGGCTGATTGCATTTCAATCACTAATTGGACAGCATCTTCATACAATTCATCATCCACATCCTCATACTGTTCACCATTATCATCAGGAATCATTTCCTCATGGTATACTACTTCTTGTTCGCCTCGACAGTGTTCGACTACTCTAGCAACTTCTTCATCTGATAGAAATGCTCCTTGTACCCGGATTGGCTTAGAACGGCCAACTGGAAGGTATAACATATCGCCACGGCCCAATAATTTTTCTGCACCGCCCGTATCAAGGATCGTTCTTGAGTCAACTTGAGATGATACACTAAAAGCAATTCTCGAAGGAATATTTGCTTTAATAACACCTGTGATGACATCAACTGATGGCCGTTGAGTAGCAATGATGAGATGAATTCCAGCTGCACGAGCCATTTGAGCTAAACGAGTGATGGCATCTTCCACATCTTTAGATGCTACCATCATTAAATCAGCTAATTCATCAACAATCACAACAATATATGGAAGTTTTGTCTGTTCTTCGTCTGTTTTTGATTTTACAATATAATCATTATAACCTTCAATGTTCCGTGTTCCCGTTTCGGAAAAGAGCTCATATCTCCTTTCCATTTCAGCAACAACTTTTTGTAATGCTTTCGCGGCCTTCTTAGGGTCCGTGACAACAGGTGTAAGTAAATGCGGAATGCCATTATAAATATTAAGTTCCACTTTTTTCGGATCAATCATCATCATTTTCACTTCATGGGGCTTGGTGCGCATGAGTAAGGTCGTGATGATCCCATTAATACAAACACTCTTTCCACTTCCTGTTGCACCGGCAATAAGAAGGTGGGGCATTTTGTTTAATTCGCCGACAACAGCTTGTCCTGAAACATCTCTGCCAAGAGCAAATAATAGTTTAGAAGAATCCTGCGTCATCACATCTAACACTTCTCTGAGTAACACCGTAGATATTTCTTTATTAGGTACCTCAATTCCGACCGCTGATTTTCCTGGAATAGGTGCTTCAATTCTAAGGTCTGAAGCAGCAAGTGCTAAAGCTAAATCATCATGTAAACTGACAATTCTACTCACCTTTACCCCAGCATCTGGTAAAATTTCATATTTTGTCACGGCTGGTCCAACATGTACTTTGGCTACTTTTGCCTTTACCCCAAAGCTTTGGAACGTCTTTTCCAATGTGCGTACTGTTGATTGAATATGTGATGTATCATATTGTTTAGAATGATAAGCTGGTTCAACGAGTAAATCAATAGGTGGTAGTTGGTAATCCGTATTTTCTTTTTCAACAGTACCGATATTATGTATGAAATCTGTATCGTCTTCTTCAAGTTGTTCGTCATCTTGCTCGTTCATTGGCGGATACATCATATGATGACCATTATCGAAGGAATAAGCAATATCTGGCAATTCCTCCTCACTAGACTCTGCGATTGGTGGATCCATGCCTTGCCAATCTTCTTGTTTTTCATCCCTTTTCTTCGCGGACTGTTCTTTGAATTCGATTCCTTTATTTTTGACATATTGATAAAATTCAGCAATCTTTTGTCCTAATTGAATAAAAAACTGACCAAGGGAAAATTCTGTCAGAAATATAAACCCGATAATCATGGAAAAAACGGCCACGATTTTGGCGCCCGCTGCAGAAAATAAATAATAGCAAAAAGCAAATAACAAGCCACCGACAAATCCGCCACCTAATTGGGATACAGTTGCTTGTCCATTTAAATAAGCAACAAAAGATTGCCAGGTCATTTTCAAAATGGATGCATTTTCCTTACTTAAGAGAATAGATTCATAAGATTGAATATGGGTTAGGAGTAAGAGGCCTAAGAAACCAAAATAAAAACCGATTAATTTCTTATTAAAAAAATCAGGGTATCGTCGTTTGATGAGCAAGAACAGTCCTGTAATGAGGAGTGCTAGCGATGCAAAAAAATACCATATACCGAAAAAGAACCGAAATATATGTTCTAAACCTGCTGGTATTTTTCCGTCACTAATTGCACTAGCACCACTGCCAAAAATAGCTAAAAAGATAAATAGTAGGCCAAGCAATTCATACTGTAATTGTTTTTTTAAGCGTCTTCTTCTTCTTTTTCTTTTTCTAGCCATTGTTTCACCCCTTCAGCTAGCTTCCATATCCATTACAATGTATTGGAATATGAAGCCCCTGCCGAATGGCGAGGGGCTTTCAGGCTTTGTTATATTATAGCATATTCTCGCAATATACATAGGTTAATCGGTGAGACTATGATAACAATGTTCCTGGTTGATAAGCTTTGTTTAAATAATCTTGCGGATCTGTTGAGATCAGTTGGATAAGTTGATAAGATCCGTCAGCCTGTTTTTCAACATAAAGTAATTTACCTTCGTAGGAAACATATTCGTAATTTGCATAATCTGCCTCATTGATTGGAAAAACATCTGTTTCACATAATGGTGTATATAGTATCATTGTTTCACCTCGGTGTCATGGCTATTTTGTTGAATCAATTCATAAATTTTATTCATCGCCTCTTTGACGCCACCAACTTCATCGATCAGACCATATTTGACTGCTTCTTCACCAATTACATTCGTACCAATATCTCTCGTTAAATTTCCTCTGGCAAACATAAGGTCTTTAAATTTTTCTTCTTTAATGTTTGAATGCTTAACGACAAAATTAATCACTCGTTCTTGCATTTTATCCAGATATTCAAAGGTTTGTGGTACACCAATCACTAAGCCAGTTAAACGTATCGGATGAATCGTCATCGTTGCTGTAGGAACAATAAATGAATAATTCGTCGATGTGGCGATTGGTACTCCGATGGAATGACCACCTCCAAGGACAATAGATACCGTTGGCTTTGAAATAGAAGCTATCATTTCCGATAGGGCTAAACCTGCTTCGACATCGCCACCTACCGTATTTAATAAAATAATCAGCCCTTCTATTTTCGGATTTTGCTCAACCGCAATGAGTTGTGGCAAAATATGTTCATATTTCGTTGTTTTGTTTTGAGGTGGCAATTGAATATGGCCTTCAACTTGTCCAATGATCGGTAATACATGAACATTAGAATCCGGTGCTTGAGGAACATTTACCTGTCCTAATTGTTTAATTTTTTCAACTAACGAATCATTTCCCTGTTGTTCTTCATTCTTTTTTGTTTGATCTTTTTTCTTATCCAATACATGTACACTCCTTCTACAGAACCACATAGTCTATCATACGTTTAGCTTTAGTATGAACGAGAAGAGAGTGTAACATGCGAATTTAATCATTTGGCTATTTAGTTGGGAGAATTTCCTTTAACGAAGCTAATTCTTTTTCAGTTAAATCAACTAAAGGTAAACGAACACCGCCAACATCAATACCGATTTCTCTTAATGCTGCCTTCACTGGTGCAGGTGATGGAGCGGCAAACAGCCCTTTATAAACAGGTAACGATTGACGATGGATCTTAGCAGCATGTTCATAGTTTCCTGATCTAAAAGCCCGAACCATATCACTCATGTCAGTACCAATAATGTGGGAAGCGACCGATACGACGCCTTTAGCACCTACTGACAAAGCAGGTAAAGTCATACTATCGTCACCGGAATATAGGCTAAATGACTCATCTGTTTGTTGAATTATTTTAGTCATTTGATCTAAATCGCCACTACCTTCTTTGATGGAGACAATATTGTCTATTTCACTTAATTGGATAACCGTTTCGGCAGTCATATTCACCCCTGAACGGGTTGGTATATTATATAACATAATCGGTAAACTTGTTTCTTTAGCAATGGCTACATAATGTTCATAAAGCCCTCTTTGGCTTGGTCTATTATAATAAGGGGTAACGAGCATGACAGCATCGACACCACTTTTCTCAGCTTCCTTCGTTAACTGTATAGATGATTTTGTATTATTATCTCCGGTACCAGCAATGACAGGAATACGATTATTCACTACAGCAACGACATGTTTAAATAGATCAATCTTTTCCTCGGTTGAAAGTGTTGGTGATTCACCAGTCGTACCAGAAACGACTATGCCTTCAGTACCGTGAACGATCAAATGTTCAATCAATTCACTTGTTACGTCATAATTAATGTGTCCATTCTCATCAAATGGCGTTACCATTGCTGTTAAAATCGAGCCAAAATACATTCGTTTCACCTTTCTTTAATATCAATTATTTACTTTATTCTATGCTAAAACAATTCACGTGTCACTTAAATGGAATACTTCATGTAAGGCGTTTACAGCAACATGTAGATCTTGCTCTTTTATTAATACCCAAATCGTCGTATGACTATCAGCTGCTTGCAAAATCTGAACATTATTATCAGTTAAAGCCTGAACAATCCGTGAAGCTACACCTGGTACCCCTGTCATCCCAGCACCTACTGCAGATACTTTCGCACAATTTTCCGTGATTTCAGGTTCATACCCAATGGTTTGTAAAATCGTTTCCGCTTGATCTTTTGCTGTATGAGGGACAGTAAAAATGACACCTGATGGTGAAATATTAATAAAGTCAACAGATATGCCAGCTTCGGCCATCGCTTTAAATACAGCTGATTGATCATGATGGCTATTTTCAGGCATAGGAATTTTAATTTGCGTAATTGAACCGATATGAGCAATGCCTGTGATCAGACGATCTGGAATATCAATTGTTTCTGCCAAACGGGCGTCTGTTACAAGGGTGCCTTTATCCATTGAATATGTGGAGCGAACACGCATTGGTATCTTTGCTTGCATCGCGATTTCCACAGCTCGTGGATGAACGACCTTTGCACCTTGATAGGCGAGATTACAAATTTCAGTATATGTGACGACTTTTAACGGACGAGCTTTTTCAACGACCCGGGGATCGGCAGTCATAATTCCATCTACATCAGTAAAAATTTCAATGCGCTCTGCTTTAACTGATGCTCCTAAGGCAGCAGCGGTTGTATCACTACCACCACGACCAATCGTTGTCATTTCCCCTGATTCTGATTGGCCTTGAAATCCTGCCACAACGACAACATCATTTGTTTCAAACTCGGATAAAATACGCTCAACCTTTACTTCCTTTATTTTCGCTTGGGTAAAGTCTTCACTCGTTACTAAGCCAGCTTGGGCACCTGTTAAGGCAACTGAATAAATATGATTTCTTTGCAATTCATTTGATAATACGACAGCTGAGATAATTTCTCCACAGGACATTAATAAATCTAATTCCCTTTTAGAATTATAGTTATTCGGATAATTGACTAAATCCAACAAAGTATCTGTTGCATACGGATCTGGTTTTCTACCAAGTGCTGATACGACAACAATTACTTTATATTTCTCTACTAAAGCATCTTTAATGTGTTTGATAACATGTTGTCTATTTTCTTCATTTTGCACTGAGGTTCCACCAAATTTTTGAACGAGAATTTTCATCGTAGCACCTCGATTTAATGAAAATATATATATCTCCTCTATCATTATGTAAGAAAACAGTATAGGTAAACGGCACTTGTCTTGGTTTATTTATAAGAAATTTGGCCAAAGAACGAGCAACGTTCTTTGGCTAACATTTTCATAGATATTATAAGAACAGATTCTTTTCAATCACCAATTCAGCAATTTGCACTGTATTGAGAGCTGCACCTTTTAATAAATTATCGGAAACAATCCATAGATGAAACCCTTGATTGTCATTCAAATCTTGTCTTACTCTGCCTACGAATACCTCATCTTTATTGGCAGCTGACAATGGTGTAGGATATGTTTGTGTACTTGGATCATCTTGTAGAACTAGGCCATTTGCTTGTCGCAATGCTTGTTGTAAATCTTCAACACTCACGTTTCCTTTTTCCACTTCAACATAAACACTCTCTGAATGAGAAGCGATAACGGGAATCCTCACACAAGTTGCTGCTACCGAAAGATCAGGCATTTCCATTATTTTCTTCGTTTCATTAATCATCTTCATCTCTTCTGCTGTATATCCATTATCTTGAAATACATCGATCTGAGGTAGGGCATTAAATGCGATTTGATAGTGTTTATCTTCAGAAGCAACAGGTAAAATTTCAGGTGTAATTTCTTCACCATTGATATACTGTTTCGTTTGGTTCTCAAGTTCCTCTATCGCTTGAAGTCCTGCACCTGAGACAGATTGATAGGTTGAAACAATAACTCGTTTTAACCCAAAGGCTTCTTGAATCGGTTTTAAAGCAACTACCATTTGAATCGTTGAACAATTTGGGTTGGCAATGATTCCTTTATGATTGTCAAGTGCATCAGGATTCACTTCCGGTACAACTAGTGGGACCTCTGGATCCATTCGATATGCACTCGTATTATCTATCACAACTGCTCCCCTTTTTACAGCTTCAGGGGCAAGTTTTTTACTTATTGAGCCACCAGCAGAAAATAAAGCGATATCGACATTATCAAAACTTTCTGGTGTTGCTTCCTCAACAACGATTTCTTTATTATTAAAAGTCAGCTTTTTCCCTGCTGACCTTGCTGATGATAGAAGGGTTAATTTTTCAATTGGTAAATCTTTTTGTTCCAGTACTTGTAAAATCTTTTGACCGACAGCACCAGTTGCACCAACTATTGCTAAATGATAAGTTTTATTTTGTGTCATGATTAACTTTCCCCCTTAACATAATCCGTCTTTGTATCATTATACTACAAAATTATTTAATTCGTTGTTATTTTACCACATTTTTGTCATGATAAGGTATTATAATTGGTTGAATTTGTTTACCTTTTAAGGCAAACTTCACTGTCTCTAATAAATAGTCCATATTGGCAATTAACGAATTAGGTTTATTATAAGGATCATCTTGCCCAAAGGGAATAAAGTAGATATTTTTCGTTGCTAATAACTTCATTAAATTGACACCATTAAGTCCTAAGGCATCATTGGTTGAAATGCCTAATATGATTGGTTTTTGATTGCGTAACGTTGATTTTGCTGCAAACAATACAGGGGAATCAGAAAATGCATTGGCCAGTTTACTTAAAGAGTTTCCCGTTAATGGAGCGATCACCATGCAATCTAACGGTTCTGTTGGTCCTAGTCTTTCTGCTTCCGGGATCGTACGAATAACTTGCTTGTTTGTCAATTTTTCAATTGTTGCCAGATGGTCTTTCGCTTTTCCTATCCTTGTGTCAGTTTGTTGTACTGTATAGGAAACAATGGGAATGACCTCCGCTTTGGCAGCTTGTAACCGCTCAATTTGCGGGTATACTTTATGATAAGTTGTATGTGAGCCTGTAATCCCAAACCCAATCCTTTTCCCCGCTAAATTCATATCAGTGCCTCCTTTCAATAAAATGATCAGCTATTGGCTGTTTCGTTCACATATTGTTTAATCACTTCCGCTAAAATCTTGCCAGCCGTTTTTGGTGCCACAACACCAGGGAGACTTTTGGCTAAGATCGCTTTGATCCCGCGTTTCTTGGCATAAGCAAAATCAGTTCCCCCGGGTTTTGAGGCTAGATCAATAATAATTGTATGGGATGGAAGCTGTTGAATGGTTTCCTTACCGATCACTTGAGCAGGAATTGTGTTAATGAGAAGATCACAGTTTGAAACATTGTCTGTTAATTTAGCGAGCGGAATAGCCGTTAATCCCATTTCTGTAATGCGCGCTAAATCAATCATGCTTTTGGCACTAACCGCAACATTTGCTCCTAAAGCAGCAAATTTATGAGCAACAGTATGGCCAACCCGGCCAAACCCAGTGACAATAACATTTGAGGAATGAATCGTATAGTCTGTATTTTCCATGGCTAACATAATTGTACCTTCAGCGGTCGGTATCGAATTATAAATCGCTACATCATCGCGATTAAGCAAGGGAATTAAATTTACTTGGGCTTGCTCTGTTTGCTTGGTTAAATAGTCATTTGCGATCCCTGTAAAAATAACAGCTGATTTTTTGAGTTGCTTAAACCAATTTGTATCAATGATAATCTGTTGATCTGAAAAGATGGTTTCTACTTTTCCATTATTATCTACACCTGTAATAGGTAAAATGGCTGCATCTAATTTGCCTACTTCTAATTCAGAAAAATCACTTTGTTGAACACCTGTAAAGCTTTGTTCAATTTTGTCGTACCCAACAAGAACTAATGAAATATTTTCTTCCAATTTAAGTTGACGAATCAGTTCTAAATATCTTGCATCTCCACCGATGACAGCGATCAAATATTTCATGATGACAATACAACCTCCAACTAGAAAATGTTGATCATATGCTTGCGTAAACATATATGAATAGCTTATGTATGTTCGTCATCTTAGTGAAGAAAAACAGGTGAAACTTTTTGCGATTTCTTTACACATTAAAAAAGCTAGGGACCGTTATCCCTAGCGTTGCGCGATACCTTTATTCATCTTCAATCATAATCATATCTTTACCAATTTTCTTAATGGCTTGCCATGGAATCTTTACATCCCCGTCATCCTTTTTTAAGCCAAACCATTTGTAATCAGATATGATAAAGGCCATGATTTGTCCAGTTTCTTTATCAATTTCTAGATCAGTTTGACCTAAGATTCCTAATCTAGATCCCTCGGTAATATTGACAATTTCCTTCCCACTGATCTCCTTATAGCGCATCGTTTATCCCCCACATCCTCATTTTATTATATCGTATGAGTTGGGTGGGAATGTATACCTACTTTGGACAAAAAGTTAAACTGGTGCGACTAAAGCAAGGGAAGGTTCTTCACTGAAAACATAATCGATGACTGAACGAATTGAATCGATTGTGACTGCATCAATTTCTTGAATTAATCGGTTAAGGGAACGATGCCTTTTAAGCAATAGTTCGTTTTTTCCATTGCGGGACATGCGACTGTTGGTACTTTCTAAACTGAGCACTAAATTCCCCTTTAATTGTTCCTTGCTATTTTGAAGTTCCTTTTCAGTAATCCCTTCGGTAACAAACAAATCAATGGTTTCCATAAGAGAATCCTTTAGCCTATTAAGTTGTTGTTTGCTCGTTCCAGCATATATTGTTAGTAGACCTTGGTCTAAATAAGATGAATGATATGAGTACACCGAATAGGCTAATCCTTCTTTTTCTCTTATATTTTGAAATAAACGGGAGCTCATACTACCACCTAGTATATTGTTCATAATAACTAGGCTATATGAACGATCATCACTAAGGGGCAATCCTTTATAGCCTAAACAGAGATGGGCTTGTTCAGTATCTTTATGTTTAATGATCTCCTCGCTAGAAAATCTAGGTAACTTAGATTCAATTGTTCGCTGTTCTGTATTCGATTGAAATTGATCAAAATATTGTTCAACAACAGGAATAAAAGAAGCATCCACGTTACCAGCAATGGAAATCACTGTGTTTTCAGCTGTATAATATTGATCCATGTATTGATAAATCGTTTCCTTTGTAAAACGTTGTAAATTTTCTTCCGTACCTAAGATCGGGTAACCGAGGGCATGATGACCAAATGATGCTTCAGCTAAAAGATCGTGAACATAATCATCGGGTGAGTCCTCATACATTTTTATTTCCTCAAGAATAACCTTTTTTTCTCGTTCCATTTCATCTGCTTGAAAGGTAGAATGAAAAAACATATCTGCTAGTACTTCTAATGCATACTCTTTGTGGCTATCTAGCACTCTAGCATAGTAACATGTATACTCTTTAGATGTAAAAGCGTTGACATGGCCACCAATGGCATCAAATGCTTCGGCTATATCCTGAGCTGAACGTTTCTTCGTTCCTTTAAACATCATATGTTCTAAAAAATGAGATATCCCGTTATTTAATTTATTCTCATTTCTCGATCCCGCTAGAACCCATACGCCAATGGTGACTGAGCGTACAGAAGGTACTTTCTCCAATACGATTCTAAGGCCATTTTTGCATATATATCTTTCTATCATAATTTCCTCCTACTAGACATATCATCGATCATCACTTAACAATGAATCTATAGTACTTATCCGATAACCTTTGTCTTTAATTTCCTTAATCATAACATCCAAACCATTTGCGACCGGCGTAGTAGGATGCATTAAAATCATTGCACCAGAATGAATATTATTTATAACTCGGTCTATCATAACAGAAACTGACGGATTCTTCCAATCGATTGTATCGACTGTCCACAGGATTGTCTCCATATTTAATTCATGGGCAATTTCAACAACCCGATCATTATAACTTCCACTTGGTGGCGCAAAATAGGTTGGCGTTTTTTCAATTATCGCTTTAATAATTTGGTTTGTTTGCTGAATTTGATCATGGATATCTTGCTCTGACAAATGATTCATATCAGGATGATTGTAGGCATGATTACCAATTAAATGACCTTGTTCATCAATCATTTTGACAATATGAGCGTGTTCCTGAGCCCATTTCCCTTCTATAAAAAAGGTAGCCCGTACACTATGATCTTTTAATGTTTTTAAGATAGTAGGAATGTGCTCTGTTCCCCAAGATACATTTATTAAAAATGCTACCATATCCTTTTCTGGATGTCCCCGATAAATAGGTGCTGGCGGTAAATCTGCTAAAGTAATCCGAGGAGATACTTGCTCATAAACAAGCAACGCTTCATCATAAATTCCTTTTTGTTTCATTTTTTCATAAGACTTTTCTACATTAACGATTAAGCCATTTCTACCTGGCGTTTTTTTCCAAACACGATCTATATAAGCGTCTTGCGGTTCCTCTTCATGGTCTGGGCTTTTTTCTACAATTTCTTGATATAGTAAATCGTCTTCTTGCCAAACTAAAGAATGATTTACCATCAGCTGCAAATCATCAACAAATATACTTGGTTGATCTACTCTAAACGCAATAAAAGCAATGATGATAAAAACGATGAATTGGACAATATTTCGAAACCGGTAAAACATGCTATTCCCTCCTTCACCTATATGTATGTGGAGAGAGGACATGTTATGATGCTTGTTGATGGTGAAAAATAGAAGTTGAAAGCAAAAAAGAAACTGGCTGTCCAGCTTCTTGTTTTCGTTACAACTAATATAGAGTTGTTAATTACTTCGTTTTTTGCTTCGCTTTTTCTTCAAGTAAAACTGCTTTACGAGATAAGTTAATGCGTCCTTGATGGTCAATTTCTTTTACTTTAACCATTATTTGATCACCGATTGAAACTACATCTTCTACTTTATTCACTCGTTTATCGGCTAATTCAGAAATATGAACTAGGCCATCTTTACCTTTGAAGATTTCCACAAAAGCACCAAACTTTTCAATTCGTTTAACAGTGCCTAAATATAATTCGCCAACTTCTACTTCGCGAACAAGATCTTCAATAATTTCTTTTGCTTTTTGATTCATTGCTTCATCACTAGAAGAAATAAAAATACTTCCATCTTGTTCAATATCGATCTTCACACCAGTTTCGTCGATGATTTGATTAATTTGTTTACCACTTGGTCCAATCACATCGCGAATTTTATCTGGATTAATTGTCATCGTGACAATCTTCGGTGCATATGGTGATAGATTTGGTTTCGGTTTATCAATCGTTTGTAACATTGATTCAATGATATGTAAACGACCGATTTTAGCCTGTTCTAATGATTCTTGTAAAATTTCCTTCGATAACCCATCAATTTTTATATCCATTTGCAAGGCTGTAATTCCTTCAGGTGTTCCAGCTACTTTAAAGTCCATATCACCTAAAGCATCTTCCATCCCTTGAATATCAGATAAGATAGAGTAATCATCTCCTGATTTTACAAGACCCATGGCAATTCCCGCTACAGGCGCTTTGATCGGAACACCAGCATCCATTAACGCTAAAGTACTTGAACAAATACTAGCTTGTGAGGATGAACCGTTAGATTCTAATACTTCAGAAACAAGACGGATCGTATATGGAAATTCTGCTTCTGATGGAATAACTTTTTCTAAAGCCCGCTCACCTAAAGCACCATGTCCAATTTCACGACGACCTGGACCTCTCATCGGACCAGTTTCGCCAACACTATATGGTGGGAAGTTATAATGATGCATAAAGCGCTTTGACTCTTCTAAATCTAATCCATCGAGAATTTGTACATCACCTAATGCGCCTAGTGTACAAACACTTAATGTTTGGGTTTGACCTCGAGTGAACAATCCAGATCCATGAGCTCTAGGCAGTACATTTACACGTGAAGACAGTGGTCTAATTTCATCAACTTTTCGTCCATCCGGTCGAATTTTTTCTTGGGTAATTAATCGACGAACTTCTTCTTTGACAATCTTATCTAATGCTGCATGAACTTGATTAATGACTTCATCTTCAACTTCATCTTCTTCATATTTAGCGAGTACTTCATCTTTAACTGCTTCGATAGCTTCTTCACGAGCGTTCTTTTCTTTCACTTGAATCGCTTCTATGAGTTGATCATATGCGATTTCTTTTACTTCGTTAAAGATTTCTTCGTCTTCTTCAATGAGCTGAATTTCTCTTTTTTCTACGCCAACAGCTTCGACAATTTTTTCTTGAAATTCAACTAATCTGACAATTTCCTGGTGACCAAACATGATCGCATCAAGAATGACTTCTTCAGGTACAATGTTTGCTTCAGCTTCAACCATATTAACAGCATCTTTCGTACCAGCAACTGTCAAATACATCTCACTCTTAGCTTGTTCTTCAATCGTTGGATTAATTACAAATTCACCATCGACATAACCAACAGCAACACCAGCAATTGGACCATCAAAAGGAATATCAGAAATACATAAGGCAATAGATGAACCAATCATAGCAGCAAGTTCTGGTGCACAGTCCTGATCAACACTCATTACCGTACTTGTCACTTGGACTTCATTACGGAATCCTTCAGGAAAAAGTGGTCGAATCGGACGGTCAATTAATCTTGCAGCCAAAATAGCATTTTCACTTGGCCTTCCTTCACGTTTAATAAATCCACCTGGAATCTTACCAACAGCATATAATCGTTCCTCATAATTTACAGTTAATGGGAAAAACGGTAAGTCTTTTGGCTCTTTTGATGCTGTTACGGCAGATAGAACTGATGTATCACCGTAGTGGATCATACAAGCTCCATTCGCTTGTTTGGCCAATTCTCCAATTTCTACCGATAATGTTGTACCGGCTATTTCTATGGAGAATACTTTTTTCTCTTCTGTCATTAATTATATAGCTCCTTTCAAAGACCATACTATCTTCATTTTAGCGTTTATAAAGGAAAATGTAAATGTAAGATACTTTATCAAGTTGATGAGGTCAATTAGGCCTGTACATTTTTATCATTCATCAACAGAACCATTTCTATGATGTTATTTATTATACATGCTAAAAAAAGCAGGATCACTCCTGCTTTTTTACAACTTCCTTATCGACGTAATCCAAGTTTTTGAATTACTTCACGGTAACTCTTAATGTCATTCTTGCGTAGGTAATTTAGTAAATTACGACGCTTACCGACCATTTTTAATAGTCCTCGACGTGAATGATGGTCTTTTTTATGAACACGTAAATGTTCGTTCAAAATTTTAATCTCTTCTGTCAGAATCGCGATTTGCACTTCTGCAGAACCTGTATCATTCTCGTGAACTTGAAACTCACGAATGATTTCATTCTTTCTTTCTTTTGTTAAAGCCATCTTGCCACCTCCTAATCTAATTAATAGCCCCATTTCCCTAGCAATCGCCGGAGTCACGATTTGCCAAGCAAAGGTTTTACGATGTTAAGATTAACATGTTTTTTGAACAAAATGCAAGTAGTAACAAAGAAAAAATGCTAATTTAACAAATTTATTTGTCTATATTAAAAAAGGCTTTGATCTCTCGTTCATCTTGTTGAATCTGGGATACTAACTCTTCTACCCCAGCAAACTTCTTTTCTTCACGAATAAAAGTGAACAATTGCATCAGAATCTCTTCACCATATATTTGTTCATTAAAATTGAAAATATTTACTTCTACAGAAGGTTTTTTAAGATCATCCTTAAAGGTAGGTTTAACACCAATATTCGCCATGCCTTCGTATAATTCACCTTGATAGACCACTTTAACTGCATAAACACCAGATTTAGGCAAGAGAGTATCATTTTCAACTTCGAGATTAGCCGTCGGATACCCTATTGTTCTACCTCGTTGATCACCATAAACAACCTGTCCCCTAATAGAAAATGGTCGTCCAAGCATTTCGTTCGCTAATTCGATTTGACCGGCTGTTAAGTATGCCCGGATATTCGTCGAACTTATTTTTTTATTATCTTGTTCAACTTTGGGAATAATCGTATAGCTGAAATCATGTTGCATAAACGATTCAATGTTTTGCATATTTCCTTCACCTTTATGGCCAAAGGTAAAGTCAAAGCCAGCAATTAAATGTTTTATATGTAAACCATGAATAAAATGATCGAGAAATTGTTTTGGTGATAATAATGATAATTCGTGATTAAATTCAATCATGTATAAGCGATCAACCTGTAGTTGTGCGATGAGTTCTTGTTTATCTGCTAGTGGTGTAATATATTTCACTTTTTCTGCCTTGTTGTTTAATACCACTGATGGATGTGGATGAAATGTAATGACAGCACTTGCCATATTTCTTTCTTTTGCCGCGGCTACTGCCCGTTTGATCACTTGCTGATGGCCTAAATGAATACCATCAAAAAAGCCTATAGCTGCAACTGTTTCTGGTAGATCTGTTAATTGATACGTATGAGGGTATGATAGTTTAATCGTCTGCATACTTTCACCTGCTTTTCTTTGAACTATTAAATACCCGAATTGGCTTTAACATATGCGTATAATGAGGATCAATTTCATAAATTGCCAATAATTGATCTTGATACAAGACTAAAAACGGATCTGTTTTAATTTGAAAGTGAGTCTTCTTTAATTTCTGCCCATGAAGAACTTTAATTTTCACTTGCTCATCTACTTGGATATAATCTAAATCCTTTAGAGCTTCCGCCATGGATACGAGCATCTGATCGAGTTGATTCGCTTGTTTTGCTTCCTCGATCATCGCAAAGGTTACCGTGTCTTCTTGAGCGAAGGCACCGACCCTAGTCCGAACTAAATGGGACATATGGGCTGGATAGCCTAATTGGTTGCCTATATCAACACATAACGTGCGAATGTATGTGCCCGCTGAACAATGAACTTCAAAGGAAAATTTATCCATCGTCGTTTCATCACGTAACAAGTTATTGATTTCATAAATGGTTACTTGACGTTTCGGACGCTCAACAGTTTCGTTATTTCGAGCATATTCATATAATCTTTTCCCTTTAACCCTGACTGCGGAATACATGGGCGGAATTTGCGTAATTTCACCGGTAAAACAAGCTAATACATCATCAATTTCAGCTTTCGTTATCGGTTTATGAACCTCTTTAGTCGCAATAACTTGACCATCGACATCTTCGGTTTCTGTTGCCGTCCCTAAGGTACACTCGGCTACATAAGTTTTACTTTGATTAATTAAAAACGGGACAATTTTTGTTGCCTCACCGATACATATTGGCAAAACACCTTCTGCATTCGGATCTAGTGTTCCTGTATGACCTACTTTTTTCGTTTGAAAAATGCCACGGATTTTTTTTACACAATCATGGGAGGTCATGCCCCTTGGCTTCCACAGTGGCAATACACCATCCATATCCTAACCTCCAATCATGTTGATAACCAGGTCTAGCCTGTTAGATATGGAAAAAAACTGATCTGTATGAAACAGATCAGAATTAGCTGTTTGATGAATCATTTAAATCACGTAAGATCGCTTCAATGCGACTGCCATATTCATGGGCTTCATCAAAATGAAAACTGATTTCAGGTGTTTTTCGTAAGCGTATTCGCTTGCCAATTTCCGAACGAATAAACCCATTTGCCTTGGCTAAACCAACCAATGTGTCTTCCTTTTGTTCATCATCACCCAAAACAGAAATATAGATTTTTGCATGCTGTAGGTCAGCAGTTACTTCTACATCGGTTACGGTAACAAAACCAATCCGTGGGTCCTTTATTTTTTGATTTAAAATATCACTTACTTCTTTTTTTATTTCTTCGGCTACTCGATTAGCTCGTAAGTTGCCCATTTCTTGTCACCTCATTATTTACGAACAGATGGAAAGATTCAAAGAGGCGTATCAATAATGATTGGACATGGCAATCATGATAGTCGTTCTATATGTGTAATTGTGCGTTCGAATTTAGGAAATGAATCGATCACACGAAGCACCTCTTGAATCATTTGTTCAGCATGTTTCTGTTCATTTGAAATTGTTACTACGCCTAATTTTGTCCGTCGCCATAAGTCGTGAAAATCCAATTCTGCCACGGCAACGTTAAACTCTGCACGCAGTTTCATCATCAATCGTTTTATGTGAGAACGTTTTTCTTTTAAAGAGTTCCCTTCATAAAAAACACATTCAAACTCCGTATAGATGACCATTATCTCTCAATTTCCTCCATGACAAAGGCTTCGATAATGTCACCAACTTTAATATCATTATAACCTTTGATGGTAATACCACACTCATAGTTTTGGTCAACTTCTCTTACATCGTCTTTAAAGCGTTTTAAAGAATCAATCTCACCCTCATATTGGACAATTCCGTCTCTAATTAGACGTACACCAGCGTTTCTAGTGATCTTACCATTAACTACGTAACTACCGGCAATTGTTCCGATTCTAGAGACTTTAAAGATTTCGCGTACTTCTGCTTGACCAATCACTTTTTCAGCAAATTCAGGATCGAGTAATCCTTTCATCGCTGCTTCCACTTCTTCAATGGCTTGATAAATGACGCGATGAAGACGAATATCAACATTTTCTGATTCGGCTGCCTTTTGAGCGTTAACGTCTGGACGAACATTAAAGCCTATGACAATTGCATTCGATGCTGAAGCTAAAATAATGTCCGATTCACTAATTGCCCCAACACCACTATGAATGATATTAATGGTAACATTTTCTACATCAATTTTTTGTAAAGAAGCTGCTAAGGCTTCAGCAGAACCTTGAACGTCAGCCTTAATAATAATATTGATCTCTTTCATATCGCCTTGTTTAATTTGTTCAAATAAATCATCAAGGCTCACTTTTGATTGGCTACGACGACTTTCAGCAATATGCTTTTGTTGACGCTCCTCAGCAATTTGACGGGCTTTCTTTTCATCAGTAAATACTAAAAATTGATCTCCAGCCTGGGGTACTTCATTTAAACCTGTTACTTCAACAGGAGTAGACGGTTCAGCAACATCAATTCGTTGTCCAGAGTCATTGATCATCGCCCGAACACGTCCATACGTATTTCCAACAACTAACGTATCCCCAACACGCAATGTTCCATTTTGGACTAATAAGCTCGCTGTTGCTCCTCGACCTTTATCGAGTTGGGCATCAATAACAGTCCCAAAGGCATTCTTATTCGGGTTGGCTTTGAGTTCTTCCATTTCAGCAACGAGTAAAATCATTTCTAATAACTCATCAATTCCTTGATTTTTGATGGCTGAAATATTAACGAAGATCGTATCGCCACCCCAATCTTCAGGAATTAATCCATATTCCGTTAACTCTTGCATGACTCGATCAGGGTTTGCCGTATCTTTATCTATTTTGTTCACTGCAACAATAATCGGTACTTTGGCAGCTTTAGCATGGTTTATCGCTTCAACTGTTTGTGGCATGACACCATCATCAGCTGCCACAACAAGAATAGCAATATCTGTGATTTGCGCACCACGAGATCGCATGCTCGTAAATGCTTCGTGTCCAGGTGTATCAAGAAAAGTGATTTTCTTACCGCCACTTTCTACTTGATAGGCACCGATGTGTTGTGTGATACCACCTGCTTCACCCTCTGTTACTTTTGTCTGACGGATTGAATCTAATAAAGTTGTTTTCCCGTGGTCAACATGCCCCATAATCGTAACGACTGCAGGACGTTCGACTAAGTCTTCTTCACGATCTTCAGTAATATATTTATCTAGGTCTGAATCGTCTAACACGACTTCTTTTTTCACTTCAACATTGTATTCACTAGCAATCAGTTCAATCGTATCTTCATCCAGATCTTGGTTTTTATTAGCCATCACGCCAAGTAACAAGAGTTTCTTAAGGATTTCACTTGTATCTTTATTCAGCTTTTCAGCTAACTGGCTAACATTTAGTGTTCCACTATAAGTAATGACTTGTGGATCACTTTGTTCCTCAACTTTTGTTTGCTGTTGGGATTGAGCTTTTGATTTAGCTTGTCGTTTTTGTTTTTTAGGTTTACTTTTTTCTTTAACTGGTTGTGCTTGTTTTTTCGGTTCTTTCTGTACTTTTTGTTCTTTTTGCTCTTTAGCTTCGTTCTTGTTAAAGCTTGCATCTAACTTTTCAACGACCTCTGCTGTGATCGTTGACATATGGTTGGTAATATCGACATTTAATTTGTTGAGTTGATCAATAACTTGTTTACTCGTTAAGTTATTTAATCTTGCATATTCATAAACACGCATTTTACTCATACGTTCACCCCCGAAGTTAATCATACCTTTGATTGAATACTACGAGCAAAGCCCGTATCACGAATAGCTATAGCTACAATGTTTTCTTTGCCAATAGCTTGAGCTAACGTATAACGATCAGCGACAATCATATAAGGTATGTTATAGGATTTGCATTTATCCGTTATTTTCTTTCTTGTTTGTTGACCAATATCCTCTGCCAGTAATACTAGTTTCGCTCTTTGTTGTTGAATATCTTTAATAATTCTTTCTTCACCTATCGAACACTTATTTGCCCGAAAAGCTAAACCGACAAGTTGTAAATATTTATTGTCCATTTTCAGATCCTTCTACAAGCGTAATTAATTCATCATAAATAACTGGGTCGACTTCAATTTGTAATGCTTGATTGATGATGCCCTGTTTAAAAGCTTTGTCAATAACTTCACGGTCTTTAGATACATAGGCACCCCGTCCATTTTTCTTTCCTGTTGGATCGACAAAAACTTCTCCCTCTTTATTACGGACAATACGGATTAATTCTTCTTTCGGCTTTCTTTCATTCGTAACAATGCATTTTCTGAGAGGTATTTTTCTTTTTCTTGCCATGTTACCATCCTCCATCAATCAAATAAAAAATCCTCTTCAGGCATTTGTTCATCTTCTGAGATTAATCCTTCTTCTTTAGCATCTGATTCGCTTTTAATATCTATTTTCCATCCTGTCAGTTTGGCTGCTAAGCGTGCATTTTGACCTCTTTTGCCAATTGCTAATGATAATTGGTAATCTGGTACAATCACTGTCGTCGCCTTTTCTTCCTCATCAACAATAACTTCAATCACTTTTGATGGGCTTAGGGCATTTGCCACATACACTGCTGGATCTTCAGACCATTCAATAATATCAATTTTTTCCCCTTTTAATTCGTCAACAATGGCTTGAACTCGTTGTCCTCTTTGACCAACACATGAACCGACAGGATCAATTTCAGGGTCAGCTGAATATACTGATATTTTCGAGCGATCCCCTGCTTCTCTGGCGATTGACATAATTTCAACTTCACCGTTATATATTTCCGGTACTTCCATCTCAAATAATCTCTTTAATAGTCCTGGATGTGAGCGCGATACAAAAATTTGAGGTCCTTTTGTTGTGTTCTCCACTTTAGTCACAAAAACTTTTATGCGATCATGAATATTGTACTCTTCTGTAGGCATTTGTTCTGATTCAGCTAGTTTCGCTTCGATTTTGCCTAAATTTACATAGACAAACTTTTTATCTTTGCGCTGAATAATTCCTGTCATCACATCTTCTTCACGATCAACATATTCCTCATAAATTACGCCACGCTCTGCTTCTCTCACTCGTTGGGTAACTACTTGCTTCGCTGCCTGTGCAGCAATACGTCCAAAGTTTTGTGGTGTGATTTCCACCTCGATAATGTCATCCAATTCATAATTTGGATCAATCTCTTTCGCTTCGGCTAACCCAATTTCCTCTTGAGGATTTTCTACTTCCTCTACGACGGTTTTACGGGCAAAAATTTGCATTTTCTCAGCCTCAGGATTAATATCCACCCTGACGTTCGTTGCTGATTTAAAATTACGTTTATAAGCTGAAATCAGTGCTGCCTCAAGAGCTTCAATCAGAATCTCTTTATCAATTCCTTTTTCTTTTTCTAAATAATCAATCGCCTCAAACAATTGATTGTTCAATTTCTAATCTCCCTTCTATAACGCTACCGCAAGTCTAGCTTTTGCTATTTTATCAAATGGTATCTCTACTTGTTTTTTACGTGCTAACACTTGATATTCAATCGTTACGATATCGTCTTTAAAATCTTTTAAAATACCTTCAAATTCTTTTTCACCATCTATATGAGCATAAAGACGAACAAAAACATTTTTATTGATATTTTTTTGAAAGTCTTCCCTCGTTTTTAATGGTCTTTCAACACCTGGTGAGGAAACTTCTAAAAAGTAACTACCAGGGATCAGATCTACTTCGTCTAATTTATCACTTAGCTGAGTTGAAACTATTTCACATTCATCAATGGAGATTCCTCCATCCTTATCAATATAAACTCTTAAAAACCAATCTTTTCCTTCTTTCACATACTCAATATCCTCTAATGTTAAGTTTCTTTCCGCTAAAATAGGTTTGATTAATGTCTCAGTTGTCTCTTTTACATGAGAACTCATTTGCTAAACCTCCTTATTCAATTGTCACTTTAACCTTATTATGAACGATAACAAGATTCTTATTTGTTTTACTTTAGCTACAATACAAAACCCTTGCCGAACTGATTGGCAAGGGGATAACATGAGTGAAGTATTTGAAAGTTGATCATTCGCTACGTATCATAACGAATAACCCCATGACACTTGAATGAAGCGGTAAAGAAAGAGTGGGAAAACCCACTCTTTCTGCCCGTGCATGATCGTTTTCAATAAAACTATACCATATTGCCTGTGATGATGCAACATTTATCAGCATAAAC
>CALAMD010000095.1 GCA_937925695.1 uncultured Bacillaceae bacterium | reverse complement strand
TCGAGGGCTATGGTATCATCTACAATAAAGCAATCTTAGATAAATATTTTTCTTTAGCTAATAAGAGTACATCGTATAGTTCTATAGAGGAAATTAATAATTTTAAAGCATTACAGGAAATTGTAGAAGATATGACAGCGCTTAAAGATGAATTAGGAATCGATGGGGTATTTTCATCAACATCGTTAGCATCTGGCGATCAATGGAGATGGCAAACACATTTAGCAAATATTCCAGTTTATTATGAGTACAAGGATAAAGGTATTGCAACGACTGATGCGCTTGAGTTTACTTATGCTGATAATTTTAAGAACATATTTGATTTGTACTTAACAAATTCAGTTGTAGAACCCGGCTTATTAGGGAGTAAAACAACAGATGATTCAATGGCAGAGTTTGCTCTTGGTCAATCAGCCATGGTGCAAAATGGTAATTGGGCTTGGGGGCAAATTGCGGGCGTAGATGGAAATGTAGTTGCTGAGGAAGACATCGGATTTATGCCTATCTATACAGGTGTAGCTGGTGAAGAAAATCAAGGGTTAGCCATAGGTACAGAAAACTATTTATCTATTAATGCAAAAGCAGATGAAGAAGATATTCAGGCATCATTGGATTTTATTGAGTGGATGTTTAGTTCTGAGACAGGAAAAGATTTTGTCATTAATGAATTTGGATTTATCCCAACATTCAATACCTTTGGTGAAGATGAAATACCTTCGGATCCATTAGCTCAAGCAGTGATTGAGGATATGGCTTCTGACACTTATTCAGTTGATTGGAATTTTGTTTCTTTCCCAAGTGAGAATTTTAAAAATACCTTTGGTGATGCCCTGTTGCTCTATGCTCAAGATCAGACACCATGGGATACAGTCGTAGAAATTGTAGTAGATACTTGGGCTGAAGAGGCTTCGTTAGCTAATGATTAATACGTAAGCGTTTAACAAACAAAGATTTTCTGTTTGAGTAAAAGTGATTAAGTGGCGGGCGTTTTAGTAAGCGTGTTTACCTAGTTTGATGTTTAAACAGAATTTTTGCCCGCCTTATTTTTCATGATCATTATATAAAATTTTTATATTACGAACTATGCTATTGGCATGTAGTACAAAATTTATGCTCATTACCCAAAAGAAACAGATGCGGAGAGATACTTATGACAAAATCTTTAAAAAAATACTTTCCTATTTTTGTATTGCCAACCTTAATCGCTTTTTGTATAGCTTTCCTTGTCCCTTTTATCATGGGAATGTACCTTTCCTTTACCGAGTTTAACACAGTGACAAATGCCAATTGGGTAGGACTAAAAAATTATCTGCATGCATTCACTGACGAGTCCTTTGTTAATGCTCTTTGGTTTACGGTAAAATTCACTGTTGTTTCTGTTATCACGATCAATGTGATAGCATTCATTTTAGCTTTATTATTAACAGGAACATTAAAAGGAACCAACATATTTAGAACGATCTTTTTTATGCCAAATCTGATCGGCGGTATTGTGCTAGGTTATATCTGGTTATCTATCATTAATTCTTTTTTATATAATTTTGGGGTAACCATTACGTATAAACCTGAATATGGATTTTGGGGACTTGTGATTTTAATGAATTGGCAACTAATTGGTTATATGATGATTATTTACATTGCAGGTATCCAAAGTGTACCGGGCGAACTAATAGAAGCGGCTAAAATAGACGGAGCAAATAAATTTCAGATACTTAGAAAGATTACAATCCCTCTTGTCATGCCATCCGCAACGATTTGTTTATTTCTCACGTTAACGAATTCCTTCAAACTTTTCGATCAAAACCTGGCATTAACCAACGGTGCCCCAGCAGAGTCAACAACGATGTTAGCTTTAAATATTTATAAAACATTTTACGGTCGAATGGGCTGGGAAGGTGTTGGGCAAGCGAAAGCTGTGGTGTTCTTTATCATTGTTGGCCTCATCGCAATCACCCAGGTTGTGCTAACTAGAAGAAAGGAAGTTGAATATTAATGGATACAACTGATAGAAAAAAACTGAATAGCATTAAAATAGTAATATTAACAATTTTATCCATTTTATTTCTAGCACCCATTTTCTTAATATTGATCAACTCTTTTAAAGGGAAACTTTATATTAGCAATGATTTATTTTCTTTTCCTAATGCAATTACATTTGCTGGTTTGGAGAACTACTTTCGAGGAATCAAAACAGTTAAATATTGGCATGCTTTTGGCTATTCACTTTTTATTTCGGTGTTTTCTGTCGGTGTAATTGTCCTATTTACTTCGATGACAGCCTGGTATATAGCAAGGATTAAAAGTAAGTTTACGAATATCCTCTATTATTTATTTATTTTTTCAATGATTGTCCCGTTTCAAATGGTGATGTATACAACGACCTGGACTGCAAACCAATTGATGCTAGACAATCCAATTGGTATTATTCTCATTTATTTAGGATTTGGTTCTGGCCTGTCTATATTTATCTTTACAGGTTTTGTAAAAACTGTTCCTAAGGAAATTGAAGAAGCAGCTATTATCGATGGTTGTGGACCATTACGGACCTTTTTCTTAATTGTATTACCAATTTTAAAACCAACAGCTATTACTGTTGCTATTTTAAATGCGATGTGGATTTGGAATGACTATTTATTACCATACTTGTTATTGGGAACAGAGTATAAGACGATCCCAATTGCCATTCAATACTTGCAAGGGTCGTATGGGAATACAGATATGGGAGCTTTAATGGCCCTATTAGTATTATCGATTATACCAGTGATCATTTTTTATCTATCTCTACAAAAACATATCATTAAGAGCGTTGCAGCAGGATCAATAAAGGGCTAAGGTAAGTTATTATCAGATTAATACACTCTTGTCATAGAGAACAAGCCTATTTGAAAGGCGAATAAATATCTGAGTAGCTCATTGGTTGTTTTGTTGTCAGCTGGAATGTTCTATGAAGTATAATATAAATATGAAGACTTAAATGG
>CALAMD010000094.1 GCA_937925695.1 uncultured Bacillaceae bacterium | reverse complement strand
AAGTCGCTCGAAAAAGCAAAAAGTTGATCCATTTTGAGGAAAACTCGCTCGTCAACAGGGTAAACTCGCTCATAACCCGAATTCGCTTACAATCTTAATTCTTGTTTTTCTCATGAAATCCGTCTAGTATGATAAAGTATGTCTATGTAAAAGTTTCTCGTAAATGCCGATGCTATAAGTAAAAACAGTATACAAGAGACAAAAATTTATCTTTTGTTTAACATGAATTGATCATTTTAAGTACAAACTATTTTTAGTCTGAGTTTTGTTGGCAAAATGAAACATCTGAAGCTAAAGAGAACTATATAAAAAACTTTTAGTCATTAAAAAATAAGCAATACTTTTTCATCCAGATTATTATCTAGAAAGGCGACTTTGCATGAATAAACGTGTATACATATTAATGATTGTTTCTTTTGTTGTTGGTATGGTGGAATTAATTATTGGTGGGATCTTAGATTTAATTGCAGAAGATCTTCAGATTAGTATTGGACAAGCAGGATTTTTAATTACTGTCTTTGCTTTTACATTTGCCATAGCTGGACCTGTGTTATTAGTCTTAACCTCTAGCATAGAGCGGAAACGTTTAACCCTCATTGCGTTAGGAGTTTTTTTGCTGGGGAATATCATTACCATTTTCAGTCCTTCCTATCTCATTCTGTTTATAGGACGTATTGTATCTGCATGTAGTGGTGCCCTGCTCATTAATCTGTGCCTAATTTTAGCGCCAAGTATTGTCTCAACAAAATATCGAGCACGAGCGATTGGAATTATTTCGATGGGGATTAGTGGTTCAATCGTTTTAGGTTTACCGATTGGACTCGTTATTGGTGAAACGTTTAATTGGCGAGCTCCCTTCGTACTAATTGCAGTGTTAACAGTCATCTCAGCGATTGGTGTATATTTATTAATGGAAGAAGTCCCGCCAAAACAAGCTGTCCCATTAAAAAAACAATTAGCTACATTAACCGATCGAAAAATATTATTTGCTCATATAACTATGTTTTTATTTTTAGGCGGTCATTCAGTATTATATTCCTATTTAAAGCCCTTTTTAACTACGACAATGAATATAGATGGCGTGATCATCAGTATTATTTATTTCATTTTTGGAATAGCAGCCGTAAGTGGTGGTGGCCTAGGTGGAGTGTTTGCTGATCGCTTTGGAACAAAACGGTCAATAATTACCACGATTATCAGTTTTGGGATTGCGATCTTTCTCACGCCGTTAATGACCTTTTCCTTGCCATCTTTAATTTTGATTATGATTATTTTAGGTGTTACGAATTGGTCACTAACGCCAGCATTACAAAGTTATTTAATTGAAACTGCGCCTGACACATCAGAAATCCAGCAAAGCCTCAATAATTCTGCCCTACATTTTGGCATTGCCTTTGGTTCCTTTGTTGGTGGGATTGTCATCGAACAAATGCCAGTCGTTTATAACGCTTATGTAGGTGGATTTATTATCATTGTCGCATTGGGCACAGCACTCATTGCTACCTATCGCAGGATGGCTAATTAAATAAAAATAAAACTAGGGCATCTAAATGGATGCCCTACTTACTCTTCAATATCAATATATTTTGGTTTCACATATGGTTTTGGAATGGTTAAACGAAGTAAACCATTCGAAAAAGCTGCTTTCGTTTCATCTTCTGGAATTTCAACTGGTAAGGTAATCGTCCTTGATAGAAATTGCTCAGATTGATGGCGACGATAGATCTGTTCCTGCTCATTCTGCTCTTCCACGATGCTTTTATTATCAACTATAATCCGTAACTGATTACCTAATACTTCAATACTTATTTGATCCCGTTCAATGCCTGGTAATTCTGCAGTCACAATATAATGATCATCTGTCTCCTGAAAGTCAGTCCAAAATGGTCGGAAATGAAAAATGGAGTTCATTTGTTTAAACGATTGATTGAAAAACGTATCCATTTGTCGGGCAAAATGCTTTAATGGTGACAAATCAATATCAAACTTATCTGACGGATTGTGCTTATTTGAAGTCATCACATCACCCTCCCATAATTTATGTTATTCATAAAATATGCGAAGTTGCATTGAAGTAGTGGGCATTTTTAACAAAACAAAAAAAGTGAATCCAAGAAAAATTGGACTCACTTACCTATAACAAAACCTATTATAAACAATCCTATCAGTTATACCCCAAGCCAACGCAAGCCTTTAGGGTAGTGATTTTTCATTGTTTTATTTGTTAATTTTCCCCACCCAAGTGAATAGCCATCTACCGTGATCAAATACCAACCTTTTTCCCCTGATGCTTGTATAGTTTCGCCTTTTAAATAGGCGATGACCTCATCACCATCATGGTGTAAATTCCAGGTCCGTTTAACCTCTTCTTTTTGTAATCCTAAGGCTAACGCATGGGAAGGTTCAAAGCGGTTTTTCTTAAATGTGCCAAGATGCCAGCCTGGACGTAACACTTTTAACCGATCAATCGCAATCATTTCTGATGGCACAAGATATAATTCATCACCAAATATGACATAATTTCCATCAGGTATCTTAACCAAGGTATCCTTCGCAAAATCAATAAAATCAGCGAGGCGCTTTTTATTTTTCAAGGCTCGAATGGGTTTTAATCGTTGGGGGTGTTCATCATTATTTTTCCTTAACACAGCAACAAAATGACCTTCCCCTTTTACACGATGGGGCCAAATACGGATAGTATTCTTGATATCATCAACAGGTTCATTAACCCACTCTGATCGACCTGCACTAAATTTTTCATACACCTCAACTGCTTCAATCGTAAATTCTGGATTATTTTTTACAAAATCATTTATCATTTGTTCATTTTCTTCCGGTGCAAAGGTGCATGTTGAGTAAACGAGCTGTCCTCCTGCTGCTAACATCTCTTTAGCATCGTCGAGGATATCGTGTTGACGAACAGCGCATTGCCTCACATTATCAAGGCTCCACTCCTGAATGGCTTCCTCATTTTTACGAAACATCCCCTCTCCTGAACAAGGAGCATCAACTAAAATCCGGTCAAAAAAAGCTGGGAACCGTTTGGCTAATTTTGTTGGTGTCTCATTGGTTACGACACAATTTTTTATCCCTAAACGTTCAACATTTTGTGATAACACCCGAGCCCGTTTTGGATGGATTTCATTGGCTACTAGCAAACCTTGTTGCTTCATATGTTGAGCAATCTGAGTCGCTTTCCCACCTGGTGCAGCGGATAAATCCAATATTTTTTCACCCGGCTTCGGTTGCATGATTTCAACAACAGCCATGGCACTCGGTTCTTGAATATAGTACAATCCAGCATCATGATATGGATGTTTTCCAGGGCGTTCATGGGGATCATAATAAAATCCATATTCAGCCCATGGAATGTCGGTCAGGCTAAAGACGTTTAATTGTGCAAACATTTCGGGTGTAATTTTTAACGTATTTACCCGCAGACCATAGTTCTGCTCAGCTCGATAACTATTGATAAAATCATCATATTCATCTTGTAATAAGTTTTTCATTTTTTGCCTAAACGCTTCTGGCAATTCAATCATAGGCCACAATCACCTCTTAACATACATTATCCCCAAGGATCTGCTAACCAACAATTTTATAGTTATGATCAACATTCACATCTTAATTGAAAACGATCCAACTCGCAAGCAATCATTTTTTTTGAAACGTTTTAGGTCACCTTAACATAAAGATGCCTGAATGATTGAAACCATCAAACTTAAGATTTCTACACTATTATATTTTATTAATCGAATCACTACATAACTACACAATTAGAACCCTTGGATATCTAGTACTACACTCACCAGATTATGCTCGAATATTTTTAATAAATCTTCTATATATCAAGAAGCATATGTTACACTTAATTAAAGAAACTTTTTAATAGTTAAAATATTCAGTAACAGTTTTTTGTCATTCGATGACAATTCTTTCGATGCTTCTATGGCCATGGTTACTATCCATCAATGGGGAGATCTTCTCAAGGGATTAACAGAGCTTCGTCGTGTTATTCGTCGTGTTACCCGAAATCAAATCCTGATTCTTACAAAGTTTTTACCATGAGCACGTATGACCTATAAATCTTATTTTGGCGCGTTACTTCATTAAAAAAAGTTACGATATATTAAGAGATAAAAAATAGAACTCCCTACCATATGAGAGTCCTATAATGTGTCATTGATAAACAAACACCCCATCAATTGAAGCAAAATATTACAGTTTTTTCTTCATGATTACGAAAGACTTACCACCTTTAGTATATCTAGTATTCGTTTCTTGTAACCCGAATTTTTTGTAATAATCTAGCTTATTTGCCCTTGCATTACACCAAATTTCTTTCACACCACTATTTTGTAATAGTTGAATTGAGTAAGCTAATAATTTACTGCCATAACCCTTTCCTTGCTCTTCCTCAATCGTCGCAAACTTGCGGAATTGGGCTGTATGATTAGCAACAAATAGAGAAATAACCGAAATCAATTGCTGATCTTTAAATAGGCCTAAGTGAATACCTTGATCATCATCTGCTAATTTAATGTAATCAAATTCTTTTTCAGGCCACATCACTTGATGCCGAATTTTCCAGGCATCTTCTTTATTTATATGAGTAATCATTATTTCCATAGCGAATCTTCCTATCATTGTTAAATTCCTAGATGAATGTTTACACGATTTAAGCGTTATTGATTTTGAATTCATCGGATGGCTGGCTTTCATCCACTAGGTGAAAATTCAGTCTACTAATCTATCTTAGATAATCTTCATCGACTAGGGGGGTTCCATCCCGATCCAACATAACTGTCAAACCAGCCCCATACCCTTCCTGATGCAACATATATAAAACACCGGTCTCATTATCTCGAATTACCTTAGTGATTCTTAGTTTTCCTTGAGAATAAACCTCTTCGAATCGTTTACTTGTCATATTATTTCGCCTCATTTAAATTTTTTCGTCTTGCTATTAACCATTTAACAACCTCGTATATAATAACACCCCTTCCAGTTTTCTTCATTAAAATCCATCCACGTTATGTTGATCTTGTATATAGTGAATTTAATTGTAACATAGCCCACTAATTTAATCCCTATCATAATTTAGACACTTATCTGAATGGATATTACTTTCGGTTCACCAAAAATAATTAACAATTACTGTTGACAAAAAATGTAATATAATTTATTATGAATTTACAATCTAAATAATTAGATCGTATAAATATTTTAGTACGAATAAATATATTAGATCGAAAAAGAAAGGAGAAAAACCATGACGAAGGATAATAAACAACCATTACCACTCTCAGTGAAGCAAGCAAAGTTACTCGGCAATACTTTAAGAGTGAAGATTATCGCAGTCTTGTCCCAGGAGCCAAAAACGGCCAAACAAGTGGCAGAGGCCCTCGGTGAATCACCGGGAAATGTCCATTATCATATCCAACAATTATATAAAGGTGAGTTAATTGATTTGGTGGAAGAAAAACCGGTTGGTGGTGTCATTGAAAAATATTACCGAGCCCGCTCAACATCATTCCAAAGTGATCAAGTAGTTTTTCCCGAGCTCGGACCTAACTTTAATCCTGAAAGTTTAATCAGTATGAACTCCGCATTACATTTAACTGAGGAAGATAAGGAAAAAATGTTGCAAGAATTTAGGGAGTTAATTGAAAAATGGGTCTACAAAACTTCAGTCGCTAAGAAGAAAAATACTGAGGAATTTGTCATTAATGTTCAGTTAGTTTCTAGAAAAGAAAAACAAAAAGATGATGATTAAATTCATTATCGAGGAAGGTGGAAGAACATGAAGATTTTCAAACATCGAAACTTCAGCTTAATGTTTTTCGGACGAATCATTTCTAACATTGGTGATAGCCTTTATGGTGTCGCAGCGATGCTGTTAATATATCAATTAGGTGGCTCAACATTTTACACTGGATTGGCTGGTTTCTTATCGATTTTACCAAGAATCGTTGAGTTCTGTTCAGGCCCATTAATTGATAAAATTCCAATAAAATCATTACTAGTAAGAACCCAGATTATCCAATCAGGATTATTATTACTCATTCCCCTAGCATCCCTATTGGATGTATTATCTGTTGCCCTTGTTTTGACGTTAACACCCATTATTTCAGCAATCAATGTACTCATCTTCCCAGCACAAATGGCGGCCTTGCCAAAGGTATTACCTGAAGAACTTTTAACGAGAGGAAATTCCCTCTTTACCGTTGCTTATCAAGGAGTGGACATTGCCTTTAACGGTCTAGCCGGTATTCTTTTTGTCGCGATCGGGCCCTTTGCCTTATATACGACTAACTCTATCACCTTTTTAATCGGAGCCATTGTCTTTTCTATGATTAGGATGCCGAAAGAACAAGCTGAAGCCAGTCATGAGAATGAAATGAATGCGCGTGAATCGGTGAAATCTTTTGTTAAAAATTACCTGAGCGACTTACGCGAAGGTTTGAATATGATTATGAACACCTTTTTAGCTAAATTATTGTATGGGGTTATCGTCTTGAATTTAGCCGTTGCTTCTTTAATCGCTGTTTTTCCGGAATACGGTGAGTTAATTGGTGGAACAGAGTTTGTTGGTTTCCTATTAATGGCTGGCGCTTTAGGAAGTTTGATTGGTGCTTTGTTGGCACCATCGTTAAAACTTGAACAATTTCCCCTTGGAAAATTGTTTTCATATGGCTTTTTCATCATGGGATTCCTCTGGATATTTGCTGTCATGATGCCTTCGCCTTGGTTGACTTTAGCATTATATCTGATTGGCTGGATTCCTGCCGGTGCGATCAACGTTTTAGTTTTTACAATGGTTCAAAAAACGGCACCAAAACATCTTACTGGACGCTTAATGACAGCTACAACAAGTCTATCTGGTATGGCTGCTCCCCTCGGTGCATTAATTGGTGGTTCGTTAGGTACTTGGATTGGCAGTCCATCGGTCGTTTTCATCAATAGCGCGATCATTATTCTTATTGCTCTGCTTTGGCTAATCAATCCTGTTGTTCGCAATATTCCACCTACGAAAAATTTGGATCAGAATACTTTTGCGAACTCAGCATTGGCTACTGAAGGAAACTAATTTGATTGAGCAAGCAATTAATCGATGTTTATTTAGGTAAAATTCCGACTGCTGGATTAGGTCAGTGATAGACGTGATGTAATCCAGTTTTTTGTGGTTTTATATTGGGGTTGGGTACATATAATGCTTTAATTTGCACGAATGAGTACTTTGTACGTAAGTTCGTGAAATTTAAATGGCTTAATATGCACGAACAAAGGCAAAACACATAAGTTCGTGCAATTTAAACGGCTCAATGTGCACGAACAAAAGTAAAATACATAAGTTCGTGCAGTTTAAACGGCTCAATATGCACGAACAAAGGCAAAACACCAGAGTTCGTGCAATTTAAACGGCTCAATGTGCACGAACAAAAGTAAAATACATAAGTTCGTGCACAATGAAACGCTGATATCCATTTAGTTACTAATTTATTCTCATATATATACAAAAAAATACACCCGTCTGCCTAATGACACAGATGCGTGTATCCAAAACCATTGGCTTATGAATAAAATTTCAGTCCCAATCCATCTGACCAAACAAATACAATTCACTTTCTTGACAAATTGGGCAAGTTAAATCATGAATTTGTTCAATCGGTGTATGTTTACCAGTTAACTCGTTTTCGCAAGCTGGACACTTAACCTTATTTTCGTAAATCCGATTATTGACAAATTCCACCTTTAACGTACCGTGATCAAACAAAAATAAACAGTCATCACACTGAT
The DNA here is from genome assembly GCA_937925695.1 of uncultured Bacillaceae bacterium. Lineage (GTDB taxonomy): Bacteria > Bacillota > Bacilli > Bacillales > Amphibacillaceae > CALAMD01. Next base: position 7,128 of record CALAMD010000094.1, on the reverse strand, counting down.
ACAATTTATAGGCAAATTTAAAATCCATGATGGTATGTTTTTGCATTAATGTCTTTACTTCCTTTACTATTCTTGCAGGCATTGCTTCCAAACAATTATCCATTAAAACATAATAACTTCCTGTTCCGAGCATAAACGAACCGTTATACCTGCATTGTATACATTGGACATTAATTCCTGTACCCATTTTCATCTCTCCTTTCTCAAGCTATTAACAAAACTTGAGAGGGAAACATTGACACTGTCCTGATTGGAATTCTACTCATTCCACTGAGACACGCTTAATCATCCTCAAGTTTCAATATCCTGAAAATTCAATATTATTTTTAGCATAACATAGTCTTTATTCTCGTTCCATAAACAATCAAAATGCCTTTCCCATTACTAGTTCTTTATAACTAAAAACCCTTAACCTTTTTCAAAAGCCACCGATACATATTGTGTCATCTATTGAATAAAAGGGGGAAACATCGTTGAAAAAACTATTCTTATCAATCGTCCTTTTCATGGTACTAACAGCTTGTGTCAATGATACGAACGATTCACTTAACAATGATGAAGCAGCAAATAATGAAAATATCAATGCTGTAAACATCGAAGAAACTGTCGAGGAAAACGACACTAACGATGACGGCATTCTTGTCGAAAAAGGACAAGAAATCTTTATGGAATGGGGTAAACCAGTTGAAGTTCTCACCACTTATCCATTATCTGATGAGTTATGGATGCATTTTCAGCTGACCCATGTTGATTATTCATGGGCCGATGAACCAATCGGAATTGGTGGTCATCGGGAAGGTTTTCGCTACCTTCTCCTAGAAGTTGAAGTGGAAAATACGGATGAGATTGAGCTCGAAGGAAGAGCAATCTATCGTCCGGGGAACTACTATATTTATGATGATTCTGGTGTAGAAGTAAAAAAATCTATCTATACTGATGTTGATAGCGTGGAAAATATCTATCGCAATCCGCGGATTAGACCTGGTGGTAAAGCAAGTGGAATTATCGTTTTCCAATTTACTGATCCGAATGAGGCTGAAAGAGCTTCACGCATTATTTATGAAAATTCCGGCAATGAGTACATCATTGACTTAAATTAATTTAATAGGCACCAACCTGTTCAAATTATTAGATTTATAGAACAGAAGATAACTTGGCATATATTCTAAAGTGACGTGTTCCCCCCCCCTAAAGTAGAAGTAAAACTACTCTAGGGGGATTTTTATGCACAGCGATCGTTCTAAAATACCATACGAAGGACCTTAAAATGAGATAAAGATCCATGTAAAGATGAAAATAGCCATGCATGAATTATCATACATGGCAAAAAACCCCTGTATCCTTGACAAATCGTGGTTCAATATATTTTGTTTATGATTTAAATAATGGTTGGATGAATTTCATGACATCCTCGAAAAATACAATCGTAAAGAGACCTAAAATCATTAACGTATCTCCTAATGAGCCATCCAAAAGCAGTGCACCAATAAGAACAAATATTAACCCTATGTAAAATCCAGGATCGGAGAATTGATCAAACGGTTTATCATCATCGATTGATATTTTATCTTGTAATTTTTTGTCATGACGAATTAGTTCATCTATCGTTACCTCAAAAAAATCACTAATATTAATGAGGTTTTCAATATCTGGATACCCTTTATCTGCTTCCCATTTATAGACAGCTTGACGAGATACATTTAATTCGGCTGCCAATCCTTCTTGTGATAATCCTTTTGCTTCTCTTAATTTTTTTAGTTTTTGACCAAATGTAGTTTCCAAAACGCCACCTCCTACTCTTAGATTACACAACTATCTGGATAAAGGGAATAAACGATTTGTTACAACTGTAAACGATTCGTTAGCAACGGGTAATTGTCGTAATTATTTATCATTTTTCTGTTCGTAAATCACATTTTGCGAATGTACTTGAATATGTTCTTTTAAACACCTTAACACCTTTTAAGAATGCATTTTAATCGCTTCATGCGAAAGTACTTGATTATTCTCTTCATCATCACCCTTTACCAATGCATATTAATATTTTTATACATCCTCCCCTTTTACAAAATGTTTTTTCATCATCACATTTTGCAAAAGTTTATTTTTAATACACCTAGGCCAAACGAACTATCTCTTATATGGACCATGGATCAAGTATCTGCAAGGTCCTACCAGTCAGATGATCATATAGCCCGATGCTTTTACACCCCAACCGTTGCTTGATCTGACTGAATCATCCCATCAAGCATATGGATAATTCGTTTGCCCATATTAGCTGATGCTTCTGAATGGGTCACTTGCACAATCGTAACCCCTTTTTCATCATTAATTTTCTGAAATAATTGCATAACATCTGATCCTGATTGGCTATCTAAATTCCCAATCGGCTCATCGGCTAAAATTAAACTAGGCTCAAGTATCAGCGATCTAGCAATCGCTACACGTTGTTGCTGTCCACCTGAGAGTTCTCTAGGGGTAAACTTGCGACGATCAGTCAAGCCAACAATCTCTAAAATCTCATCTAATGAATCTTGATAGTCTTTCACTTTTTTACCATCCATCGTTACGGGAAGTAAAATATTTTCTTCTACCGTCAAATTTTGAACGAGATTATAAAATTGAAAGACGAAACCAATTTCTCGGCGCCGGATAACACTTTTTTCTTTATCATTTAATTGATTAACATCTTGATTACGAATAAAGACTTTCCCAGAAGTTGGCTCATCTATCGCACCCAATAAATACAACAACGTACTTTTCCCACACCCTGAAGGACCCATGATCGAAACAAATTCGCCTTCTTCTACCTGTAAATCGATGTTTTTTAAAATAGGTACGTTTTGGCCGCCTACTTGATAACTCTTACATAATTTCTCTGTTTTGATAACCGACAATTTATCTTCCCCCCCATTACTCATAGCGTAATTCTTGTAAAACATTAAGCTGCCTTACTTTTCTAACAAGCGAAAGCGTAGAGAATAACAACAGGATAAATACTGCACCAACGAGGATAAAAAAGAGTTGATAATTAAACTGGAATGCAATCTTTAATCCAACTGCATACAACAATCGCTCAAATACCATATTCATAATAAAGCCACCAACAAAGCCAATCACAACAACTGAAGTAAAAGTCATCAGCATCTCAAAAAAATGCATACTAATCAATTGTCTGCGACTCATGCACACTGAATATAGAATCGCATATTCTTGCTTACGCTCGCCAAATGACACGAGTAAATTATTTGTCACCCCAAGTAAACCGATCACTAAACCAAGTAAAATAATAAATAGCACCCCTTGAATCAGAGTATCAACCGATTCTGCTTGGGAAGAAATTAATTCTTCAAAGGTTAATACTTGCAAATCCGTAGATGGATATTCCCTTTGTATCCGCTCTTTAACATCATTAGCGCTAACACCGTCGCTAACTTTTATTTCGATTTGATTAAATGCTTCAACAAAATGCGCTTGAAAAAAGTCTAATGGCACAATCACAATATCCCTATTTGTCGATAGTGAGGTAGAATCCATCGTCCCAACGACTTCTAACTCTAACATCAGATCCTCTTCAACTGGATTGAATGTTTCATCTAACGGTTCGAGAAGGATCTTGTCACCTACTTCAAGCTGATATCGTTCAGCCTGGTAATCATCAATTATCATTCCCGACTTATTACTGATGAAATTTTCCTTCGCATGATCAAAAAATGTAGCACCTGAGTAAAATCGATCAAATGCTTCAATATCTTCAATTCCATAGACGATAAAAATATCACGATCGCCACGAATGTCATATTTTGTAGCACCAATGTGTTGAAAGTAAACCTCTTCAACTCCTTTAATGGTGCCAATATCTTCAAAATGAGAAAAGTCCAGATTATAATCGCCGACAAAAACATCAAAGTCCTGCTTTAACGATCTACTTATGTATTGATCTAATCCCGTACTTGTTACGCCAATCATCAATAATAATAGAAATACGATCACAATCATGCTCGTATTATTAATGACATATTTATTATTGGCAATATTTTTGACCCCTAATTTAACTTCACCTTGAGGAAGTCTATTAATTAACAATGAAACGCATCGTGATAAACCGTTTAATATCCATGGCATTAGCAAGACAATTGAAATAAACAAACTTAATACTGCCCCTGATGCTAATATAAGATCATCTCGTGTATTTAACACATGAAGGATCAAAGCGGCAATAAACATTAATCCCCCGATAACGAAAGGGGCTTTGGAATGCTCATGACGTGTCAGAGTAGTATTCAAAATCAGGTCCTTGAGCGGTTTTTTGTTGGCACGATGAATATGAAACATTCCGATGACGACAGGAAATACTGATCCAAAAATGAAGGCCACCAGCAAGTAAACAAAATTATAATCAACAACTGTTTCCATACCGTAATCCTTGTATTCATTAAATTGATCGGCAGCAAAAGGTAAAAATAACACCGACAGTGCAATACCTAATATGGATCCAAAGATTCCATACACCAAAAACTCTAGGCGTAATATCCGATTAATCATACGTTTACTGGCACCAACACTTCGAAGTGTCCCGATTGTAGGCGTTCTTTCTGAAACAATCACTTTTGCTAATGATAAGATGACATAAGCACTGATCAGTACAATGATAACGACTGCGATGATCATTGCTGTTTGAAAGGTTTCTTCATCTCGTGACATCGCGTTGACATCACTTACTTTTTGGATAGAAAAATGACTATTTTCTTCTGTAAGTATGGTAAAAATTTCATCAACCGCTGCTTGATCGGCTTGTAATAACGTCTGGGTAACCAAATTTTCTCCTGAAAAAAGATCACTTACTTGTTGGTGATTAACAACGAGTAAAATATCATCCATTTCACCATAGTATAGGCCTGTTGATTTACTAATTGCACCCACTTTGAATGTATATGGATGGTCATTTATATTAACGTGGAGCTGATCGCCAATTGATAGGTCATATTTTTCAGCGATTCGAGCACTGATTATTGCCTCTTGATTATGTAAGGTCAAATCATTTGATTGCTCAATCGGCTCGATTACCTTCAGGTCAGTTCCTGCATCCACATCTAATCCAATTAGAGAGATTCGAACTTGGTTACCGTCTATCTCACTCAACCCACGAACCTGCAGCATGTCCAAGCGATTTGTTAATTTTAGATCCTTCAATTTTATATCTTCCGCCTGATAAAACGGATTGTCTTGATCAGCTTGTTTGGTGATGACAATATCCGCATCACCATACACGCCTTTAGCCATCGTGGCATAGGTTTGATTGAGTATCTCATTTAAACTTAAACCAACAAACAAAACCATCGTTGATAATAAAATGGTTAAAAGAATTATTAGTGTTCTTAACTTTTTCTCATACATATTTTTTAAAATATGCTTTAAAATTATTTTCATAGAAAAAGTGCCTTTCTCAATGATTTATTTTTGTACAATTCCGTTAATTTTGGTTAAAAAAACTTCCTTATTGACGTGGAACTAAGGTTTGAAGGATAGCACAACCTATCAGTAGTTTGCTAGATTTACAGCCAAAGACATGGAGTTAAATCCTACCTATAGCCCATTCATCAGATGCTTGTTAATAATAGTTTAATCGAGAGTTTTTGAGCAAATCCAACTCCATTTGACATCATCATACAAAAAAATCGTGTTCTTAGTATATTCATTTTATATAGCATTTAATGATTAATAAAAGTTGAAAATCCTTTTTCACTTTCTCTACGGGATCCATATTTGCTAAACAATAAGCAATCTGATTCCTTGGACACAGCCTGATTTTATCCATACAATGGTGATAATGCATTTTCACGATCAACGTTGAATCCGAGCATAAACGAAGGATTCTCAGCAAGATAGAAATTTTTCGAGCAAACTGATTTGGGTAACTTTGATATATGGGGAAACTTGTTGTTCGTGAGGTTGCCCGTTTTGTTTGCTTTTTTGATTTAATATGAACAACTTATTGATCGAGAGATTGTTCTTTATGTACGTGTAGATTTTTTTATAACACTTTCTCTCAATCACCAAAGGAGCTTACAATGAAACAAATATATAGTAATGTTATTGAATATCGTGGATCCCATTATGATTTTGGTTATTGGCAAGGCAAGCAAATAAGGGATACGTTAATTGTTATGAATCGGGAGCGACAATGGCGTCTGCGTAAACCAAAGTTTTCTGTTGATGTAGATGAAGCAAGGGAAGCTTATCAAACATATGGCCCGGGGTTGTGGGATGAGTTAGTCGGTCTTAGTGATGGTTTGAAAATGCCGATTGAACAAGTGTTACGTGACTTTGGTGGGTACCGTGTACCAGCACCCCGAGGCGGGTGCTCTACCATTGTTACCAATGACTATATCGTCAGAAATTATGATTACCATCCGAAAACTTACGAAGGACGCTATGTTTTTTATCAACCTACTGATCAAGGCTATGCAACAGTTGGTCCAAGTCAACGCATTGTCGGTCGGATGGACGGTATCAATGAACATGGATTAAGTATGGCTTATAATTTTATGCATCGAAAAAATCCTGGCATTGGTTTTATATGTCATGCCATTGGTCGGATCGTTTTAGAAAATGCCAAAGATGTTCCTGAAGCTGTTGAATTGTTAAAGGATATCCCCCATCGCCATTCATTTAGCTATATGCTAGCTGACAAACAAGGAAGGCAGATAACTGTTGAAGCATCACCAAGGAAAATTGTAACAAGGGACACACCATTATGCACAAATCATTTCCATCTCTTAACAGAGGAAAATCGTCGGTTTGTTGTTGAATCTGAAGAACGCTTGCAAGTGATGCAGCAAAATTGGCATGAAGATCTAACAATAGAACAAGCTTTCACTTTATTAAATGATCCAAATAAAGGTGTCTTTGTGGAAGATTATCAAAGCTGGGCAGGAACCATTCATACGACGGCTTATTGTCCCAATAAATTAGAAGCTTGGATTGCCCTAGGTGGAAATCAACAACCAACCAAGTTTCTGTTTAGTGATTGGCTTAATGGTGGATCACTGCCTGTAATGAAAATTCATGGTGAGGTTAATACGGATCAAGGATTTGCCCACATGGATTCAATAAAAAGGTGAGTTA
>CALAMD010000093.1 GCA_937925695.1 uncultured Bacillaceae bacterium | reverse complement strand
ACATCTAACCATTTAAGAGCGACTTCACACCGGTTTGGATCAATTTCTGCACGTTTACAAGCGACTTCACACCAGTTTGGATCAACTTCTACCCGTTATCGAGCGACTTCGCACCGGTTTGGATCAACTTCTGCACGTTTACGAGCGACTTCACACCGGTTTGGATCAACTTCTACCAGTTTACGAGCGACTTCGCATCGGTTTGGATCAACTTCTGCACGTTTACGAGCGAGTTTGCGCATTTTCAGAGCGACCGCCTAACACCATCCGCTTCAACCTCATATCATATACATACAGCACAGCTTCAACGCAAATGGCATCCTACTTAATAACTTCCCCCCCTTTACACTGTTGACACCCACACGAAAACACATTATCATGAATATATGAACATATGCTCATATATCGAACGAAAAAAATAAAGGGGTCGTTATATGGTTACGGACCAAACTCACAACGATAATTTGCCAATAGATAATCATGATTTAGATGAAGAGACGTTATTTGTTGTTTCACAAACCTTTAAAGCGTTAAGTGATCCGACGAGAATTCGGATCTTAAATTTATTGTTGTCTGGGGAGCATGCTGTCAAAGAGATAGCTGAAAAATTGAATCTTAGCCAATCAAGTGTCTCTCATCAATTACGGTTTTTGAAAAATTTACGATTGGTTAAATATAGAAGAGATGGGCGAACATTATATTATTCAGAAGATGACGAACATGTGATGAATTTATTAAAACAAGCAATTGAGCATGCTTTACATCATTAATGAGAGGAAGGCAAACATGGGACATAATCATAATCACATTCATGATCATGACCATTCGCATAGTTCGAATAAAAAAGTTTTATTAATCAGCTTTATCATTATTACGATCTATATGGTAATCGAGGCTGTTGGTGGCTTTCTAACCAATAGTCTGGCGTTGTTAGCAGATGCCGGTCATATGTTAAGCGATGCGATATCCCTCGGTATCGCACTACTAGCTTTTACACTTGGTGAAAAAGCAGCTAACTATCAAAAAACCTTTGGCTATAAGCGGTTTGAAATCCTTGCGGCTGTCCTGAACGGATTGACGCTGATCATCATTGCCATCTATATATTTTATGAGGCGATCAAACGATTCCAATCCCCGCCTGAAGTTGCCTCTACAGGTATGTTGATCATCGCCATTATCGGCTTACTCGTTAATATCCTCGTTGCTTGGATCATGATGCGTGGCGGCGATGTGGAAGAAAATCTAAACATGCGCGGTGCTTATTTACATGTTATTAGTGATATGCTCGGATCAATTGGTGCAATTATAGCTGCCCTACTCATTATATTTTTCGATTGGGGCTGGGCTGATCCGGTTGCAAGTGTTATTGTCGCCCTGCTTGTTTTACGCAGTGGGTATCACGTAACAAAATCTGGGTTACACATTTTAATGGAAGGGACACCAGCGAATGTTAACATTGACCGTGTCATCGAAACGATCCTTAATACAAGCGGCATTCAAGGGGTTCATGACTTGCACGTTTGGTCAATTACGAGTGGCTTAAACGCTATGTCATGCCATGCTGTCGTTGATGACAAGATGACGATCTCGGAAAGTGAGCAACTACTTCGAAACATCGAGGAGCAGCTTAACGAACAAAACATCCATCATCTGACGATTCAATTAGAAACATCGGACCATTTACATGATGATTCCATTCTATGTAATGTGCAAGGTGAACCAGCTGGACACCATCATCACCATCACTAATAATGAGCAAGTATTTTCTAGGCCGGCTTTTAAAGTCGGATCGCGAGGATACAACAATCAAAATCCCTATTCATTAACAAATAAAAGATAGTTGTCAGTTCGAGTAATGAATAAATCTTTGTTATAATAACGTATATACTCGTTTATAAAAAAACGATGTTAATCTTTCATGCACTTTCGTTAATAGTTATTAATTGTTTCAATCGAGTTATAAAAAACGATGTTATCCTTTCCCTGCAAGAAAATGAAAATATATTATTTAAGAGGTTAGGAAATTGAAAAATATTAGAAATTTTACGTTGACAACTATCTTTTTATCAATCATTTTATTAATGGCGTTAACACCAATTGGTTTTATTAATTTAGGCATCATTAAAGCAACGCTGATCCATATTCCAGTCATTATCGCTTCCATCGTACTGGGACCTAGAATAGGTGCTTTTTTAGGACTCATGTTTGGTATCACCAGTGTTGTGACGAATACATTAACGCCTTCCTTGCTCTCATTTGCATTTTCACCAGCGATTCCAGTTTTAGGAACAGATCAAGGAAGCTTTTGGGCACTATTTATCGCTATCGTACCGAGAGTCATCCTCGGGACCGTCCCATTTTATTTACATAAAGCCTTTAAGAAAAAATTGCACGAAAAGTTGTCCTTAACATTAGCTGGATTATTCGCTACATTTATTCATACTTTTCTAGTGATGGGTTCTATTGCCTTGATCTTTCATGATGCCTATGCCCAAGCGATGAATGCCGATAGCATCAGCGCCATTTTCATGGCAGTATTGACAGTATTTTTCACCAACGGCATTGCCGAAGCCATCCTAGCTGCTTTTATTACTGCTACTGTCGTGCCACCGTTATTTAAACTTGTTTAGCTGATATTTGGATAATTTTATTAGATTGGCTAAAATCATTTATTTGAATTGCTTTTGATCAAGAGATAATTGACTTCGATTCATTGAGTATAAAATTAATTCAGCGAATTTTGGCTTTGATTCGGCGAATACCGCTCTTGATTCGGCGATTATTGGCTTTGATTCGGCGAATATCTAATTTATTCGGCGATTATCCAATTAATTCGGCGAATACCGCTCTTGATTCGGCGAATCACATTTTTTGCCGCAAACATTCTTACATATTTTGCGTTGAGGCGTTATAAACAACAAAAAACTCTCCTCTAACTAAAGGGAGAGTTTTTCTTACTTATTTATTGATGCGAGTCCACACTTAAATCACTCGCTACACGCAAGACAACCAATTACAAATATTCCTTTTTAAATTCTTTCGTGCTTCTCACCGTATCGATTGGGCGAACCAATTGTTCGATTTTTTCCCGCTGTGGTTCTAAAAATGGTGGTAGTGATAATTTTTCACCAAGTGTTTCGTATGGCTCATCACCCATAAAGCCTGGCCCATCGGTCGCAAACTCAAATAAAATTTGTGGAGCAACCCGGGCATACAATGATTCGAAAAAGTACCGATCAACATAGCCAGACGTAGAAAAGCCAAAGCTTCTCATCCGTTGATCCCATTCATCTAATACAGAGCGATCCTCAACACGAAATGCCACGTGGTGGACAGTTCCATATCCTTGCATTGCCGGTGGGAGCAGTGGATTGTATTCAACAATTACCGAAGCACCATTGCCGCCTTCACCTACTTCAAATAAATGAAACGCTCCCTCTTTAGCTGTTTCTCTAAACAAGAGCACCTTTTCCAATACTTCTTTTAAGTAATCGAAATTGGCAATTCGAATAAATACCGGACCCAAGCCCGTGATTGCATATTCTAACGGAATCGGGCCTTTCTGCCATGGAGTTCCCGATGCTACACCTTCGTCCAATTCATCTGAGATCAACTGATATTGTTGATCATCGAAATCAACAAATGGCAGTACCTTCTTGCCAAATTGCTCTTTTATTCCCTCATGCTTGACATCCATTCGATCAAATCGTTTCACCCAATATCCTAAAGCATCATCACTCGGTACTCGAAACGACGTTCTAAAAATTTCATTGTTACCGTGAACGCCTTTCGGAATACCCGGAAAATCAAAGAAAGTCATATCTGTTCCTGGGCTGCCAACATCATCAGCAAAAAATAAGTGATACGTTTGAATATCATCCTGATTCACTGTTTTCTTCACTAAACGCATCCCTAATACATACGTAAAAAACTCATAGTTCTTCTCAGCGCTGCTCGTAATCGCTGTGACATGGTGGACTCCTTTTAATTCATTCATAATTAAACTCCTCCTAATTTTTTTTATATATTAACGCGACAGCTAATGGCTTGTGTCACTATTGATACGAAAAAGTAACGAAACAAGATAATCGAAAGAACCCTAACGCTCGATGTACTCAGAGACTACACGAAAAGTATCGAAACAATATAATCGAAAGGTGTTTATTTTTAACGCAAAACGGTTATAAACAATTCAATCATGAAAGAAATGAATTCTGCTACTCTATTCCCAATTCAAAATCAAATAAATCTATTGTTGAGAAGATTTTCTATATTTTTGGGTGATTCAGCAAAAACTAGATATATTGTTTATGATGCTCAACAAAACGAGAAGCACTATTAAGCACAATATTAAGTGAGCCCATGATGCTTAACTAGCTACCCTTGCTTTGATGCTTCAAAATAATCGATGCGCTAATTATGATCGCTAGCACATGATTAAATATGTTCATTCTGATGCTTAGCAAAATACAAGCAGCCCAAATTTTGATGTTCAGCAAAATGCGATGCGCACTAGCACAATCATCAATCCACTCGTTCTGATGCTTAGTAAGATCCCCTTTTTATTATGCTTTGCATCATAACAAAATATCATGACTCATTTGAATCATTTCCTTTCGTTATTACCACTTTACATAGCTGACAGTCAAAATACAAGGAAATTGTCTCGAATTCGAGGCATTTTTTCAATATAGTTTTCTCATCAATAACCTTTACAAACTGACTTGTTTTATGTTATATTGACAAATACTTTCAATTGTTGGGGGTGATACCGTGGAACATGGAGCAACTTCAATTGTATCGCTAATGATTGTTACAGGTGTTGCTTTCTTCATTCCACTTTTGCTTCAACGGTTAAAATTAAGGGCAATCCCTATTGTTGTAGCAGAAATCATTGCTGGAATTATCATCGGTAAAAGTGGCTTTGACCTTGTAGACGCAAATAATACCTGGTTAGCCCTGTTATCTAGTTTCGGCCTAATCTATCTTATGTTTTTAAGTGGATTAGAAATTGACTTTGAGTCATTTAAAATAAAAAAAGACAAAGTAATTGAAAAAACGAAAAAGGTAAATCCATTACTCATCTCAACCGTCGTGTTTGGGATCATGCTCGTTCTCGCCTATGTTTTTTCCTTAGGCCTTCGTTTTATCGGAATGATTGATGATCCATTTTTCATGACGATTATCCTATCAACGATATCATTAGGTATCGTTGTCCCGGTTTTAAAGGAACAAAAAGTGATTAATACGGAATTAGGGCAAACCGTCTTACTCATTGCGGTAATTTCAGATTTTGTGACGATGATTTTATTTGCCTATTACTTGGCATATAAAAATGGTGACACGTCCATTGTATGGTGGATCATGTTACTACTAGTCCTCGTTATCTCGCTTTATTACTCATTAAATATTTATAAAAAGAAAACGAATTTAGCACTGATCGATACGTTAAAACGAGGAACAGCCCAAATCGGAACAAGAGGTATTTTTGCCTTAATTTTATTATTTGTGGCCTTATCAGAAACGATGGGTGTTGAAAATATCCTTGGTGCATTTTTAGCCGGCGTTGTCGTTTCCTTACTTTCGCCCGGACGGGAATTTGTTCATCAGCTTGAAAGTTTTGGCTACGGATTTTTAATCCCGATCTTCTTTGTTATGGTTGGGGTCGGTTTTGATTTTGCATCCTTACTAGCCAATCCTAGTGCGCTGATCCTCATTCCCTTTGTGCTGATCTTAATGTTCCTTACCCGGATGTTGCCAACACTACTTATTAGACGTTGGTTCCCATGGCGTGAAACAGTCAGTTCTGGCATGCTGCTTACATCTACGCTCAGCCTAGCGATTGTTGCAGCTACCGTTTCTTTACAAATGGGCATCATCTCAGAAAGCATGAATAGTGCGATTGTCTTAGTATCCATCTTGACGTGTTTTGCTGCTCCTATTTTCTATGCGAAAATGTCGCCTAAAGTAGAAAAGAAGCAAAATCGCTTAGCTATTATTGGTGCCAATCGTTCAGCGCTACGAGCCAGTATTAACTTTCAAAAAAACAATTATGATGTCACGATCTTTTCCAAGGTACAAGAAAAACTTAATTCAGAGAACGACAATAAATTTCCAATCGTTGAACTGAAACAACTTACCCTGGAAAAATTAATCGAGAGAAATGTTTTTCAAGAGTATGATCAAATCATCGTTGCAACGAGTGACGACGAATTAAATATTAAAATTGCTAACTATGCCAAGGATATTGGCTATGAGAACATTATCGTTCGCATTGAAGAACCAGCATTGAATAAACAATACATTGATATGGGTATGACCGTTTATTCGAACGCCTTTTCAGGCGAAATGATTCTAAAAGCAATGGTATACAGTCCGAGTCTCGTTCACTTTTTAACTGATGAGGATGAAATGATTAGAGAATTTGCTTTAGAAGATGTCAGATATGATGGCATCCCGCTTCGCAAGCTCCCATTCCTAGGGGATATTCTAATCTTATCCATTTACAGAGGGAAACGCTCGATAACGCCAACTGGAGATACAATTCTGCGACGAGGCGATCGATTAATTATGAGTGGTAGTGAAGAATCAATGGCAAAAGTAACGAAATATCTTTAAAAATATAATCGCATAGTATGAGAATCATGCATCACATTGATCGTTGCAACGGTTCGATTCTGACGAGACGTAGCAATGACGGGACACATGAAAACTCATACTATTAACATTAGCTCAACAAATATATTCAATCAACACAACAACGGATGTACTCCTATTAAAAGGAGCAACATCCGTTGTTTTTTTCTGACAAACCAACCAAGGCAAAATTTATTTTTCAATCACATCATCGAAATCTTCTTCTATCTCTTCATCGACCTCACCTAAATCTGGTGGGATTGGTTCAGGATCAGGAAAACTAGGTGGCCCAGGTGGAACCGACGTATTATTGCTCACGTGAATCTCGACAGTATACTTCATCGGCACAAATTCATTAAACTTACTCATATGAACGACAGTACCCTTTATTTCTGGAGCTGAGACGTATTTAACGATATATTTAATATCTGCACCTTTAGACTGATATTCGTCAAAAAATAGTCTTGGTAACTCGCCTTCCAAATGGCCACGAAAATCTTGTAAAAATGGCTTGCCTAGTGAGTAAGTAACGGTGATGCGCTTATCATCCTGGTCAGTCATCTTTGTCCCTGCCTCAACAGACTGAGAAATGAGCCTACCGTACGGCACCTCGGCATGGTAAACTTGTTTAACGGCTATATCTAACTCTGGATATTCTGTCATAGCTTCCTCTGCTGTTAGCTCAGCAAAATCCGGTACGATAGTCGCTTTTCCTACCGAGACAACGACTTCCATCTCATCCCTTTTTGCCACTTTTTCATCGGCAGCAATACTTTGACTAATAATAAATCCTGCTTCTACCTGATCAGAATCTGATTCTTTATAAGTCATCTCAATCTCATTTGTTGTTGCCCATTGTTCCACTTCTTCTACAGCTTTCCCAGTAAAATCAGGAACGGTAATATTTTTTTCAAAAACTTCTTTTCCACGAGAATAATAAACAGCGGCACTATCTCTGCGTTTATATGTTTCTTCATCTATGCCACTATCTCTAATCGTAAGCTTAATAAATTGACCTTCCTCGATTTCATCATGATATTCCATCACGATTTGTAGGTTTTCCGCTTTGTTCTCTTCTTTCCAGCTCTCGGCTTCCCACTGATTCATTTCGGAAAAATCAGGCAGTGGGATCGTCTCGTCTGGATCCGGTCCTAAACTACTTGTTAATTCAAGGGTCTTACCTTTTCTGATTTTGTCCCCTGCTTGGACACTTTGTGAAATAATTTGATTGGCATCGTATTCCATTGAATGTTCTTGAATTAATTCAACTTCAACGTCATGCTCCTTAGCCCAAGCCCGGGCTTCTGAAACAGGTTGTCCAATAAAATCGTCTACTTTTACATGGACAAGCATATGATAAATAAAGAAAACTAATAAACTAGCTAATACGATACCAGCACTGATCATACCAATACGAAGGATCCGTTTTCTTTGATAGTCCGGATCAATCTCTACGTCCTCTGTGTCCCAATAACGGCTTCTCGAAGCAAATGGATCTGGAGTAGAGGGGGGATCAGGGATAGATTTTTCCGTATTGGCAACAGAAGCAGCTCCTCCCTGCTTCTGTTGCTCTTTTTGTGTTGTTTGTCGATTCGTATCTTCTTTTGATCCCTGATCTTTTGCTTGTTTTGTATCTGCTTTTGAGCCCTGATCTTTTGCTTGTTGATTCCTATCCGAATTTAATCCCTGATCTGTTGTTTCTTTATCAGGACCAGCTTGTGTTTTTCCTGCATTTTTGTTAGCATCCTGCTGCTGCTCTTCCAGCAGATCTTGATACTTATCTTTATTAAATTTTGATAAAAAATCACTCATTGGCAGTCAAGACTCCCTTTCTTAAAAGGAAAGACTGATCAGATTGTAAAGCAATTTCATTAGAATGCGTAACGACGATGACACATTTGTTATGTTCATGAGCTAACCTTTTAAAAATATCGATTATTTCCTGTTCCATCTCTTCATCAAGGTTACCTGTCGGCTCATCGGCCACAATCAGTTCAACGTTTGTAGCCAGTGCCCGGGCAATCGCCACCCGCTGTTGCTCTCCCCCGGACAATTTGTTCACCGTACGATCTGCTTTACTTTTTACAATCCCGATATAATCTAGTAAATTATAAGCTACTGTCTTCTGATCTTCAGGAACTTCATTTTCTGTAATCGACATTGGAATCAATACATTTTCTACAGCCGTAAATGTTGGAATGAGGTTATAGCTTTGGAAAATAATCCCGACGTGATTACGGCGATAATTTTCATAACCGATTTGCTTAATATCCTGATCATTAAATAATATCGTCCCACTATGAGGCGAATCCAAGGCACTTAGTAATGATAATAAGGTCGTTTTCCCTGAACCAGACTGGCCTAGTATCGTATAAAATTTCCCCTTTTCAAAGGAAACTGATGTATCTTTTAAAATATAACGTCGCATGTCGCCATCTTGATAATAATAATTCAAATCTCTTGCTTCTAGTATCATGATTTCACCCCTCTATTCCATTAATATTTTCTTCGGATTGAGTCTAACAATATATACAAGTGGAATAATAGTTGATAACAAGATTGTTAACAGACCAATTCCATAGAATACGAGAATATAAGTCGAATCAAAGGTGACTTCATAGGCATCAATTACATCTTCTGTCGTTATATCATTATTAAAGCCATAGTACATATAATCATGATAATAGTCTTGATCATCAACTTTCATCATCGATTCAGAAATTGACCCAGCCATCATATTTCCGCTAAACAAAGATAAAGTAATCCCAACAAAGGCAACAACCATTACCTCAATGAGAATTTGCCCAATGACTTTACCTCTGCTCTCACCTAATGATAAATAGATGCCTAATTCCCGCTTACGATCTCTTAAAAACAGTAACACAACGAGACCAATAATTAATATCGTGGCAATGGCGGCAGCAATTAACACATATTTAGATAGATTAGACATTGATTCTACTGGACCGGCAATATTATCATACTGATCCGTTGCACTAATAACTGTATAGTACTGAGGTAAGAGTGGTTTAACCTCTTCAGCAAATGCTTCACTATCTTCGGGACTATTTAAGACAAACATTGGTTCATAATACTCATAGTCAATAGCTTCTCCTGCAATGGATTCAGCATATTCTTTGTCTGCTTTTATGTACTCTTCGTAATAGAACTCCGTCTCATTTATGACAATTGCATTTGGAACATAGATCGTATTTTGATAGTCTAGATCCATCCAATCAATGAAACCATCATCCATCTCCATATCTTCATTCAATGTTAGAGATTCAAATAAACCAATAATTTCTAAGACGACATCCCGGGAAGCAACAATTTCCTCCTCACCCGTCTCATAATCCCAAAAGTATACTTCATTAACCAACGTAAAGTTATCGCCCACTTGAAGATTATTTCTATCAGCTAATTTTTTTGAAATAATTGCGACCGAAGAACCATTTTTCACTTCTTCTTCTGTAAATACACGACCGTCAACTAACTGTCCTTTCCCTTCTTCAAAATCAAGGACAGGAGCATAGTTGATTCCTTTCATGTAAAAATCCATACTCGGTCCTATATGATGAACAACTTCTTCAACGTCGCCTTGATAACTTTCAATTGAATTCGAACCCAGGTAATTAGTCATATTGTAGTCATAGTATTTTACATAGGAAAGCTCACCTACTTGTTCAATCAAATCCGGTCCGATGTTTTGCCATTCGATTTCCATCCATTCTTCTTCACTTAACTGATCTAACTCTTCATAATCATATTGTATTGTCGCTAAAGCACCCATTCGCTCCTTAATATTTGTTTCAACATTAACAGTCGCTTGTTGAATCGCAGTCGCACCAGAAATCAAATTTCCTAACACAAAAATGACCGCTAATAAAATAAGCGATTTTCCCTTTTTCCTCGTAATACCTAATAAACCCCGCTTTAAAAAATTCATGGCAGCCCCCTTATAAAAAAATTCATTTATTTTTTAATCTTCAGAAATGTGAGCTTATAACATATTATATATGATCTTAAAATGTAAACAAGTATTACTGGCATAGTTTTCCATTTTGTCAATTGTCTTTAGCTCAATATTGGCTTGATGTGTTCAGCTATTTTTGACTATTTGATTTGGCTGTAAAAAAACACATACATCGACTTTTACTATCGTTTATTAATTGTAACTGTTGAAGGAACCACTATGTAATAACTGTATGAGTTCATTCGCAATATATTGGAATTAACATAAAATCCATTTTATCTTTCAACTGTCACACTGCTATTCTCCTCCTTTTTTTATTAGACGTCCACCTACTGAAAAGGGTTTCAAAGTATATGAAATTTTTTTCTTTTTTCTTAATAAACTCATTCAGATAGATCTCATAACTTAAATCCTTTTATCAGAATCTTTTCGGCTATATTTGATAATTATGCTGAGATTACATATACCTACACAAGGTCGCGGAAATATTCGCTGATTGCTGTTATTTAATAATTATGCCGAGATTACATATACCTACACAGCCGAAGCCGTGTAGGTTTGGTTAAAATTTTTCCACTTTATCCAACATGGAGAGTCCGTGTCCACTCGATGTTAATTAAACTTTATCCGCTAAACTCTAGCTAGTCATAACCCCTTGTTGGGCAAATGATCCCCTTATTCTAGACGATCGACATCACGATTTAGTTCCCAATTCCATAGTTCTATTTCCCCTAATTGTTCCCCCCTGACAATCTCAGATTGTTGTAGTTTTAATAATTCCTTAACCGGACCGGTAACAACTGCACCATAAACGAGAAAACCTTCATCTTCCAAGTAATCATATTTTTCTTGCAAATGACCAAGACCGAGAAAATATTCATAATAACTCGTAGATTGCTCTAATAATTCAGCCATATTTTTTAGCATCAATTGTTGACTGTCCTTCAGAGATGTTTGATCAAGATAATGATATTGTAGTGATTCATGATATTGTTCATCACGATCAATGCCACCGGTCAAGCCAATCACATCGCCTACCATCAATACATCATCGCTTTTTCCATAACTATAAGGTGTAAAACTCACAAATTCCCCCGTATAAAGAGGCATCCACAAAATATGGATATCATAGTCTCTTAGCTGGTCCAGCACTTCTTCTGGTTTCATAAGTTTCGGTGTAGAAAAAGCTAATTCAGCTACCGTTCCTTCTGGTAACATGGCTAACGTTTCCCATACATCAGGATTTTCGTGAGCACTTAATCGTTCATTTGTCCGTGGATCCTTAGGTAAGAAAAAGGTGAAATAATCCAAGTGCTGCAACCCAGGATGAATATAATCTATTGTTGACAATTGATTTGCTAATCGTTTCGTCACGTGAGCTTCACCGAGTACGACTTCTTTAAGGCCGACCCTTTTCACCAGATTATACGAAAGTCTATGCGTACCGAATGTATTCACTGATTCACGGGTAAAACTCAAATCCCCCCGCACATTTGGCACCTTCCATTCAAGGGCAAGACTTGAATAATACATATGTTTATTCCCTACATGCAATCTGTCAGCAGTAAAATTTACAACGAACATGTAAATAACATAAACGAATAACACAACTAACAAAATCCATAACATCCTAAAGACAAGAGTAAATCTAGATCTTTTTAAAATCCGTTTTTCTAAATCACTATTCCATTCTGTCATAATCCCACCCTTTCTTTTTCGCAAGGTCAGCAAGCCTTTTTCTCGCTCGATGAAGCGTTACTTTTACTTGAGCTTCGGTTAATTGCATGGTTTCCATAATTTCCTGATAACTAAAATCCTCATATTCCCTTAAATAGAGCATTGACCGGTAGTTTTCCGGTAAAAAGGCAAGTAAATCCTCTAGTTCTTGCCCCAACTCTTTTGATAAGATACTGTCTTCCGGTAGCCCATAAGGACTATTCATATCTTGTTTTCTCATAAAGGATAAAAAGGGAATGGATTGCCGCCTTTGTTTTCGCCATTCATCCAAATAGGCATTTCTCGCAACCTTAAACAACCAGCCCCGCGCCTCCTCACCATCGTATTGATGTAGTGAAATCGTCGCGCGGACAAAGGTTTCTTGTGTCAAATCCTCAGCCAGCTCGGCCGAACCACTTAGCTTTAACAAATAAAAATAAAGGGGTCTTGCATATTGTCGATATAAATGTTCTAGTTTAGTTGGCTTTTCCATCTGACCCCCTCCATTTTTTCTATACACTATAAACACGCATAACGGGAGAATATGTTACAGTTGATTTTAATTTTTTATTTAAACAATCGTATTTATTTTGCTAGGATGAGCACAATAGATAACATTTGTTTAGGTTGATTAATTATCGGCATGAAATGTTTTTTGTCCAGTTAGTTGCATGTTCTTTTGAGACACTTCAGATGAATTCCCTTCCTAGCAAATCAGCCACAACATGACTGGTAAAGTATAACTATCTCTATTACCCTACGATTTTACTAATGTATTCATCAATAAATTCCTTATATTCATCACTAACGTTTGCTGGGAGATCATCGATCGGAAAATACGCCAAATCTTTAGATTCACTATAATCGATGTTTATCTCGCCACTGACATCATCGGTGTAATAAACCGCCGTGACCGAATATAATTCATCCCCGTTTGGCACTTTTAAATAATACTTTGATCCAGAATAAACATTTAATAATCTTAAATTCTTTACGACTAAACCAGTCTCTTCAAAAACTTCTCTTTTTGCTACTTCTTCTAAACTTTCACCTAAGTCCATTAAACCTCCCGGTAATCCCCAATCACCATCATGCCTTTGCTGCAGTAACATTTCACCACGTTCATTTAAAATAATCACAGCTGATCCGGGCAAAATAAGTGGTTTGTGTCCAACATATTGTCTCAGGTACTTGAAATATTCCATTCTGTACTCCCCCATCTATTTTTTATGTCCTTCGGTTTACGAAAGTTTTTCCATTTCCACCATAAATCATAACATAATTTATAATTTTCAGAAATTTATGCAGAAGAAAAAGACCATCTTTTGGAAATGATGGTCTTTGCTTTATTGTGTAGCAATCATTTTGTTAAGGGATCTATGATTAGCTGCATTTAATTAGCTAACAAATTCCTCTGGAAAAAATTCTGCTAATTGATTTTTTCTTTTATCAAGCATAATTTGATCTGGATTGATCCTGTGATTACGCAATACTTCTATGTTCTCGACAAGAAATTCGTCACTGCCAACAATATAGAATATGCCGTCCTTATCTGTTGCTAATTTTTCCACAGACTTATAGTAATTTTCTCGCGTATCAACAAACTCAGCTGTGAAATTTTTATCTGATTGCGTAGTAAATAGATCTGTAAATAAAAACTCTCTTGATGAATCAATATTTAAGGAATGAATATGGTTAATATTGTCAGGTCGATCAAAGTAGTCAAGGACGAGTGGTCTAAAAGTTGCCAAACCAACACCTGCCGACAAGAGATATACATTCTTATTTTCTCTTCTTAGCGGCACATTCGAATGGGTTTTAAATAAGGCAACGTCATCGCCAACCTGTATGTTTCTTAGAATCGCTTTATATTCTGAGCATTGCTCTTTAATACGCGTCGTAATGCCAATAGCATTTTCATGAGGCAAAGTGGAAATGGACATATGACGGACAAGACTCCGATTCGGTTTATCCCCACTATTAAAGCCCTTTAGTGCTAAATGCGTATGAGCACCTTCCTCCCAAGTAAAGTCTTTCGGGCAATCGAGCATATATGTTTTAACGTCAGACGACTCATTGATAACCTTATTTATTTTAAGCCAGTATATTTGCATGACCTATTCTCCCTTCAATAAACTTGAGCAAATGATTACTCAAGTTCAAATCGTTATTAGTTAATATACACTAAGTGAAAATGATTCTCAATTAAAAAGATCGAATAAGTCTGATAATTTTGGATGATTTATTGATGGAACGAGAAATTGTCATCTTAATCCTTTTACCTTATATAAATCACCAACACTATATTTCTAATACCAAAAATTGGGATAGTACCAAAACTATTCTGCCATTTTTCGAGCGACTGCGCCTCACTTTCGAGCAACTTCACACCATTTTCGAGCGACTTCTACCCATTCTCGAGCGACTTCATATAAGTTTGGATCAACTTCCACCCATTTTCGAGCGACTTCGCACCAGTTTGGATCAACTTCTGCCCATTGACGAGCGACTTCGCACCATTTTCGAGCAACTTCTGCCCATTGACGAGCAACTTCGCACTCTTTTGGATCAACTTTCGACCATCCACGAGCAACTTCGCACTTTTTTGGATCAACTTCCAGCCATTCACGAGCGACTACACACTAATTTAAAACACCTCCGTTCCTATAAACGGAGGTGTCTTAATAATATGTAACCTTTCACAAGATGAAAAGGCCTTTGCTTAAAAACAATATTTATAACCAATTAACTCTAAGAAAAAATTATAACTGCAATCTCTGTATCTCTTTCTCCTTATCCATATCACATAAAACAATTTCGCCATTTTCATAATAGGCATAGGAACGAGAGCTATCTTTTGGGATCGTTGTGCTTCCTGGATTAAGCACGACAATGCCATCCTTCTTTTCTAACACTTTTACGTGAGTATGGCCAGACACTACGACATGACATCCTTGTTCTTTGGCTTGTTGAATCCGCTCTTCTTCCGTCTCTTCATAACCATGAACGATATAAAATCGATATCCATCAAAGGAAACGACGCGTGATTTTGTCGCTAAATCTTTCTCAAGTACCATTTCATCAACATCAGCATCACAGTTTCCCCGTACATAAACAATATCTTCTCGCTCTTTGAGAACATTCGCTAGCTCTTTTGGATTATAGCTTGCGGGCAAATCATTTCGTGGACCGTGATAAAGCACATCACCAATATGACAAATTTGCTTAGCGTCCTTTAATCCTTCTAACGCTTGAAGTGTATCTTTTAAACCACCATGCGTATCACTAATGAAGCCTAATTTCATGTTGTATCACCTTGTCTTTCTATTTCTGATCTTCTATTACAATTCTATTTTACCTGATTATCGATTGAAACTATAAAAAATACCCTCCTTCCACTTAGGAAAGAGGGTTAACATTCCTAGTATTACAGGTGGCAAAACATCTTATCCTGACCTGCCTTTGGTCTCAAGCAGCTACTTCCTATTGAGCATATAAGCAGCTAACTTTTCTACACCTTCTCTGACATAACGATAATAAGTACTAATCGATAAGTGGAGTCGCTCGGCGACGATCTCATTCGTGCCGATACGATCGATATAATACAATTCAAGGGAACGCATCATCAGACGATCTCGCTATGACCAACTTTCTATTTCCTTCATCGCTCTACGGATCTCGCTGCGGATCATATCCCCATCCA
>CALAMD010000092.1 GCA_937925695.1 uncultured Bacillaceae bacterium | reverse complement strand
TGGGGAGAAAAAGTTTCATAGAAGATTAAATAGATAAAAAAGTAGGAAAAAACGTATAAAATACGATTTTTCCTACACTAAGTAAGAAAAATAATTAATTAATGAACAGGATGATCTTCTATTAATGGATCCACAACTCTATTTTCAACAACTCTTACTTGGTGTGTCTTGCCACCATAGGCGTATTTAAACATACCATTATTAAAGTCAGTACCGATTTCTTTATAAAATACACCTTCGTAATAATTATCCTTCGATTTTGTAAAACTTAAATAGTAGCCTTCTTCATCCTTCATTAAAAAGCCACGTACACCTTTTTCATATTCTGTGTCACCTTCAGTCTTGATCGAGCGGTCAACTGAAACGATATGAATATCAGTGAACACTAATTCACGGAGAAGAACATTAACAAAGGAACCTTTAGTTATCTCTTCCCAGCGATTTTGAGGTGTTTCTCCAATAATAACCTGGGTTACATTATATTGATGAGCAACCTCTTTAATCACTTTAGCGATTGGACGATTAACATTGTCTTTTAAAATAAATTGTTTGACACCTAATTCTTCACAAAGTTCCCGCCAACGATCAATATAGCCTGATTTTTCAGCGTCAAATTGGTCATAGGGTAATTTATCAACAGTTAATACATACAATGGACAATCTAATAAGTTCGCTAATACATGTCCTCGTCTAATTAATCTCTCACCATTTGGCCCATAATACACACAAACTAGAATACTTTCGTCCATATGGCCGATTGGATTTTCCACGGTATTGTCACCTTTCTTTTAGTTAAATTAACTCATTATAATTACTCACTATCATAAGCTATTTACGAGAAAAATTCCATAGGTAATAAAATTAAACTCAATTATCGTATGAAGTGCAAATTAGAAGCTTATCATATATAATATAAAAGGGTAATTTTATCAATTTCTGTATCCCCCCTACTTAACCAAAAATGACAACTCCGTTGTAGAAGGAGTTTATAATTACTACCCTTTTATATTTTTCCATACAATGGGTATGATCCATTTCTCTATTTTTCCACAACACTAAAATTAAATGTTTTATTTGATAATTTTGTTTTTTGTTTATTTATGACATCAATGAATAGGAGGTTCTCATTTGATCACTGTAAGTTATGCGATATTTTTCCCTTTTATTGTTGCTGCACTGATTCCAATTTTATACAAAAGACTTTCTAAATTGCATATTGGCTGGATTGTTATGACTGTACCAGCGCTATTATTTATTTACTTAGCTCGTTACATCCCTCACATTACCAATGGGAAAACAGTTACGAACACGGTTTACTGGATTCCTTCCTATGATTTAAATTTAACAACCCACTTAGATGGTTTAAGTTTGATTTTTGGTCTAATTATTACAGGAATTGGTACGTTAGTCGTATTGTATTCTATTTATTATTTATCTAAAGAAGAATCATTAAAGCATTTTTATATCTACCTCCTATTATTTATGGGGGGTATGCTCGGTGTTGTCTTTGTTGATCATATGATGCTCTTTTACTTATTCTGGGAAGTAACAAGCATTTCATCGTTTTTACTCATTGCTTTCTGGTACCAAAGGAAAGGTTCCCGATATGGGGCCAAAAAGGCACTACTTATTACCATTAGTGGTGGCTTAGCAATGCTAATCGGCTTTTTGATGATTCATGCCTCGACAGGTACATTTAGCATTCGAGAAGTCATTGTCAATGTAGGTATATTTAGAGAACATCAATTGTTTATACCTGCAATGATCATGATTTTACTCGGTGCCTTTACTAAATCAGCCCAGTTTCCATTCCATATTTGGCTACCAAGTGCGATGGAAGCACCAACTCCGATTAGTGCATATTTACATTCAGCGACAATGGTTAAAGCTGGTATTTACCTCGTAGCCAGATTTTCCCCGATTTTTGGTGGAGATTTAGTATGGTTTTGGTTAGTTAGCGGGATAGGATTACTAACCTTACTATGGGGTGCATTTTGTGCTATCCGTCAGACCGACTTAAAAGCACTACTTGCCTATTCAACCGTTAGTCAGCTCGGTTTGATTATGAGTTTATTTGGCGTCGGCTCGATATCTTTTAACCAGGAGTTAATCAGTGCTGCCCTATATACACAAGCTATTTTTGCCGGTCTATTTCATTTGATAAATCACTCTACGTTTAAAGGTGCCTTATTTATGGTCGTCGGTATTGTGGATTACCAATTGGGCACAAGGGATATTCGTAGACTAGGTGGTTTAATGTCCTTCATGCCAATCTCATTTACGGTAGCATTGATTGGTAGCTTTTCCATGGCTGGATTACCACCTTTTAATGGTTTTTTAAGTAAGGAAATGTTTTTCACTGCCATGCTCAAAATTAGTGAACTTGATTTGTTTTCACTAGATACATGGGGAATCTTATTTCCTGTGATTGCTTGGATCGCAAGTGTGTTTACATTTGTATATAGTCTCATTATTGTCATAAAAACTTTTCTAGGTGAACAAAGTGAATCGCTTGATAAGCCGACCCATGAAGCACCGAAAGGTATGTTAGTTGCTCCGGTTATATTGGCATTATTCGTTGTCGGTATTTTCTTTTTCCCGAATATCGTTGGCGATTATCTCATTTATCCTGCGATGCTCAGTATTTTTTCATCCGTTTTTGCAGGGGAGCATTTAACACATACCATTTCTGCTTGGCATGGATTTAATACAGAGTTGTTCATGACAATCGGCATTGTTATTTTAGGGACGGTTATTTTTCTGCTATTACGGTACTTTAAGTATGTTTATAAACTATTCCCGGAAAAATGGTCATTTGATGCCTTATTCCATCATGGATTAGAAGGCTTAGAGCGTATTTCCAACAAAATAACTTCGTTTTATATGACAGGTAACTTAAAGCATTATTTAAGCTACATCTACTTAAGTATAGTTATATTTATTGGTGGTAACCTCGTTTATCGAGGCGCCTTCACTTTTAATTTTACGGATGATGCAAACATTCATCTTTTCTCTTGGTTTCTCGTAGCCGTCATTATCGTTGCGGCTGTCATGTTAATATTTGTTAAAAAACGATTACCAGCTATCTTACTAAACGGGTTTATCGGTTATTCTGTATCAATGTTCTATGTGTTATTTAGAGCTCCAGATTTAGCATTAACACAAATCGTTGTCGAAACCGCTTCAACAGCACTCTTTTTACTTTGTTTTTATTTCCTATCTGAATGGAAACAAGATAAAAAGGCATTTCCTTTTTCAATCAAGAATTTGATCATCTCTGTTTCCGTTGGGGTAACTGTCGTACTTGTTGCCTTATCGGTTAAAAGTGAGAAATTATTTGAGACGATCTCAACTTATTATGAAAATGCATTAGAGTTAGCTGGAAGCCGCAATATTGTAAATACTATCTTAGGTGACTTCCGTGCCTTCGATACGATGCTTGAAGTCGTAGTATTATGTATTGCTGGCTTAGGCGTCTATTCCCTAGTTAAGATCAGAAAGAGGAAAGGGGCGGAAAATCTTGAAGATTAATGAGGTTATTTTACAAAGTATCGCTAAATTGGTCGTGTTTATTATTTTAACCCTTGCATTATATTTATTCTTTTCCGGCCATAACGCCCCTGGTGGTGGGTTTATTGCTGGTCTCGTGCTAGCATCTGCGATCATCTTACTTTTCCTAGCCTTTGATATGGAGACTGTCCTTAAAGGTATACCACTGGATTTTAAAATGATCGCTGCCTTAGGTGTATTCCTTGCTGTGTCAACGGGAGTAGGTTCAATTCTCTTCGATGTCCCGTTTTTAACCCATACCATTGTCGCTTATGATCTACCTCTTTTGGGAATGATTGAATTATCTACAGTCACACTGTTTGAAGCAGGGGTTGCACTAACGGTGGTAGGTGTTGTCATTACAATTATCTTAACGATTAGTGAGGATGTATAATATGGAAACATTAATCATTATACTTGCAGGTATTTTAGTAACCGTATCAACTTATTTAATGCTTTCCAAAAACTTAATTCGCATCATATTAGGCATGTCATTATTAACCCATGCCAGTCATTTATTGTTAATGGCGATGGGCGGGTTTAAAGGCAATGTACCTATCATTGGTGATCAAGCAGGGGAGTTTATTGATGCTTTGCCACAAGCATTAATTCTAACCTCGATCGTCATTAGTTTTGGGGTTACTTCCTTTATTCTTGTTCTAGCTTATCGGAATTATGAAACATTTAAAATTGATAATCTTGACAAACTGTGGGGCATAAAAGATGAATAATATCATTGTATTACCATTAGTGATTCCAATTTTAACTGGTATATTGCTCGTGTTTTTACATCGTCATGTAAAGACACAACGATGGATAAGTATCATAGCAACTATTTTAAATATTGTAATAAGCTTTATTATTTTGCAAAAAATACATGTAGAAGGTATTTTAAAGCTTGATTTCGGTGGATGGGCTGCACCTTACGGGATTACCTTTGTAGCTGATTCTTTCGCTGTATTACTTGTCTTAACAGCTAATTTTGTAACCGCCCTATGTCTCATATACGCGATGTTTTCCATAGGTGAAAAACGTGAAAAATTATTTTTCTATCCCTTTGTCCATCTTCTTGTTGCTGGAGTTAATGGATCCTTTTTAACAGGTGATTTATTTAACCTATTCGTATGTTTTGAAGTCATGTTACTCGCTTCCTATGCTCTGATTACACATGGGGGCACGAGAATCCAGTTACGTGAATCAATTAAATACATTGTGATTAATGTATTATCATCATCATTGTTTGTAATAGCTATTGCCTATTTGTATGGCTCTATCGGTACATTAAATCTGGCCCATCTATCTGCACGTATTGCTGAATCGGGCCAAACACCTTTGTTAACTGCAATCAGTCTATTATTTCTCATCGTCTTTAGTATTAAATCAGGCTTATTGCTGTATCAATGGCTTCCAGGATCATATAGTGCACCACCAACAGCTATTGCTGCTTTATTCGGCGCCTTATTAACAAAGGTTGGTGTCTATGCCTTATTTCGAACGTTTTCATTATTGTTTTACCATGAACCAGCTGTTACCCATAACTTAATCGGGATCATGGCAGCTATTACACTCATTGGTGGAAGTATCGGCGCCATAGCATATAAAAATATTCGTCACATTGTTGCTTACAATGTTGTCATCGCGATTGGTTTTATTCTGATTGGTTTAGCCGTATCAACGCAATCTGCCATTGAAGGATCGATCTACTATTTGATTCACGATATGATTATTAAGGCTTTATTATTTTTATTAGCCGGTACCATGATTACACTTACTCGTACAAGCAGATTTGATCAAGTAAGTGGACTGATTCGAAACTACCCTGTGTTAGGTTGGTTATTTTTCATCGCCATGCTATCACTTACAGGTATTCCGCCATTCAGTGGATTTATTGGTA
Organism: uncultured Bacillaceae bacterium; assembly: GCA_937925695.1. Taxonomy (GTDB): domain Bacteria; phylum Bacillota; class Bacilli; order Bacillales; family Amphibacillaceae; genus CALAMD01. The sequence goes on along the minus strand of CALAMD010000092.1, from coordinate 591 downwards.
AAATTCTCGTTGGTTATGGGGCTGTGGAAACAGGTCATTTCCTGCTCTTAGCACTTGGTTTTATCTCAAGTTTATTCGTTTTATATTCCCTGTTAAGAATATTCATGAATAGTTTTTGGGGGGAAACAATGATAAGTGAAGATCAAGAAGCCCCGCTAAAGAAAGGGTTAATTATTCCTTGTCTCATCCTAGCGCTGGCAACAATTGCACTAGGAGTAGGTGCTGAAAGTATCGCTACTTACGTATCTGATGCTGCAAATACTTTATTAAACCCTGATATATATATTGACGCTGTTTTAAACAAGTAACATATACTTTGATCAAACTTATTTTAATAAGGGTGAACTAATATGGCCGCACAATTTTTACTTAACTTATTTATCGCTTTTCTTTGGGTCTTATTTACAGATGATACCTTTCAATTTTCAACCCTGGTTGCTGGATTCTTGATTGGTATCGTCATCGTTTTTCTCATGAGACGTTTCTTTGGTGGCAAATTTTACCTACATCGGCTTTACTCAGTGATCAAACTCGTCATCATCTTTATTATCGAAACGATGCTATCAGCTATTCCGGTTATCAAAGAGGTGC
>CALAMD010000091.1 GCA_937925695.1 uncultured Bacillaceae bacterium | reverse complement strand
ATCAGATGATGAAGATGTTACAAACTTTGCTGAAGTTATTCGATTTAATGAAGATTATACGAAAGCAAGTGTGACTTTGAACTTAGAACATTCTCGTTTTACTGAATTTGAAGAAGAGATTTTTTCCACTATTGAACAAGAAGAATTAGATAAAAATCCTGCTGAAATGGTCTATGTAGACGATAAACAAGAACCATAATGGGATCTCCGTCCGAGTGACGGAGTTTTTTTATGGGGTTTTCTGGAAATATTCATCGTTTATGCCAGATTTGACTAACTTCACTAGTTCATATTCTCTTAATCTAGTTACCAAAAACTAACCACGAAAAAATTTTCCCTTAGCCCATATAACAGGGTAGAGGAAATTGATATATTTAAGGAATTATAATAAAAGCTGATATCCAATAAATAAGCTTATATTTTGGTCAAATACGTTTATCGTAATTGACCATTTTTCTATCTCTACTAATTTTCTAAATGTTATTATGTATATCATTTGTTACTTGTGTATGAATAATATACTAAATCAATTTTTACATAATGATGAAACTTGTTGGCCATACATAAAAATGTATTCCTTTTATAATACAATAAGTATAAGCGTATATAATTTTGTTAAACTTGGTATAAGCAACAAAAAATATTGTAAATACTCAATTATTACATCAATAAATACCACGTAACTTGTAAGCGGTAACAATACGTATATTAAGTTAGGTTAATAGATTATTGAAAAAGATACACTGAATAATGTTAATACATTACAGATAGAGGATAAGCCAATCTAGTTAAATAAATTTATTTAAATTAACAAGGAGGTCTGAGTAGGAATGAGGAGTAATATATTAATGCAGGAACAACATGTCCTTCGTGAGACAATAAAGAAAATTAAAAAGAAAATACAATTTGTGAATCGATTGGTCAAAAGGCGAGAAGAAAATATGAAGACAGGCAATCACCTTCCTGGTGATGAGATATCCTATCAAAGAGCCAAAGCAGAAGCAGTATCTTTAAACAGTGCCTTAGCAAAACCCTATTTCGGTAAGATAGAATTTCACACCACTGAAAATGGACGCGAACAATACTATATAGGAAAGCACGGTGTAGTAGATGAGCACGAAAATATAATCGTCGTAGATTGGCGAAGGCCACTAGCAAGAGTGTATTATAATTTTACACCCGGTGAATCAGAACAAGAATATGAAGTACCTGATAAAGAAGAAACAATTCACGAAAAGGTTCACGTATTAAAAAAACAAGAATACACAATCGAAAATCAAACGATTACCAAAATCATTCAACATGTATCTGATCCTGATAGCGAAGAAAACAAAACAATTACCGAACATGGTGATGAAGCAACAGTTAGCGATGAATTTTTGGTAGAAGTATTGAATAAAAGTGAGACAACCGGTTATTTAAAGGAAATTATTGCAACTATTCAGCGTGAACAAGATCATGCAATCAGACAATCATTGGATAAAAACCTTATTATTCAAGGTGTGGCTGGATCTGGAAAATCTTCTATCGCCTTACATCGACTTTCATTTCTGCTATATAACAATGATCATTTGCCTGCAGAAAAATTTCTCATTTTAGGCCCATCTCATATGTATGTTAGCTCGATAAGGGGATTATTGCCCGAGCTTAACCTAGAAGGGATCAAGCAGGCAACCGTTACCCAACTTATTGTTGATGTCATCGGATCACACTTACCAGCAAAAGTCACTAATCCATTCCCTAAGTATTTTGAAGGTATATTATTTGAAAATAAAAATAATCAAGCAAGAAAAATTATTGAATTTAAAGGATCTCGTGTCTTTGCATTAGTGATAGATATATTTATGAAAGAATACATCGAAAGTTACAAAAAAAGAATTCGACCGGTTACTGTTTTTGACAGTATTTTGTCCAGAGAAGAACTCTTAAGTCAGTTTAATCAAGACCCACGTCTACCATTTATAAACAGAGTTGAAGGGTTATTACAACATATCGAAAATCATTATAAATCGATCTTGAGTAACAAATTAGCTGTAAAGAAGGATGAATTTGATCGAATAAAAGAGGTATTTATATCAAGTAATGGTATTAACAATCTGGATAGAAGAAGAGCAATCAATATTCTCCAAAAGGTTTATCGACATGAGGAGAATAAGCTAAAAAAAGAGTTTACCCTAGCCAAAAGTGAGTGGGAAAAAAATTTGCAAGCTCCTAGTTTGTTAGAATTATACAAACAATTATTATCTTATGAAATCTTGCACTTATTTGAAAACGAAGTAGGTTCAAATATTCCTTTGCTATTTAAAGATTATCAACTTCAATCAATTACTTATTTCGATTTAGCACCATTATTTTACATTTATTTATTAATTTATGAGTCGCCAAAAAAATATGCCCATATTGTCATAGATGAGGCGCAAGATTTAAGTTATCTTCACCTGGCTTCTCTCAAAAAAATAACCAAAACGATGACCTTGTTAGGGGATAAGGATCAGTCGATATTTATGGAGTATGGACAATATGATTGGGAGGTTTTAATGGACAGTATTTTTCCCTCAGATGATGATTTAATTTTAAAACTTAAGACTAGTTATCGATCCACAAAAGAAATTATCAAAACAGCTAACAGTGTATTACAGAATTATCATGGTATATTTCACACACCAATTTCTGCATTTAATCGCTCTGGCGAAAAAGTCAACATACAAAAAGTCATTGATGGCAAGGATTTGTTAACTCAGATTTCGGTTACCTTAAGAAACTGGAAAAATAAATATCACAGAATAGCTCTTATTCATAAAGATGAGTCCCGTAGTAAATCTTTGGCTAAATATTTAGAGCAAGAACATTATCATGATGTAAAGTATGTAACATCTGATGAAGATATTACGGAACATCGTATTTCTGTATTGTCGTCCTATAATAGTAAAGGGATGGAATTTGATGCAGTTATGTTAGTGAACATTAATCATATCAATTATCCCAAGGATGAGTTACATACGAGATTATTATACGTTATGTTGACACGGGCACAGCAAGAAGTGAAAGTCTTTTACCAAGACGAACCATCACCTTTATTAGCTGGCTTAGTGGACAAGTCTGATGAAAAAGTAAAAGAATTTGATGATATTTTATAGAAATAGAAAACTTCATATCTCATTTATGCTAACCGTTTTATATAACGGTTATTTTTTTGGGAAATCATAATTAATTTGTTAAACAAAAGTCTTTATTAGCCCGGTTAAAACTGATTGCATTAATATGTAAATGGTGTTCTTGACAGGTTCCAATAATTAAAAAAACGATTAACTTTACTTGATTCATTACATTCATCGATGATTTGTCAGTGGTTTTTCATCTAGATAATCAAGGGCTTGATTGACTTCATGTAGATCATAAATTTTGTTGTTAAAACAAAACTTAACGACGAGATCCATCGTTGTACTATCCGATAAAGAATAACCGGCTGCTTCTATGAGTTCTTCTGCTTCTGATAATGAGAGTTCAAGAGCGAAGGCTAGGGCTATCGCATTGTTTTTGCTAATGCGATAGTTCGGATCCGAACGAATTTTCGAAAAGTGCCTGCGATCTAGCCAAGCTTTATTGTATACTGTTGAATCACTTACTCCTCGTTGATCAATGAAATGAAACAATTTTTGTTGAAAAGTGGGCTTACGGTGATGCTCAATATAATCTTTTATTTCCTCGATTTGAGTTTCTAAGTAAACAGCAGATTCTTTAATATAAATCAGGTCCTGAGTCATGGAACGTTTTACATAAAGTTTTAATTCTGTTAATGTTTTTTCACTTAACATTCCTTTTTCCCCCTAAGTAAAAGTCGCATATGAGGCGACCATTTCCTATCAAATTTCAATTATCATTGTATCAAAACTAAACTGAAAGGATGATTGAAATGAATAAACAAGTAACAGAAGTTATTTTCTTACTGGATCGTAGTGGATCAATGGCAGGGCTTGAAGCGGATACAATTGGTGGATTTAATGCATTTATTGAGAAGCAGAATAAACTTCCTGGTCAAACCAAACTTACAGTAGTTTTATTCGATCATGAATACGAGTTGTTATGGGATGGCATCGATGCGACTGAAGCAATCCTTACCGATGAAGATTATTATGTTAGAGGAACAACGGCATTATTAGATGCAATCGGTAAAACGATTGTCGATGTAAAGCGTAGACTAAAGGAAGAAGGGAATCAGGCCAAAGTTATATTTGTCATCACAACCGATGGAATGGAAAATTCAAGTCAAGAGTTCACGCGTAGCCAAGTGAAAGAGCTTATTGAACATCAAAGCCAACATCATAACTGGAATTTCATCTTTATGGGTGCAAACATGGATGCTATTCAAGAGGCTGGTTATTTAGGAATTAATAAACAGAATGCTTATGAATTTGAAGTATCTAATAAAGGAATAATGATCATGTATGAAAATATTCATGAGGCGATCATCGATCAGTATGAGAAGTGAAGGGGCAACGCCATCTAGGGTCTTCTCGTATTAATTAAAAACATGACCATGCTGAAATGAATAAGGCATATATTCAAGTATGTTAGCGCTTTCGTTAGCATTTTTAAATATACAATAGCTAATGTCCTAATTTGTAAAATTATCGGTTTATATCGATGAATATCCTGAAATCTACTGTTTTGGATCAAGGTTTATTTTTGTTATGATGTTAGATGCTTTAGAAAATAATTAATATTTTATCAAATCACAAGTTAGATGAATAATACTTGCCAAAACAGTAGGAGGGTATTCATGAAAAAGAAATATATCTTTGTTCTTATTAGTATAAGTATGCTGTTTTTATGTTTAGTTGCTTGTGATCGCTCGTCAGAGACAAATGGTTCAGGAAGTAATCAAGGGAGTAAGGGAACATTGGAGTTAGCCCAACCACCATGGGTAAATTCCCCGCCTCAAGCATGGATGGTAAAGGTGATCATTGAAGATAATCTTGGTTGGGATGTTAGCGTCACTGATGCTGATATTGGATTAGCTTTTGCTTCAACCGCAAATGGAACCACAGATTTTTTTGTAGATGCTTGGTTACCAGGTTCTCATGATGCATTTGTTGAAGAACATGGTGAAAATATTGAAATCTTAGAGCCTTTCACAGAGGTTCCACCAAATGGGCTAATTGTTCCTGATTATGTGGATGTTAATTCTATAGATGAGTTAAATGAACATAAAGAAAAATTTGACAGTCGTATTATTGGTATTGAACCAGGTGCAGGGATAATGGAAACAACGAATAAGGCTTTGGAAGTATATGGACTAGAGTTTACATTAATTGAGGGTAGTGATTTTGCCATGACGACCGCAATTGGTGATGCGATCGACAATAATGAATGGATTGTAGCAACTGGTTGGTCGCCCCATTGGATGTTTACGAACTATGACTTAAAATATTTAGACGATCCAGAGGGTGTTTATGGTGGAATTCGTGATATATATCCGGTCATTAACAAAGATCTTAGAGAAAAAGCCCCTGAGGTTGTTGATTTTCTCAATAAATGGGAAGTCGATGCTTCGGTTTGGGATGAATTAATCCTAAAAATATCAGTGGAAGAGCAAGATCCGGAAACAGTTATTCGTAACTGGGTGGATAATAATCAAGAGTTAGTTGAATCATGGTTAGAATAAAATTTGCTAGTAAAGAACTAGCAAATGTGTCGACTAATTGCGTCACCTGTTGATGATCTCATTCTAGTTATCTGATCAGATCCAAATATGCAAACTTAAAATATGGATGAATAACTAGTTATCGATATCTATTTTAAGGATCAGGTAGTTAATCAGTTGTCATCTATGATTATCACAATATATCAATATATAATGAAAAATCTTCCATTTTTGTTCAAAGCTGGTTTTTGTTATCATTTTACATAATTCATATTTTGCCTTGTTTTAACCCGTTCATGTTAACAAGTATTCATCATGATAGTAGTGTATTAATTGATAGACAGATTTGAAACAGGGTATGAAGAAATTTATAAATGGCTTGGAAGCATCTTGTCATAACATTAGGGGGTATCCATGAAAAAGAAAATCAGCTTGTTATTGATCGGAATGAGTTTTATCATTCTGAGTGTAGTTGCATGTAATAGTTCAACAGGTCAAAACGATAGGAATAAGCATGATGATGAACGCAAAGGAACATTAGAGTTGGCACAACCACCATGGGTTAATTCAGTACCACAAGCTTATATGGTGAAGGTAGTAATTGAAGACCACCTTGGCTGGGAAGTAAATATTACTGAGGCCGATATAGGCGTGATTTTTGCTGCGATTGCTAATGGGACAACAGATTTCTTTGTTGATGTTTGGCTGCCAGATTCCCACGAACCTTTTATTGAAGAACATGGTGATGACATCGAACTTCTTGAGCCGTTTACTGCTGTCCCACCAAATGGTTTGGTAGTACCAACCTACGTTGATATTGATTCGATTGAAGAGTTAAACGAGCATCGCGACAAATTTAACGGGGAAATCATCGGAATTGAACCTGGTGCAGGGTTAAATATTGTGACTAGGGATGCGATTGAAGCGTATGGACTAGATTATACGTTGGTTGAAGGCAGTGATTTTGCCATGACAGCATCCATTCAAGATGCCGTTGATAATGAAGAGTGGATTGTTACATTGGGCTGGTCACCCCATTGGAAATTTACTATTTTTGATTTGAAATATTTAGAAGATCCGCTGGAAGCATTTAGTGATACACGTTATTTATATCCTGCTATCAGCAAAGACTTCAAGGAAAAAGCACCTGAAGTTGTTGATTTCTTAAATAAATGGGAAGTGGAAGAAGCTACGTGGGATGAATTAATCTATCAAATTAACATAGATGAGATAGATCCGGAAACGGCTGTTAGAAATTGGCTTGATGATCATCAAGATATCGTTGATTCATGGTTAGAATAAGTTCATTTAAACTGATAATAGGACCGGATGTAAGCTAAGTCTCGGTCCTTTATCTTTTTATCCATGTTTTGTTGTTCTGTTCAATGGGAGAATGATTAGCAACTAGCTTTAACTATAAATACATATTTTTTTCTATCGACAATCATGATAAAGGGGGATCCTGATACGTGGAAAAGGGTATAAAAGTAGAAGTAAAGAACTTATATAAAATTTTTGGCAACCGTCCTGAATTAGCGTGGGAGTTGATTGATGAAGGGAAGTCTCGAACAGAAATCCATGATCAAACAGGTCAATTGGTTGCTGTTAGGGATGTTTCATTTGAGATTCAATCAGGTGAAATTTTTGTCATTATGGGGCTTTCCGGTAGTGGAAAATCAACTTTGATTCGCTGTTTGAATCGAATTATCGATCCGACTGCTGGGGAAGTATACATTAATGGAGAGAATATTACCCAACTCGCTACAAAACAAATGCGGGCAATTAGGCGTGATCAGATTGCTATGGTTTTTCAAAACTTTGCTTTATTCCCTCATCGCACGGTTTGGGAAAACGTTGCTTATGGCTTAAAAATGCAAGGAATTGATCGAGAAGAAAGAAAATTAAAAGCATATGAAACGTTGGCATTAGTAGGACTTAAAGGTTGGGAAGAATATTACCCTGAACAGTTAAGTGGTGGTATGCAGCAACGCGTTGGCTTGGCGCGAGCACTAGCGACAGATGCTGATATTTTGCTTATGGATGAAGCATTTAGTGCCCTTGATCCGCTGATTCGAGCTGAGATGCAAAACGAATTATTAAATTTACAACAAAAACTTAAAAAAACAATTGTGTTTATAACCCATGATTTAAGTGAAGCGTTAAAAATTGGTGAACGAATCGCTGTCATGCGGGATGGTGAAGTCGTCCAAATCGCCACACCGGAAGAATTGTTACGCTCACCTGCCGACGAATATGTTGCGAGTTTTGTTAAGGATATTGATCGAAGTCAAGTCGTCACAGCCCAGTCGGTTATGATTGAACCAGAAACAATTGTGTCACCGAAGTCAGGGCCAAGGGTTGCCCTGCACAAAATGAAGGAATTAAATCTATCAAGTGTATTTGTCGTTGATCAAGATCATCACTTAGAGGGAATCGTTACCGTCGATCAAGCTGTTCAGGCTGTAAATAATAACGAAGATTCGTTAGAACCGTTTATTCAAAAGGACATTCCTAAAGTCAGCCCGGATACGACATTAAATGAGCTAATTCCGATGGCTGCAGAAGCCAAGGGACCAATTGCTGTTGTTAATGAACAAAATATTCTCCTTGGAATTATTGTTAGAGTTTCCGTACTTGCTGGATTAGCCGAGGCTAAGGACGTCAATTCAACATCTAAAGCTACCAAGGAGGAGATTAAATAATGGATTTTCAATTACCTATCGGCGACTGGGGAAAAGTCGTAATTGATTTTTTGAAAACAGAATTCAGAACACCTTTACGTGCATTTAGTGATGTAATTGAAAGCATGTTGGTTGGTATTTCAGACGGGATTTTGTTTTTGCCAAATTGGTTATTTATACTTCTCGTAGCATTACTAGCTTGGCGTGTAGCAGGTAGAAATGTGGCGATATTATCTGTCATCGGTTTGCTGTTTATTTGGAATATGGGTTTATGGGAGAAAACGTCAGAAACATTAGCGCTGGTTATTTTATCGGCATCATTTACCTTAATGATTGGCTTTCCTTTAGGAATTTTGTCGGCGAAATTTAATTGGATACGTAATATTTTAAGACCTGTTTTAGATATTATGCAAACATTACCGAGTTTTGTTTATTTGTTACCAGTCATTATGTTTTTTGGTTTAGGTAAAACAGCGGGCATGACGGCGACGATGATATTTTCTATGCCGCCAGTTGTTAGGTTTACGGATATTGGCATTCGTCAAGTGGATAAAGAAATGACAGAAGCAGCAATTTCCTATGGATCTACACCTTGGCAAACTTTATATGAAGTGCAAATTCCAATGGCGAAGGAAACGATTATGGGTGGTGTCAACCAGACTGTGTTATTAAGTCTCTCAATGACTGTTATTGGTGGCATGATTGGTGCTGGTGGATTAGGGTTAGAAGTGATCAGATCTGTTCAACAAGTAAATATAGCAGCAGGCATTAATAGTGGCTTGAGTGTTGTTTTTGTTGCTGTTATTATTGACCGGATTTTACAAAGTGTCGGCAAATCAAAGGCAAGAAGATAGTATGTTATAAGGGTGTAAGCAAATGATGATTCTTCTATTAAACTAGTAAGTGAAATTTCATTACTTGACACTTTTGGTAAAATTAGTTAGGATTCCAAGTTAAGATGTTAAATCAATTTGTTATCTGATGAATGACAGTTGAAAATGAACATTTATTTTCATGAGGCTTGATTGAGTAGACGAGCATACATATCTTATGAGCACCGATCTCATCACACCCGTATATTTTAGAAAATTTAACAAATTAACCTAGGTGCTGATGAAAATTGTTAGTGCCTAGGTTTTTCTCATTAAGAAAAAGAGTTTTAATACTTTCAAAGACAGGAGGAATCATCTTGAGTGAACTAATCTTAAATACATTTGCCATTACCGCCCGTTGTAAAGAGACAGGCATGTTAGGTGTCGCGATTAGTACGGCTAGACCAGGGGTTGGAGGATTGACGGTATATGTCAAAGCTGGGGTAGGTGCGATTGCTTCGAAAGCAGCAGTTAATCCATACCTTGGCATTGATGGGTTAACGTATCTTGAACAAGGATTATCAGTTGAAGAAGTGATGGATAAAGTCAGAAGTGAAGATCCAGAAGACGAGAAAAGACAATTTGCAATTGTCGATCATAACGGAAATGCTGCAGCATATACTGGATCTGATACCGTTCCATGGGCAGGCCATTATGTTGGTGATCAATTTGTTGTTTCCGGAAACATGTTAGTAGGCAAAGAAACAATTGATGCGATGAAAGAAACTTTTGAAGCAACAGCTGGTGATTATTTCCCAGAACGATTATTAGCCGCTTTGGCTGCTGGTCAGGAAGCTGGCGGTGACAAACGTGGAAAACAATCGGCTGCTTTATATGTTGCCCACAAACATGAGTATCCATTGGTCGATTTACGGGTAGATGAGCACCAAGACCCGGTTACTGAACTACAACGGGTTTATGATGTTTGGAAAAAAGAATTGCTGCCATATGTTGAAAGTTTACCTGTTTATGAAGGTAGATAAATAGGATGGAATGAAATGGTTTTCATTCCAATTTAGGGAAACTTTACTAAAAAATGAGCATGTTTGCTTGACAAAAATGTTCCAATAACTGTAATATAGGATTCAATCTGAAAAAATGAATAGTCAAACTCTTATCAAGAGTAGCGGAGGGACTGGCCCGATGAAGCTCGGCAACCATTCATGTTTCGACATGAAAAGGTGCTAAATCCTGCAAGGTTTCTTGAGAGATAAGGGGGGAATTTACATTATTGATATATTCATAACCTCCTATCTATTTAGGAGGTTATTTTTTTACAACTTAAAAGAGAGTCGGCTGTTCAATTTTTTAGCAAGAAACAACTAAGAAATACTAAATAGGGGGAAAAAGAGAAATGAAAAGATTTTTATTTTTAATTATCCTAACATTCGCACTAGGGGTGTTAGCTGCTTGTGGTAGCGAGGAAACAGCACAATTAAGTGATGATAAATTAGTGGTGGGGGTAACAGCAGGTCCTCATGAGGAAATTTTTGAAGTGATTAAAGAATTAGCTGCTGATGAAGGCTTGGAAATAGAGATTAAGGTGTTTTCTGATTATATTATGCCAAACACAGCTTTAGATGAAGGTGAGTTAGACGTTAATAGTTATCAGCATAAACCATTTATGGATAAGTTTAATGAAGACCATGGAACTAATTTATACGCTTATGCACCAACAACATTAAGTCCAATTGGCGTCTATTCTGAATATATAACAGATGTCAGTGAAATCCCTGATGGTGCAAAAATTGCGATTCCAAATGATCCAACAAATGGTGCAAGAGCATTTATTATTTTTGAGGAAGCAGGATTAATTAAGTTAGATGAGGATGCAGATAAAGAAAATGCTTCTGTGTTAGATGTTGTTGAAAATGAAAAGAAGCTCGAGTTCATTGAAATTGAAGCTGCACAAATTCCTAAACAGTTAAGTGAAGTTGATTTAGCTGTGATTAACGGAAACTTTGCGATTGAACATGGATTGAATCCTCTTGAAGATTCTATTCTATCAGAATCTAAGGATACGCCATTTGTGAACCAGCTTGTCGTTCGGGAAGAAAACAAAGACGATCCAGTCTTAGAGAAATTGAAGGAACTCTATTATTCTGAAGAAGTAACTGAATTTATTTTAGAACGTTACGAAGGTGTTATTCTACCAAGTTGGGATTAATATAAAAGCTGCTTTTATAAGCAGCTTTTATCATGGAGGCAACGGAAGATGATTACACTAGAAAATGTATCAAAAACATTTTATACAAAAAAAGGCCAAGTAGATGCAGTGAAAAATGTTAATCTAAAGATAAAAAAGGGCGAAATCCATGGCGTTATCGGTCATAGTGGTGCCGGTAAAAGTACATTAATTCGCTGTGTTAATTTGCTCGAGCGTCCTACTTCAGGAAAAGTGTATATTGGTGAAGATGAGTTAACAGCTTTAAACAAAACAGCCCTTCAGGAAAAAAGAAAAAAAATTGGCATGATCTTTCAGGGATTTAATCTATTAAAAACAGCTACGGTTTATGATAATATCGCCCTTCCTTTACAATTAACTGGTGTAGCAAAAGATGAGATACCAAAACGGGTAGACCAATATATTGATATTGTTGGTCTATCGGAACGTAAGAATGCATATCCAGCCCAGTTGTCGGGAGGTCAAAAACAACGCGTCGCCATTGCCCGGGCGTTGGCCCTTGAACCAGAAATATTATTAAGTGATGAAGCGACGAGTGCCCTTGATCCAGAAACAACTGAATCGATTTTAGATTTATTATTGAAAATTAATCGAGAATTTGGAATTACGATCTTACTAATTACTCATGAGATGCATGTTATTCAGCGGATTTGTGATTCAGTTTCTGTCATGGAAGACGGTGAAATTGTCGAGCAGAACAGGGTAGCAGATATTTTTATTGACCCTAAGCACCCAACAACAAAGAAGTTTTTAAACACACTGAATGAAGAGCAAATTAATCAATTTTTATTATCTGAACTAGCAGAGAAGGGGTCTGTTTTTCGTCTTACTTTTACGGGTGCAACAACAAGTGAACCAATTATTGCCTTATTGAGTCAACAGTATGATGTCAAACCAAATATTATTCATGCTGATGTTACCCAATTGAAGGACGGTGTCATTGGTCGTTTGGTCATTCATTTAGACGGAGATCAAAGTGATGTGGAGAAAGCATTGACATTTTTACGTGAACAAGGTGTTGGCATTGCAGCATGGGAGGTTGCCTAAATGGAACGCATCGAACAATTTATTGAACAATGGTTGCCGTATATTACAAAAGCAAGTATTGAAACGTTTCAAATGGTGAGTGTTTCACTAGTCATATCGATTATTATCGGGATCCCGTTAGGTGTTTTACTCGTATTAACCCGTCCTGGTCAAGCTTGGGAAAACAATTTTATTTATCAAGTATTAAATGTTTTAATTAATATTATCCGTTCGATTCCGTTTATTATTTTATTATTTTTCTTAATCCCATTTACGAAAGCCATTGTTGGTACAACGATTGGCGTCAGAGGGGTGATTGTTCCGCTTGTTGTTTATACAGCCCCATATCTTGCTAGATTACTAGAAACGTCCTTATTGGAAGTTGATGAAGGGGTCAAGGAAGCTTATCAAGCAATGGGAATTAAAACACACCAAATTATATGGCACGTTATTTTGAGAGAAGCCCGTTCCTCGATTGTGTTAGGGTTGACAATTGTTACCGTAGGATTGATCGGTGCAACAGCAATGGCTGGACTAGTCGGTGCAGGAGGTCTCGGTGATTTAGCCTACCGATTTGGGCATATTCGTTATGAAGTAGATGTGATGTATGCAACGGTTATTATCTTAATCATCATTGTCCAAACAATCCAAACGATCGGCAATAAACTGGCAGCCTATTTGAAGAAGGATTGATTTAATTAAATGGCGGTGGCGGTTATATCAGTCTGGCCAATGTTGTTAGTATATTTGATTTTTCAACGTCATTTCATTGAAGGAATATCAACCTCTGGTGGAAAATTATAGAAGTGTGTTTTATGATCTTAGGCCTGTTTTATAGTAATGAAATTGGAAGTTTTATGACTGAGCATAGACGGTGATTTTTGATGTGTTTCTGAACGAGTTTTCAAACTGGTTTCAATATGAATTTGTATATGAAGCGTCCCGACCTACGGGATGCTATTTTTATGGTACAGTAGTTACATATTCGAAGGTGAGGATGTGACGAAATGAAAGTGAGTATCCTAGATCAATCACCAGTTTCATCAGGGATGAGTGAACGCGATGCATTACTAACTTCGATTAGACTCGCGCAGCACGCCGAAAAGCTCGGCTATGAACGGTTTTGGATAGCTGAACATCATGACTTATTTGGACTTGCATGTTCCAATCCAAGTGTGATGCTCAGTGCCATTGGAGCCCAAACAAACACAATAAAAATCGGAGCTGGGGCAGTGCTGTTACCATATTATCAACCTTTTCACGTAGCAGAAACGTATAATCTATTAGCCACCTTGTATCCTGGAAGAATTGACCTCGGTTTAGGAAGGGCACCTGGGGGATCGGCAGAAGTGTCGCTAGCATTGAGTGATAACTATTTGGCAGAGGTAAGAAAATTCCCCGAAAAGATAGATGACTTACTGCGTTTTTTCAGAAGTGATTTTCCCGAGGATCATCCGTATTCTAAAATTTCTCCGACACCGATACCTGAGGTGGAACCAGCTGTCTGGCTGTTAGGAACGAGTGATAAAAGTGCTACGCTTGCGGCGGAAAAAGGTCTTCATTACGCATTTGGTGATTTTATGACGGATCAAGATGGACCAGCTATTGTTCAGCGTTATCGAAAGGGTATGCTGGAACGACATCCGAATAAAGATCCATATGTGATTGTAGCCATTAACGTTATTTGTGCACCAACAACCGAAGAAGCAGAAGCCTTAGCAAGAAGTCAGTGGTTATGGAAAATCAGACAAGAGGCATTTGGTGAAGAAACGCATATTCCGTCAGTTGAAGAAGCAAAACATTATAAGGTTTCAGCTGCTGAGCAAGAAAAGATCGAGCAAATGAAACGCCAAATGATTGTTGGTAATCCAGATGAAGTTCGCACAGGTTTATTGGATTTACATGAACAATATCAGGCCGATGAGTACATGATTGTGACCGTTGTCCATGAAGAGGCAGCGAAGCTTAGATCCTATGAATTAGTGAAGGAGATTGCTGTCGATCTGGATTAACTACTTTTTAGGTGAGTCGGGGTGAAGTCGCTCGTGAATGGGGAAAAGTTGATCCAAACCGGTGCAAAGTCGCTCGTAAATGTGCAAAAGTTGATCCAAACCGGTGCAAAGTCGCTCGTTAAATGCAACAGTCGAACCAATTAGGTACAAATCTATTCGATCATCCTATTAAATTGGCTCGATTTAATCCGAACCAACCTAATTATCGCACTGAATAGAGTACATAAAAAAACTATAGATGTTTTTCGGGGTGAGTATATGAATCGTAAATTATTAAAAGATAGGAAAATAGTTATTGGACTAGTTACTTCTATTATATTTAGTATCATTGCTATTGTGTTGGCTGTATATGAAATAAGTCTATGGGTATTCTTCCTTGTGCTAGCATTAATTGCTTCATTTTTTAGTGCAAATAGAGCCGGTAAAGTGACTAGAGATTAACATGTACATAGAGATAGAGGATAGCGAGAAGTATGAAGCCTCTACTATCCTCTTTAGGCAACCGTCTGATAAATTATCAATCAATATGCCAAACTCGGAACAAAATACTATCCAATCCCCAATTAATCGTTCGGGTTACTATGCTGATATTTTTGCCTAACGAAATGTAACAAATAATAAGTCTCAGCAACTAATTAGTACTCGTTCTAACGGATTGAATTTCAATTCTTCAGTTTTCCTCTATTCATCTTTTCATTGCTACATG
>CALAMD010000090.1 GCA_937925695.1 uncultured Bacillaceae bacterium | reverse complement strand
TTTGACGAATCGGGCAAATGTATATCAAACTAATATAAAAAAATATGGACAACAGAGCCAATTTTATCAGCGGAGAAAAACGATTAAAGAAAGATTTCTAAAATAATTAAGCTATTGTATAAATCATGCCTGTAATTTATAAAGGAGTTTGGTTGAACCAAACTCCTTTTATCGTGCAGTCACATACTGAGCAAAATTTCATAATTTCATCTATAAACATTAAGTTATTGGTTTAGCTGGATTTCCAACAACAACTGTTCCAGCTAATACATCCTTCGTAACGACTGATCCAGCACCAACGACTGCATTTTCACCAATAATTACACCTGGTAAAAGCGTCGCATTGGATCCAACCTTTGCACCTTTTTGTAACTTTGGACCTTGATGTTCATAGTTTCCAAGTCCCATATACTTATCATTTGCTGCAGCAAAACACGGACCAATAAAAACATCATCTTCTATGATCATATCTGCCGTTATATAGGAATTTGTTTGGATAACAACTCGATTCCCAATATTTGTCTTCTGTTCAACAGTGGTATTTCTGCCTATTATCGTGTTTTCCCCAACGTTAACCTGCTCCCGAATACTTGCCAAATCACCAATAAACACACCTCTAGCAATCGTCGTTCCTTGATAGATAACACACTGGCTACCAATTATGACGTCCTGCTCAATAATTAATGGCGTCATATCCTGATTTGGCTTTCTGGCCATTGTTTTGTTTGAACTTGGGAATCGACCAAGAACTGCCCCATCATGAACTTGAACACGATTCCCTAATTTTGTGCCTTGCTTGATGACAACATGATGACCGATAACAACTTGGTCACCTATTACCACATCTTTTTCAATTACTACATTTTTACCGAGGGATACATCTCTTCCGATCAAGACAGAATCATCAATAAACATCACAAATCTCCTCTATCTTTTCTTAACATATCTGTTGTAGAAAAATGCTGCAATGGCAAATTAATAGGTTTTTTGTGTACGCTAGATTGATATAAAGCAAATATACTTTCAAGGGATTGCTTCGCTTCCTTAGCAGACATCAAGAGCGATGCTTCCCCATTTATCGCTTGGGAAAAATTTTTATACATCATTGCGTGTTCATCGTCATTGCTTTCATTGGCTAGCTGTAATTCTTTTATCAACTCAGGATCTTCTTCGATATAAGCATGCTCTAATTGATTAAAATATTTACCACCTATTACGATTGAGCCTTTTTCGCCAAAAATAGCTAAAGAATAGCCAAGGTTTTTCGGTTTCGTTATCGTATTGGCATTGATTAAACCTTTTGCACCACTTTGAAATTGAATGAAACCAAGAGCAATGTCTTCGGTTTCCTTTGTTTGTAACGTCTTCGTTATGTCACCATAAACGGATTTAACATCGCCCAGCATCCAGATTAATAAATCTACTAAATGAATGCCTTGATTAATCAACATTCCACCATCTTTTTCCCAAGTTCCTTTCCATTCATTTGTCGCATAATACGCTAAGCTTCTATTTAACATTAAGGTCACAGATCCAAAATAGATTTCGCCTAATTTCTTATCATTGATCAATCTGTTTATTTTCTGTATCAAAGGGCGATAACGGAGCTGATGACATACCAATATATGTTTGTTTCGTTTCTCAGCTAATTCAATCAGATCATGCATATCTTTCATACTAAGAGCTAGCGGTTTTTCAACAATAACATGTTTGCCATGCATGATGGCCTCCTTCGCAATTTTTGCGTGTAAATGGGAAGCTGTCGCGACAACGATGACATCAATTCGTGGATCGGCTAACAACGATTGATAGTTGGGATGAAATGAGACTGGAAAAGCAAGCCGTTTTTCCCGTTGATAGAGAGAAGTTATTTCCTTCATCTTCTTATAATAAAGATCACTAACAGCTGTTAAGCTAAAATCTTTAAGGTGAGCAATTGTTTTTACATGTTTACGTGCAATAAATCCACAGCCAATTATACCAACACGAAGCATATTAAAGACGCTCCTGAAATTCTTGTATTGAGCGAATAATATGATCTTGATCTTGAATCGATAACCCCGGATACAAAGGAATCGCAAATAAGGTTTCCGCTAATTTTTCGGCAACAGGAAAGTCACCTTTTTCATAACCTAATTCTCGATAGGCCTCTTGTAAATGTAGACAACACGGATAATAAATACCTGTCTGAATCCCCTTCTTAGATAAATGGTTAATGATATGATCTCTTTTTTCAGAAGCAACAGAGAACAAATGGTAAACATGTTTCACATCATCAATTGTCTTTGGTAGCTTGATAAACTTTAAATCTGCCAAAGCCGTTTTATATCGTTTGGCTATCTTAATCCGCTCGTCATTCCATTTATCAATATGTTCTAAACAGATAAGCAAAATAGCAGCATGAATCTCATCTAACCGACTATTGTAGCCAATTTTGTGATGGAAATATTTTTGCTTGCTTCCATGGGCCCTTAATGTTCTGATTTTCTTGGCAATTTCAGGGTGAGATGTCGTAATCATGCCCCCATCGCCCATTGTTGATAAATTTTTTGTTGGGAAAAATGAAAAGCAAGCCACATCACTTAAACTCCCTACTTCTTTTCCACGATAGGTTGCGCCAAAGGCTTGGCAAGCATCTTCTATCACAATTAAACGATGAGCTTTCGCAATTTGGTTAATAGCCTCCATGTCAGCAGGTTGGCCAAATAAATGAACGGGAATAATCGCTTTTGTTGCTGATGTAATTTTTTCAGTAATGCATACTGGATTTATATTAAAGGTATCTTGATCAACATCAACGAAAACCGGTGTTGCACCTACGCGGGTAATTGCCTCAGCTGTAGCAAAAAATGTAAATGGCGTGGTGATCACTTCATCACCTTTGCCAATTCCAAAGGCTTCTAATGCCAAGACTAAGGCATCTGTACCACTCGCAACCCCAATGGCATCAGAAACCCCTAATCTAAGTGCTATTTTATTTTCTAATTGTTGAACGTTTGGACCTAAAATATATTGACCATTTTCAAAAACATTCATCAATTGCTCCATAATTGACTCCTTTAATGGAAGCAATTGACTTTTCGGATCAGAAACCGGAATCATCTTGATCATCCTACTCTCTTATTTAGTGATCTCCTTATACGTTATGAATGGTATGTATGTTTTTCCACGGCATTTACCATATTTCTGTAAATTCAATATAAACCCTAGTAAGATTGCCTTTTTCACAAAGAGAATGGCACACCGATAATAGTTTTGACATATACAGTAATAGATTACTTTTAGAAAGGAATCTATCCATGACTGAAAAAAGACAAGAGGTTTATATGAGGAATACAGGAAGTCTTGTAGAATTAGAGTTATCACAACGATTAATTCATCATCATATTGTAACTGTTGAAAAAGAAAACGAGGAACACCCACGTCAATTGCCCGAGATCATTTTTAATGTTACGGAAAGGAACGTGGATAGTCATGCTCAACTGGAATCTCTTATAGGCCAAGCTAATACAGATTCAAATCCTATATTTATCATTAGCCATAAGTCATCAAAGGCGAATTTTAACAAGCGACAATTAAGCAGGAGACCAATTGTAGAAATCAGACTCGATGCTTACTTCGCTAATCTACTTAAGACCTATGACAATTTTCATTCCGAGATGGATGATTTGGCTTTAACAGATTTTGATGTGGGGTTAGATAAAATTGCTCTAATAATTTTTACTTATATGAAGCAAAAACCGAAGCAAGGCGAATATATCATTGAGGAGATATATAAACAAAATCAAAAACCGATTATCGGCATCATTGGCCTTGGTTATGTTGGTTTGTCTGTTGCTGTTGGTTTTGCCAAAAAATATAACGTAATCGGTTTTGATATAGATGAAGCAAAAATAAACTTCCTTCAACAACACATAGATAGAACCGGTGAAGTTTCTGAAGAAGAATTAAGGAAAGCACAAATCGAATTTACCGATCAAGAACAGGATTTACGTCGATGTCAGGTGTTTATCATTGCTGTTCCGACACCAATTACTAAAACAAATGAACCTGATTTAAGTTATTTAATCCATGCTTCTAACATCGTTGGTAAACAACTATCACCCGGATCTATCGTCATTTATGAATCAACCGTGTTTCCAGGTGCAACAGAACAGACCTGCATTCCTGAGTTGGAAAAAACATCCCAATTAAAATCTGGCATTGATTTTTCAGTAGGCTATTCACCAGAACGGATGAACCCGGGTGATAAAAATAATCCCTTTACGAAAATTAATAAAATCGTTGCTGGACAGGATCAACCATCATTAGAAAAAATAGCGACGTTGTATGAGAGTGTTTTAGAAGCAGAAGTTTATCGAGCACCATCTATTCAAGTTGCTGAAGCAGCGAAATTAGTAGAGAACACCCAGCGCGATATTAATATCGCCTTTATGAATGAGATCGCGATGATGTTTGACAAAATAAACATAAATACAACTGAGGTACTTAAAGCAGCGCAAACAAAGTGGAATTTCCTCCCCTTCTCACCCGGACTAGTTGGAGGTCACTGTATTAGCGTTGATCCTTACTATTTAATGTATCCAGCTAAACGATCTGATTATGAGCCGCGACTCATCCAAACAGGCCGACAAATTAATGATGATGTTCCCCAATATATCGTCAATCAATTATTGGCATTAATGATCAAACATAAATTTGATCCTAACCAATTAAAAGTAACGGTTCTTGGTCTCACATTTAAGGAAAATGTACCTGATCTTAGAAATTCAAAAGCGCTGGAAATCGTAAGAAAACTACAAAATCTAGGTGTTTCAGTCCAAGTATGTGATCCCGTGCTACCCCAAGACTCACTATTAAATGAAGAGATTACTTTAACGGATATCGATCAGTTAGATCGAGCGCAAATATTGGTGTTAGCAGTGCCGCATAAGCATTTCTCCTTTGAAAACAGAGAATTTTTTACTGATTTACTTGATAAAAAACATGGCGTGGTAATGGATATCAAAAGTGCTATTCCTTCTCATACACTCCCAGACTATATATATCACTGGCAACTGTAAGGCTGATCGCTAAAGGTATTGTCAAAATCTTCATAAACGATTCGGATCCATAATGGTAATGAATAGTGACCACAGAAAAGCAGGGAAATTATTTTTTCCCTGTTTTTATCCATTATTTTATTTTCTCCCAGAGTCTTCTGAAAAACGACTGGTGTCTTACATCCTTAGCAATAAAAGATTCAACTTCTTCATTTGATTCAGTGATTAACCTCGGATCAGGATCAGATTCTTCCTTATCATTACGCAAGATCGTTTCAGTTTTTTCTTCAGGTAGGGGCACTAAATTTAACTCATCATTTTTGTCATCAATAATGGGATCCGATTCGGTAGAAGTTAATTCATGATCAGATTGCTGATTACTCTCATCATCCCCATCTTGCATTGATAATGTTGCTATCATTTCTTCGCTGATTACTCGTTCATTTTCAGCTAATGACGGCTCTACTACAGGGGCCACATCGTTACCTTCCTCTTTTGCTTCTTCAAGCTCTTCTAATATTTCTTCACTTGAATCCTGTTCAGGTTGATCTGATTCAGTTTTTTCATTTATTTCCTCGGCTACCGTTGATTCCTGGGCGTCCATTTTCGGTTCATTATCTTCATTAACCAAAACAGAATCATTCGTCTCGGCGATTACTTCCGTTTTTTCAGGTTCAATAACCTCACCCTTACTATCATCTTCAATCATATTAATTGTTGTCGTTGTTCGACTTCTATGACCTTGTAATGGTTTGGAATAGATCTTTTCCGCATGAATTAAATCTTGATAAGAAAAAGGTGCTACCTGATCTGACTCCTGATGATTTATTACCTCGTTATTCGTTTCAGATATGTTATTTATCTTATTAGTAATAATTTCGCCTTCCTTACCATCCTGATGAGCTAGTTGTTGATTTAATTCATTAACATAGGATTGTAACTGACGAAAATCAGATAATTCATGCTTAGCGACAGATGCTTTCTTGTCAACTGGGGGCTGAGGGGATCCTTGATTACCACTCGATATATCTCTAGCTACAATTCCATTTAGATGCTGTTGTTCTCCATTTACTTTTTGTTGCTGACTTTCATGATTTACATCAGACATAGATTTAATATACTCCTTTCCTAGACCAATTACTGGTCTATGTAATAAATTTGTCCTCGTTATTGGTTGATTAACATATCCATCAATTACACGGTTCAATCGTTCTCTTAACTCGATCATTAATTGATTCTGATGATGTTCATCATTGGTTTTCTGTTGGAGTGTGTCTGCTAGTTGGTTCTTTAAATCATGATTCTCATGACGAAGGGTTAGTTCTAGCACTTTTAACTTTTCATATTTTGTTTGCAATATTTTATATTCTGCTTGCATTTGCTGGACTGTCTTTTGCAATAGATTTACTTCTCTTTGTAACTCACTTATTTTCAAGTCTTGCTGTTGCTCTATCGTCATAAGGTACACCTCCGCATGAGCGTATATGTTCATCATATGTCCCTATTTGTCATAAGTGACAACAAGAATTTTTCTGCATAATATAAATTAGCCCGATTATGACATGTCTAGTTTAATTAGGTTATTGCCGTATCACATACAACCATATTCACATAGGTTGTTAGTGAATAAGATATTTTGAGAAGGAGTAGATTGTCGATGAGTATAAATCACACACCGATCGAAGAAGAAATCTTATGTATAAATACGAATAAAGTATACGATTGGGTAATGCTACAATCATCTGTAAATAGGAATATTTTAGCAACTTCTCTCGGATCGTTGCCTGTGAATCCATGTGGAAGTAGTGTTCGTGAATTAAATACAGAATGCTTTATTACAGATGCGAATGGTAATCGACTTGGTCCAAACAGTGTCATTCCAATTGAAGAGACAAGAGAAAGAGAAGATCGAGTATTTATTATTGACGGGACTGAGGTCGTATTACAAAATGTTTCCTTTAATAAAGAATTTTATTTAGTCGTTGAATTTAGTGGGTTAAACAATACAACACCATTTGTTGAAAGATCAGCACCGATTCCAATTGAAATACCTGAATCACTATTTATGTGTGCTCCAGAGGGTACAGAATTGACTGCCCGCTTAACTGATTTTGAATGTAGTGTAAGAATCAATTGCCTTAACCGGATTTTAACAAGCATTGATGTCTCTCTTACATTGTGTCAAAGCGTCCAATCGACGGCTAATGTTACCATCGAATTAGCTGCAGACTTTTGTGAGCCAAGAGATGTACTCACTGAACGGTGCGCAACACCATCCATTCCACCACAGTGCCCTGTTCTTTTTCCAGGCTAAAATCAATACTAATTTCAAATGGTTATGCATAAGATCATTAAGGGGAGATAATCAACATCTCCTCCTCTATTTTTTTAGGGGGATGATAAGCATGCCATTAAATGAACTAAAACAAAAAATATTAGCACTAGACAATGAACTAGATCAGTCATATCAAGTGATCGAACAGCTACTTTCTAGAAAAGCTAAACGAGAAAAACATGTTTATTGTTTATTTACATATTCTATGATCTTAAACCATATGCAAGGATCTCAACATTTAGTAATGGGAAATTTTTTAGTAAAAAACGCATCACAAGAAGCGTTAGCTCATCCAACTATCCTATTAACGATTGAATCTGAAACTGATTTTAATTTCACGAGTAAATACCTAGCGAAACCAGACCAACAAGCTTCTATTAAAGCTGACTGGGAACGTGTGTTATTGGATGATTTTGATCCAAATACCCATTATTGTTTTAAATACATCCAACAAGACAATTTGCCACCAGATGAACAAATTACTTTTTCAAATTTCCAACTTATCATTCCGCAAGACGCTAGCATAAAAGTCGCTGGTTTTACATATTTTAATCAAAGCAATGACGCCATTCCCTCGCTAAATACAATCGACATTAGCGTTTAATGAATGTCATTTCACCTAAAACATGATAAATAAGAGACTCAAGTAAACTTCATGAATAGATTGGAGGATTATGAATGACCAGTGAGGAGAGAAAAAAATTTGATGAGATAGTAGAAAAATTATTATTACAAATGATGGATGAGTCACCAGCAAAAGTAAACTCTCGTATCCAAGACACAGATGGGAAAACAGTCATTCACATACATCAACACTTTCATGAACTCATCATCAGTCTACTCTATTTATTGAATCTAAAAAATGATCACGATCATACTAGTCAAGCAGACACGGTCACAAATAAAGAGGTAGAAGAACTAAACGAATTGATCAATCAAATCACACAAAAAAATCGTGATTTTGCTGAAAAAGCAAAACTTCTTTTTGAAGCAACAACATAAAAAAACCTTCATGCATTCAATGAATACATGAAGGTTAATGATATCCGTTACTATTGTTTATCTACATGATCCTTATTGACATATTGGCGTTTATGCTCGGTTACACCCGCTAGACAAATTGGTGCTGGATCTTCATCAATATCCAACTCTATTGTTGAGCCATCAACTGGCAATGTCTTTTCAAATACTTCTTCATATTCAGGCACAGATAACTGCTGACGATCAGCAAACATTTGTTCATGGACTTCTGTTTGCAAGTGATCACGATAGTTTGGTTGTAATATACCTGAGAAAAATTCACCAACCGCACCTGAACCATAACTATACATACCAATTCGGGCACCAGCAGGTAAATCTGTTTTATGTTCAAGCAAGGATGTGAGTCCTAAATATAAGGACGCCGTATAAATATTACCTACTCGACGGCTATATTTCGTACTTGTTTGGTAATTATTTAAAATGCGCTCTTCATCATCGCCCATACCATCTGGATAGACAGCTTCAAGCGCTTTTCTGCCCATTTTTGTATAAGGTAAATGGAAGCACAGAGCCTCGAAATCAGACAAGCCTAAGTTTGTTCGATCCTGAAAATCCTTCCACACATGATCAAAGAAGGCAATATACTGTTCATTAGAATACTTTCCATCTACATAGGCAATATCAGAGTAAATTGGGCGCCAGAAATCCATAATATCATCCGTCTTATATGAACTATGATCTTCTAGAGCTAAGATCCGTGGATTTGCGCTTAGTAATAAGGCAACAGCTCCTGCACCTTGGGTAACTTCACCAGGTGTATTTAAGCCGTAACGGGCAATATCTGCTGCTAAAATTAATACTTTACTATCAGGATTTAGAGCAATATGACCTTTAGCCAATTGAATCGCAGCTGTCGCCCCATAGCAGGCATGTTTCATTTCAATTGTCCGCACATTTTGTTTAAGCCCAAGCAAATTATGTACAAACACTCCAGCCGCTTTTGAATGATCAACACCTGTTTCCGTACTAAACATTACAAAATCGATCGCTTCAATATCTTCTTCGGACAATATTTTATAAGCTGCATTAGCTGCTAATGTAACCGGATCTTGCGTAATCGGCGCAACCGCCATTTCATCCTGTCCAAGACCAATTGTATATTTAGCAGGTTCTTCATTTCTAGCTACCGCTAATTCATTCATATCTACATAGAAATGAGGTACATGAAAGCCAATTTTATCAATACCTATTTTCATAATAATCTCCTTGTAATTATATTATTTTGGACTGTAAACCTTTTTGTTCGATTAACAGAAAGGCTAGTCCAATAAAAGGTTATCAAAAAGATATGTTATATTTTCTCATAATTATCTCATAAATGAAAGTGGTATAACAAATAAAAATGTGTGTGACCCGCGAATTCGCTTCTCATTTGGGTGATAAGCATTCAATACTCGCCATCAATACAACAAGTCATCATGTTATTTATGCCCGAATGTAAATAATTCATGGCTTGTTTAAAAAAGTTGCATTCCATTCATGTTATTGAAAAAATAATGATAGCACAACTGTTGGAGGAGATTTGATTGAAGTTATTTAAACTTCCTGGTGAGCGGATCATTAAAACGGCTATTGCCATCTTTATTACAGCATGGATTTGTAACCTATTAAATTGGCCTGCCGTATTCGCAGTCATTACCGCGACAGTTACGATTGAACCTACCGTTTCCGACTCCATTAGAAAAGGAATCATTCGCTTTCCTGCTTCAGCAATCGGTTCTGCCTATACCGTTTTATTTATCTCATTATTTGGGAACTCACCGATAACCTATACATTGGCTGCTTTCTTTACGATCACCACCTGTTATCAATTAAGATTACATGCTGGTCTTCTCGTTGCTACGCTGACAGCGATCGCTATGATTGAGGTTGTTCATGACCATTATTTAATAGCATTTTTCATTCGTCTCGGTACAACAACAATAGGTTTGTTAGTTTCTACTGCCGTGAACTTTTTTGTCTTACCACCGAATTACAAACAAGAAATCAAGAATAATCTCCAAGGTATGAGTAAACAAGCCGGGAACATTATTGAAAGCATCTTCTCTTCCTTGTTGTTAGACAAGCAATCAAATCATTTTGACCAAAAATTAACAAAAAAGCTCAAACAGAAAATTGAACAAACTGAAAAACTTATTCAATTCCAAGAAGATGAAGCTAGATTACATCCCCTACTTGGAATTGATGCGGAAATTTTTCAATCCCTTAAACAAAAATTATCATACTTTAATCTCATCCAATATCATTTGAAAAACTTAGCTAATCCCGCTTTAAAAAATATCAATTTTACGAATGAAGAAAAGCAAATTATTATGACCGCAGTTGATGTGCTAGCAAATAATATCAGACACGTGACAGCAATTAATCTTAATGAGCATAATCAACAGTTAAACAACTTGATGAAATTATATTGGGAAAAAACCGAAACCTTTCAAACAACAACAAATCAACATCCGATCTATTTCCCACCTGAGCTAATGTTATTATATGAACTCTTATCTATTTATAATTTAGCGATGAAAATTCATGAATAATAGACTGATGGATATGGTGTATTTTCAATAGATTCAACAATGTATCCGCTTAACTTTACTAAATAGATATAGTATGATTATTATTGCAGAACGTTTACAAAAGGGGGAAGCTTATGCAATTATCTAGTATATTTAATGATGGTATGGTGCTTCAACGTAATCAACTAATCACTATCTCGGGAAAAACCAAACCAAATCTTCCCGTTCAGGTTAAGTTCCTAAACAAGACGTATGAGGCATCAGCAGATGAAACAGGGAATTTTTCAATAAGTTTGGACAAGTTCGAACCAGGCGGACCGTATAAAATGGAAATCATTGCTGACGAAACGAAGGTTATTAACGATATTTTAATCGGTGATGTCTGGGTCCTTGGTGGTCAATCAAATATGGAATTGCCCCTGAACCGCACCCTAGATTTATTGGCCGAGCAAGTTGCACAAATCAACGAACCATTTATCCGCCAATTTGCCGTGCCACAGGAATATGATTTCCATGGACCAAGAGAGGTACTCACTGGTGGTAGCTGGACAAGTGCCACACATCCAAATGTCATGGACTTCAGTGCTGTTGGTTATTTTTTTGCCCAAAAAATCTATAAAAAAACTCGAATCCCCATTGGTTTAATTATGACAGCCGTCGGGGGAACACCGATCGAAGCATGGATGAAGGAAGAAACATTACGGCCATTTAAACGTTATGATGAACTCCTCGAAAAATCCAAAGATGATGACTATGTACAAAATACAATCAAAAAAGACGAGGAAAATAATCATCAGTGGTATGAACAGCTTAATTCACAAGATCTCGGCTTACAAGAAAAATGGTACCTAGAATCTTATCAAGCTACCGATTGGACCGCTTTTGAAGTCCCGAATTCATGGGAAGGTACAGAACTGGAAAATGTTCGAGGAGCTGTCTGGTTTAGAAAGGAAATTGATGTACCAGCCTCGATGACAACTGAGGATGCTATGTTAAAACTCGGGACAATTGTAGATGCTGACGATACATATATCAATGGCACTCGTGTTGGAACAACTGGCTATCAATATCCGCCTCGACGTTATACCGTGCCAAAAGGTATT
The DNA here is from genome assembly GCA_937925695.1 of uncultured Bacillaceae bacterium. Lineage (GTDB taxonomy): Bacteria > Bacillota > Bacilli > Bacillales > Amphibacillaceae > CALAMD01. The sequence goes on along the minus strand of CALAMD010000090.1, from coordinate 3,075 downwards.
CTCAAACCTGGGAAAAACACGTTGACTGTGCGCGTCATTAGCACCCATAACACGGGCAAATTTATTCAAGACATGCCTTATAAATTAATTGTCAATGACGAAGAGATCAATCTAACTGGAACATGGCATTATAAAGTTGGTGCCGTAACTGAAAATGCACCGTCTCAAACCTTTTTTCAGTACTTCCCAGCTGGTGTGTATAATGGGATGATTGCGCCACTGAAACAATATCAAGTTCGGGGTGTCCTTTGGTATCAAGGTGAGTCAAATGCGGGTAATCCCAAGGGGTACCATGTGTTATTTGAAAAACTTGTCAATGACTGGCGTGAAAACTGGCAAAATGATGAACTACCCTTTTTCTTTACGCAATTAACGAATTTAGAAACAAATGACCCAAATCATGGCTGGGCCGTTCTCCGTGAAGAACAAAGAAAATGCCTAAAAATTCCTAACACAGCTATGGCTGTTACTATTGATGTAGGGGAATATAATGATTTACATCCCCAAAATAAAAAAGCCGTTGGCGAACGGTTAGCGTTACCAGCATTAAATAAAGTTTATGGTGAAGATATCGTCTATAGTGGACCACTATATCGTAGCATGGAACGAATTGGAAACAGCATCCACATCACCTTTGACCATATCGGTAGTGGATTAACGATACGTGAAGATGATCAATTAAAGAGCTTTATGATTTGCGGTAAAGATGGTAAATATGTTCCAGCAACCGCCACGATTGTTGATAATAAAGTAATTGTGAGCCATGAGAATATCCCGGAACCAATGCATGTACGTTATGCTTGGCATGATAATCCAGAGGATGCCAATTTATATAACAAAGAAGGCCTACCAGCCTCACCATTTTCAACTGAAACCGAATAAAGTGGAAAAAATGACTTTTCCCTATGTTCATAAAAAAGTGGAGCCCTTAGGTTTTTGCGGCTCCACTTATTCTATCAATTTTTTATGCATCGATGGCATTCGTACTAATGATCTCGATCTTATTTAACGCCTGGGTTGCTAACTGATCTGCTTCTTTGTTTTGTGCTCTTTTTACGACTTCGTATTCAGGCTCAATCCCCAATTCTTCCAATTCTAAATCTATTCGATCAGCCCACTCATTAAGCTCCTTTTCATAACAGGCCCATTCACCCTTCATCTGATTGATCACCGTCAATGAATCACCAAAAAATTGAACGGGTAAATGATGAACACCTAGACCAGCTAATTCTTTGACAGCAAAATGTAAAGCAGCATATTCTGCCTCATTATTAGAAGTAATCTCCTCTATTAATGCATTTTTACGAATACGCTTTGTCTGACCATTTTGTTCATAATAAATTACACAGCCTAAACCAGCAATTTGTATTTCCCGATCATAATTACCATCAAAATATACTTTCAGATGATGAGGTTCTTCTTCAAGGGATGCTAAGTATTTTTTTAATTCTTTTATCTTCCAATGTTTACCTTGACGATCCACGATATCAATGTTTCTAATCCGCCCTGTTTTCATCAAATCTTCACTTATGATGATTGCTTCGTTTATACTCATTTCATCAGAATAAAAAACAGTCGAATTTTTATTTGGTGTTACATAGGTTGTTATAATTTTCACATGTTGCATTATATCATCCTTACCTTATTATTGTCTGGACCACCGAACACTAGGTCATATGTATTAGTATAGCTCAAATATTCAAAATTCATAAGCTATCCAAGTGAATGTCATCAATTTTCCTTATTTTAAAAATAATATCTATTGAAAATATGCAAAAGCTAGTTTAATATAATTTTTGTCGATTTTTTCCGATGAATAGGAAAGAATTATTTTAGTAAAATTTCATAGAAAAGAGTGGCGCATCGTGTCTAAAGTCATACGCAAATTAACGCTGGCCGATTTTCCTCAAGTGAAGGCTATGCATACTGGAATTGAAGATGATTACATTATATTAATATTTGAAGAACTAATTGAAGAACCCCATGCGATATTTGGTCTCTTTATCAATGAACAACTTGTGAGTTTTGCTGGCTATTCTATTTTTGCTGACCAATATGCGATGTTAGGTAGGCTAAGAAGTGATCTGCGATTTCGCGGACGTGGATATGCGACAAAGGTCATGTCATATGCCCTTGAACAAGCAAAAAAAATTGAAGGAATTAAATGGATTGGTGCCAATACCCAAGAAGATAATCCTTCGGCTAGAAAAGTTTTAGAAAAGATTGGCCTTATGCCTTATCCAAAATTATATCGCGCAATCACTAATGACATTTCCACGGTCATAACTGAAGCTAAACCATGGAGTCCAATTCATGATCTTAACCGGAAGAGAGAATGGCTCCAACGAACTTATATTAACAAATCGTCCCTTTTTCCCTATGAATGTTATTATTTATTTCCGGCAAAGGATGGGTTATTTAGTGACGAAAAATTACGTAAATGGTCATTTTATGAAAATGAAACAAATACTAGATTCCTCATTACCAAAAAAGACTACAATAAGCGAGGTTTCTACTTACATTCGCTTTATCCTTGGGATGACCTTATGGAACAAGAAGGATTACTTGAAACAATTGCCCTAGACCTTCAACATGAGAAGGAAAAAAACAACGAAGATATATACATTTGGATGGATTTACCGGAAGAAACGGTTCAGAAACTTCCACATCACCATCCCTTTGATCTAACATCTGCCTGGATCTTACATGGCATTGATTTATAAATATTTATCATAAACAATGGGCTTCTATATCTAATGAAGATCATGAGTCCTTTTTAAGCGAAGGATATAACTAGTATGAAAGCGGACTGTTTAGCTAGAGCTTAATTGATGTGTTCGTTCATTCAAATTGAATGCCTTTGTCGTTAGTTTGAACGAATTTGATCTATTTGAGATCACAGTTGACTATGAGCTTATCATTAAAGCTGTTAGCATGCTTGATCAACTTGATATAACATATTGATGTTAGGTCGTGACTCTATCATGAACAACTTTGTCCTAAATATTGAAGATATATTGCGAGCAATTTCGCTCTCATATGTTGATCGTATATTGTGACCCGTTCAAGCGTGGC
>CALAMD010000089.1 GCA_937925695.1 uncultured Bacillaceae bacterium | reverse complement strand
TGGAAACCAAGTTTTTTTGTTCATTTGATGGGAGTTATATCCATCGTTTGGCTTCAATTTATCCAGTTCATGGCTAGATTTTTAAAGGAAATGAAATGCATTTAGTTATGGGGAATCCCATTAAACTAGGTATTTTACCATTCATGACACGAGATTAAAGCAATGTTACAAACGTAATAATTAGTGATCAGTTTGAAATGGAAATGTAAATATTTACCCCCTTAAAATCAAGTCGAAACATGTTATACTAAATTTAAATCAAAGACCAACTGTCTTGATATAACAACATTGATTCACTGAAAACATCATGAATCGACAATCTAAGAACAAAGGTGAGTTTACATATGATTGTTATGAATGACATATATAAACGGTACCCCAATGGTGCCGAAGCGTTAAATGGAATTTCCCTAAACATTGAACAAGGGGAATTCGTTTTTATTGTCGGGCCAAGTGGTGCTGGCAAATCTAGTTTTATTAAGTTACTTTATCGGGAGATTAAACCGTCACAAGGTGAAATGTTCATCAATGACCTAAATATGAACGAACTGAAGGAAAAGGATATTCCTTTTGTTAGGCGAGATCTTGGCGTTATATTTCAGGATTTTAAATTGCTTCCTAAACTATCAGTCTATGAGAACGTAGCATTTGCTTTAGAAGTCATTGAAGAAGATCCTGATCAGATTATGAAACGGGTCATGAAGGTTCTTGAACTTGTGGGTTTAAAACATAAATCTCGATCTTTACCACATCAACTATCCGGTGGTGAACAGCAACGGGTGGCCATTGCCCGTGCCATCGTTAATCAGCCTAAAATTGTGATTGCTGATGAACCAACTGGTAATTTAGATCCAGAGACTTCATGGGAAATCATGGATATTTTTGAAGAAATTAATACAAGAGGAACAACGATTATAATGGCGACACATAGTCAAGACATCGTCAATAAGTTGAAAAAACGTGTCATTGCGATCGAAAACGGTATGATTGTTCGGGATGAACAACAGGGGGAATACGGCTATGAGAATTAGAACAATGATCCGTCATATTCGTGAAGGCATTAAGAATGTTTTTCGTAATGGCTGGATGAGTGTCGCATCCATTGGGGCTGTGACAGTAACATTAATTTTAGTCAGTGCCTTTCTTGTTTTGCTATTGAATTTAAATCAAGTAGCGAACCATATTGAAAATGACGTTGAAATAAAAGTATTAATAGATCGTACAGCTGAAGAAGAAGAGATCGTTCAACTAGGAAAAGAACTAGAAAAAAATGAGCGGGTAGAAAAAGCCCAATTTGCTTCAAAGGACGATGAGTTACGCAGTCTCGTTGAAAGTATGGGTGAAGAAGGGGAATCCTGGTTGTTATTTGAACAGGACAACCCATTGCACCACGCCTATATTGTCAAAAGTAAAGATCCTGCTGAAACAAAAGCATTGGCTAATGAAATAGAAGCATTACCTGCCGTAGATGAAGTCAACTTTGGTGAAGAAGTTGTACAACGATTATTTCAATTTAATAACTATGCGAGAAATATCGGGATGGTTCTAATCATTGGTTTAGTATTAACGGCGATGTTTTTAATTTCCAATACCATTAAACTAACAATTATGTCACGAAGTACTGAGATTGGGATTATGAAACTAGTAGGAGCAACAAATTGGTTCATCCGTTGGCCATTTTTCATTGAAGGCATGTTGCTCGGGTTATTTGGAGCAATCATACCTGTTACTGGGTTGTTAGTCGGTTATTACTATCTTGATCGCAATATAAAAGATCAAATCATGTTTAGTTTTATCGATTTATTACCTTTTCATCCTTTTGCATGGCAAATGGCACTAGTCATTCTAGCAATCGGTACATTAATTGGTATTTGGGGAAGTGTGATGAGTATCCGTAAATTCCTCAAAGTTTAATAGATAAAAATAAATATATTATCATGCAGGGGTTGAGAAAGGAATATGAAAAAAATATTCGCATGTTTGCTAACAATATTTATTGTTGGCGTATTAAACATGTTTATGATAGAAGATAATGTTTCGGCAAACGTTCAAAATAAAATAAAAGAACTCGAAAAAGAAGAAGAACAAATTAAAAAGGAACGAAATAAATTAAAAAAAGATCAGCAAGCAGCTGATAGTCAGCTAGAAGAAAACCTTCAGCAACAAGCAGAAATTGAAGCAGAAATTGTAAAAATTGACCAAGAACTAAATGCTACCCAGGCAGAATTAGATAGCAAAGAAAAAGAAATTGAGGAAACAACCGAACAAATCGAACAATTGCAAGCTGAAATAGATGCGTTAGAAGAGGAAATAAGTGAAATAAAGGAACGGATCGACGCCCGGGAAGAAATTTTAAAAGGACGTTTGGTGTCGATGCAAAAAACCGGTGGTAATGTACGATTAATCGAAGTTCTATTAGGCGCTCAAAGTTTTACTGATTTTATTAGTCGTTCTGTCGCGGTAACGACGATTATGGATCAAGACCAGTCAATTATTGAAGAACATGAAGCAGATAAACAAGCATTAGAAGAAAAGCAAGCTACATTAAAGAGTCAACAAGATACTTTAACAGAAGAAAAACAAGCCCTTGAAGAACAAAAGGAAGAACTTGTTGATTTACAAAAAACTTTAGATGATCAATTAGCTAAAAAAGAACAACTTATGCAAGAATTAAAAGTAGAGTATCAGGAATTAGAAGATTATCAAATGAGTTTGGAAGAAGAACAAAGTATTTTACTAGAGCAAGCCAAAGTACTTAAACAAGAAAAGCAAAAATTAAAACAGCTTAGTCAGCAAAAGCCATCCTCATCCCTCAAATCAGGGGGAAGTGGTGTTTTGCAATGGCCAGCATCTGGAAGACTTTCATCCAAGTATGGTTATCGTAGTTTTAATGGGGGTAGTTTTCACTATGGCATTGATATCGCAGCTCCCCAGGGAACTCCAGTTGTGGCAGCCGCATCAGGTGTCGTAACCCGGGCTGCGTACTCGAGTAGCTATGGGAATGTTATTTATATTCATCATCCCCAATTGGACAAAACGACTGTTTATGCTCATCTTCACAGTATGTCTGTTACATCTGGTCAACAAGTAAATAGTGGACAACAAATTGGGACTGTTGGTAATACAGGTAGGTCTTTTGGCAATCATTTGCACTTTGAAGTGCATAATGGATTGTGGAAACGCCACGGTGGCATTAATCCTATGGACTATTTAGAGTAAAGATTGCATACAGTCAATTGAATGGACAATTA
>CALAMD010000088.1 GCA_937925695.1 uncultured Bacillaceae bacterium | reverse complement strand
TAGCGTCGCATTTTACGCGACGCTATTTTCTATTTACTGGGGTTTTGTCCCAGCCCCTTTTATTCATTCAATTCTAGTAAAATGTCAGTTACTTTTTCAGCTACATAGGAGCTGGTACCGATATCTTCAACATGTTCCACCATCATGGCAATTAAGATATCTTGTTTCTCGGTTGGATAGCCAACAAACCAGCCATTTTCATGTCCCTCTGTATCATGAGATAACTTTAATTCAGCTGTACCTGTTTTACCAGAAATAGCTAGGTCTTCATGATGAGCAATGCGGGCTGTTCCTTTTACAACAACGTCACGCAAAATATCTTGCATCAGTTCAGCGTCTTCTGGGCTAATCAAATCTTCTTTCCAAACTTGGCCTGTTTCTTCCGAAGTCAATAATAGAGGTTTGAGCATATTTCCTTCATTTAAGAACGTCGTGTAAGCTATCGCTAAATGTAAGGCACTCATCTCGACCTCAGCTTGACCATAACTTGTATTCGCCGTTTGGACTTCACCTTCTAATTTACCACTGTTAGAGATGCTTGAAGCTGACATTGGATAAGCAAAAGGCATTGGCTCACCAAAACCAAAGTTTTCTAAGCCTTCGGTCATGGCTTCGCTTCCCATCTCTACGGCCTTCATAGCAAAATAAATATTATCAGAACGAATCATCGCATCGGCTAAATCAACAGGTCGATCTGTTTGGGAGACACGTCGGACTTGATAATCCCCCCAACCTTCACCATTATCCCATGTGAGGCCTTTAATCTCGATACCTTCATCGGGATCAATGGTTCCATTTTTCAACCCTATAGCTGCACTGATTGGCTTAATGACTGATCCAGGTGCAAAGGTTGCAGTAAATCGATTGATGATTGGTTGTTTCGGATCGTTCTCCAATTCATCTAAGCGGGATTGGGTGATACCGTATAAAAATTCATTTGGATCAAAGGACGGACTACTGACCAATGCTAGAGTTTCACCCGTTTTAGGATCGATAGCCGCTGCAGTACCTGATTGGTCATCATAGGCATCATAGAGCTTTTCCTGGATATTTACATCAATTGTTAGCATGATATTTTCACCGTCTTTCACCGGTTTTTCAGCTAACAATTCTTCTTGTCCATTTTCATGAATAACAAGAATCTTTATGCCTCTTTCACCTTTTAAACGGTCTTCGAAAATCTGCTCTAAACCACGTTTACCAATAATATCATTGGGGCCATATTCACCTGGTTCAGCTTGTTCTAATTCTTCAGCAGTAATTTGTCCAATATAACCTACAAGGTGGGCCGCAGCTTCGCCTAACGGATAAACACGACCGAGTACTTCGCGCATCAATACTCCGTCAATTGCTTGTAATTGATTGATTGTATTTTCTTCTGTTTTTGGTAATTTTTTTATCGGAACATACAAATCAGGTTGAACCCAATTAGCGCTTAGTTCTTTTTCAATAGTATCAACAGAAATTTTAAGTAAGTTAGCAATTGTTTGTTTAGCTTGATCAGGATTATCACCAAGTTGACCAGGGACAATGCCCACTTCATATACGTAATCATTAATCGCTAATGGCATACGGTTACGGTCTAAGATTTCACCGCGAACTGGCTCAGTTGATTGTAGTCTTATTTCACCACCATCTTTAAGTGGTGGGAAAATAAACCCTGGATCCCAGCGAAGAAACCAGTCTGTTTCTTCAGTTTCACTGTCGATGATTTCTTGAACAAACGTAGCATCATAAGTGAATTCGATTGGCCCTGCAACACTTTCCATTGTCGCAGAAAACGTAAATGTTGCTTCGCCTGATTCTTTGGCTTGTTCTAGCATTTCATCAGTTAGCGGTTCAAATGAAAGATCAACATCCGTAATATCAAGGTCTTCATATATTTTTTGATAACGATCAATAAATTGTTCTGGTTCATATTCATTTTTAGATTCTGTTGCGAGCATGTCGTACATCGTCGAAAAATCATACTTTTTCCATAAATCCATGTATTCTTCAAAACGTTGATTTGGCGTTATTTCTTCTGTTTCTGAACAAGCTACTAATGAAAAAATGATTGTAAGTAAGCAAAGCAGTCGTATAGCTTTCTTCATATTTAATCCCCTCGTTTATTCCCTAGAATACTGTATCATTTTATCTCAACTACATCGATCAATAAAATGATACGTTTTCTTATGCGTCAAACGTATCATCCTTTTTGGCTGGTAGATCATCTTGCTTCCATATGGTCAATTATAGCGCGATGGACACGGTCAAATTCCTCTTCACTTACAACATAGTACCAAATTGGTCCTATGAATTGACCGCTACCATTGATTTCTATGGTATCAATATTTTTTCTTGTGTTGCGATAATTAAAAAATAATGTTTGCAAGCGACCCATAGTTACATCAGTTTCGACATTATCACCTAATATATTTAAAATCGAGCCAATTTTAGTGATATTTGATAATGAGGCAGCTTCAGACATGGCTGCTTCAATAACCATTCTCTGTCGTTTGTTTCTTCCTAAATCACCTTGTGGATCATTTTTACGCATGCGAATAAAGTTTAATGCCTGATCGCCGTTTAAGTGAATCGAGCCTTCGGGAAAGTGATGCTCTCCTTGGGTAAAAGCTCGGTCATTTTGGACAGTAACACCACCAATCGCATCGATCCCCTCTTTAAAACCTTCCATATTTACTTTGGCATAAAAATGGACTGGAACATCAAATGCCTCTTCAACAGTTTGAATGGAAAGTTCGACATCGCCAAAGGCATAGGCATGATTAATCTTGTCCATTCCGCGACCAGGAATATTTACATAAGTATCCCGGGGAATGCTTAGCATTAGTGTAGAGTCTGTATTTGGATTTAGCGACATCAGGATCATTGTATCTGATCTTCCTTTATCGCCAGGTCGTTCATCGACTCCTAATAATAAGAGATTGATCGATTCATGATCTTTTAAAATTTGTTTGAGCTCTTTATCTCTTTCTTGATCAATATCCTTTGTGAGTGGATTATGCATCGTAGAAAATGTACTACTAACTTGATAAACCATATATAAACCAATTAGCAAAAGAATCAATCCGATGATACTTATCCATAAAAACTTTTTGCTCTTTTTTTTTCTGCGTTTTACTCTTGATCCCACAGTAAGACACCTCAATATCATGATAGTCTGATTATCAAAAAAATACTGCGTACATGATGAAAGATTTAGATTTTACAATATCAACAACACTTCATAATAATGTGTACGTAATGTTGTAAACGAAACACGAGTAGCTAGTTCCGTGAAGTTATTTGTGAAAAGCAAACGTCATTCATTTTCATAAATAGGTAAGGCAGTAATAATATAACGGTCAGGTGCACTGCCAACATAGGTAAATGGATAGCAAGTTGTTACCGTTAGGACTTCGTCTGGAGCAGTCGAAACGATGACTGTGCGATCATCAGCATCTACAATCTTAAAATCTGTAATTTCATAGGTAAAATCACCATAAGGCATTTTAACGATAAAAATGTCACCTAATTCCAGCTCACCCATACCACGAAACACAGTATCGCGATGACCAGATAACACAATTTGATCATTTTGTAATGGATAGGCTGTGCCTTTGTAATGCCCTACCCCTTGTTCTAGTTCATCTTCATGAGTACCTTCGATAATTGGCAATTCTGCATCAAGTCTTGGAATCTCTAATATGCCTACTTTTTCACCTTGTTCGGGTTGGAAATTTGCAGCAATTTCAGCTAATGATTCTTCATCATCATTATCAGGTATGTGGACCTTCGAATCATCAAGGATTGCTTTTGCTTCAGCTAAACTTTCCTGTTGGGCAAGATTTGTTTTAATAATTTGATAGCCACCATGAATAACAAACAATAAACCGACAACCATCAGTAGAATAGCAAATTTTCTCAAGGCACTCACTCCTTACTTTATCCTTGTTCATATTATATAAAATAATTAATCGCATTGAAACACATAAAGCCTGTTTCTAGCGCAGTAATCAAGGGAATACTTCATTGTTATAATCGTATTGTTAGCGCTTTTGTACTCAAGTATAACATGTTTTATTGAAAAGAACTTTATAATTTTGTAGTATTAGTAAAAAATGGTATGATCTTAGACAACTGAAATGACAGCTTATTTTAGTAACAAATCTTAGATTATTTTACTTGCTAAAATAAGTCCAAAAAGTCTTTATACTCAGGATTCAACAGTAAAATATTGGATTTTTCACCCAATAAATGTTAAAATATTTGACAAATGTTGCCTTTCACATGGTAGTTTCTTGCATGAATGTGATGCAACATTTTCATTTTGCTTTTTGATTGCATATGTTATAGTCAGACGAAGTGATATGATTAAACGAGATTCCCTTATACTGCTTGTCTCCAGCCATCAATCATCGGTAGAGACGAAAAGAAGGTCTCCGCATGTTTGTCATCAAACAGGGAATAGATCGACTTTCAAGTATGAGTACTGATTGATTGAAAGGGTGGGATAATGATGATCGAGCAAGAGAAGTATACGGAAATGTTAAAAAGAATGATCGATCAAACTAAAAGCAATCAAATTCAAACCGCGGATGAATTAATTAATAAATTAATTCATGAATTAAAACAGCTAAGTTATAAACAAAAAGATGATATGAGTATGGAAACTTTTTAATAAACTTTATGAGAACGTGCTTCAAATTAATAAACGTTCCGGTGAGCAAAGTGCTAGATGTTCATCGGAACTTTTTTTGTGTTAACAAAGAATAACTGTTGATACAATAGACCGGATAATGGAATTCATTGGCTCAGTGACAACCTATTATTAATAGACAATCAGAAGTTGCATATGCTACATTAAGAATGCAATAAAATTGTCTAGCATAACTTCGTAATCCTCATACGGATAAGAGAAAACTTGCGTTTAGTCGTTGTTAAGTAAAGAATTCCTCGATACTGTTAAAAGCACGAATTATTATTGATTCAAATGTTACAGGGACAGAAGTCTAGATGAAACATATAATGTTGTATTAAAATTTTCCAAGCTATCCTAATTGTATGTGTTTTGTTTAAAAAAGGAGTGATAAGTTTGAGACTAATTAAAGTTAAAGACTATGATGAATTGAGTAAGAAAGCCTGTGAGATTTTTGTTAAAAAAATGAAAGAAATTGAAAATCCCGTTTTTGGCTTAGCAACGGGTTCTACTCCGGAAGGATTATATCAAAAGTTGATCGAAGAATATCAAAAGGGAAATATTTCCTTTAAACATGTGACTACTTTTAATTTAGATGAATATATCGGTTTACCACCTGAACATCCCCAAAGCTATCATTACTTTATGGGGGAAAGACTATTTAATCATATTGATATTCCTCGCGAAAATGCATACTTACCAAATGGGGTTGCTGAAGATTTAGAAAAGGAATGTGAGCGTTATGAACAGCTTATTCGTGATGCGGGTGGTATAGATCTACAATTATTAGGCTTAGGAAATAATGCTCATATTGGGTTTAATGAACCAGGAACACCTTTTGATAGTAGAACTGCTGTTAATGTGTTAGCTGACTCAACCCGTGAAAATAACGCGAGATTTTTCGATTCAAAGGATGATGTTCCAACAACAGCAATCTCTATGGGCATTGGCACAATTATGGAGGCAAGGGAAATCTTATTGATTGTGTCAGGTGAACATAAAGCAGATATTTTAGCGAAAGTTCTTCATATTGAAGAAGTGTCGGAGGACTTTCCAGCTTCTGTACTACATCAACATGATCATGTGACTATTATTGCTGATGAAGCGGCATTATCGAAAGTGGATTCTATTTAAGTGTACGGTTTAAAATTTAATAAAAAAATCATCGTTCGAGATGGTTTTTTTATTGCAAAAAACGCTTATGATGATAGCTCATCATAAGCGAAACAAACTCCTTTAATCATCTACGTTCCATTGGCACTTGACCAGCGCTAGCCAAAGCTAACCCTTTATTCATCCGTTGAATCAACATCGATTTCGATATAGGTGAGTTTAGTTTGTTTCATGTCAGCTTGGTCATTGGTGAGGTCAGTAATCCACTCCATAAATTTATCCTCGGTACCTTTTTTGACATAGACATGAAAATTAACTTTTTCTTGATAGTCAATCCCATCTAAAATGTGTTCTGATTGTCTAATTTCATTTTCTAGCTTGCCGAGTAACGGATATTCAACCGTGATCGATATGCCTTGCATCAACTGGCGTTTAACGATACCTGTGGTTTTTATTGCCTGTGAAGTGGTGTTACCATAAGCTCTAATCAGGCCACCTGCCCCTAGCTTTATGCCACCAAAATATCTTGTCACTACGACGGCAGTATCCTTTAATTTCATTTTCTTTAATACCTCTAACATTGGAATACCTGCAGTGCCACTTGGTTCGCCGTCATCGTTAGCTTTTTGGATTTGATCGTGTTCACCAATGATATATGCAGAACAATTATGGGTAGCATCATAGTGCTTCTTTTTTATCTCTTCTATAAAAGCCTGGGCAGCTTCCTCGGTTTCCACGCGTCTTACATAGCCGATAAAACGTGATTTTTGAATCATTAATTCATCTTGTCCAGCATGCTTTACGGTATAATATTCATGTAACACCGGAATAATCCTCCTACTTAGTAAAATTTACATAGTATTAAATGCATTCTTCTTGTAATATAAGTTTAAATAGTCTATTACCATTAAAAAAACCACATGGAATATTGTAGCCAGCGAAAATAGGCCTGTGGTTAAGAACATTAGTTTCGTATAATTATATCATAGATAGACGGGTGGGTTGAGGATGAAACAAAAAATGAAAACGTTAGATATGATCATCGATAAGATGTTAGAGGTCGTAGAAAATAGTAAAAAAGAAATATTTGATATTAGTGAAGATGCTCGAGACGAGTACGAAATTTTATCAGCAGAATTAGAAGTAACAAAACAAAAAGTGTTACGATATATAGAAGAAGGGGACAAATTAGAAAAAAAGGTTCGTTTATCAAGACGTCGATTGTCAGAGGTTAGTATGCATTTTGACCGATACAGTGAAAGTGAAATACGTGAAGTATATGAACGAACCCACGCTATGCAAACTCGTTTAGCCATTCTTCGCCAGGAAGAGGTTGCTTTGAGAAATCGACGTGATGAACTTGAACGCCGCCTCGTAAACTTAAATAAGACGATTGAGCGAGCCGATCGCCTCGTTAGAAAAATATCTGTTATCCTACCATATCTACATGATGAATTCCAACAAGTAAATGATATTTTAGTAGATGCCAAAGAGAAACAAGAATTTAGTTTGCGAATTCTTGCTGCTCAAGAAGAAGAACGCCGGAAAATTTCCCGTGAAATACATGATGGTCCAGCCCAGATGATGGCTAATATATTATTACGCTCGGAATTAATTGAAAGAGAGTTTTTAAATGGGGAGACAGATAAAGCGCTAGAAGAAATTAAAAGTATTCGTAAAATGGTCCGATCATCTTTATATGAGGTTCGTCGTATTATTTATGATTTACGACCAATGGCTCTTGATGATTTAGGCCTCATCCCAACGATAAAAAGATATGTTTCCACAACCTCAAATTATTATGGTATTCCGATTCATTTTGTCACTTTAGGTGAAGAAAAAAGATTGCCGCAAAATTATGAAGTAGCATTATTTAGACTGATGCAAGAATCTATTCAAAATGCCATCAAACATGCGAAGGCATCGGTGATAAAAGTTAAATTGGATATTAGTGAACAAGCAATAACGATGATGATTACCGATAATGGTATCGGTTTTGATCCAAACCAAAAACGCGATAAATCCTTTGGACTAATCGGTATGAAAGAACGAGTTGAAATGTTAGAAGGAAAGTTGGATATTCAATCAGAACAAGGTGAAGGGACCCAAGTATACATACATATTCCCTATTTAACAAATGAGGAAAATGAACAAGATATTTCATAATGTTACAAACATAAGACAAAAAATAGCCAATTGTCATCATAATTTTATGTTTAATAATCTTTCCTAATTTTGTTTGAATTGATAAAATATTACTAACAATCAATATATAGGGTAAAAAAGTCAATCAAACAAAATGAGGTCCCAAGCATATGAATGATAAATGAATAGCATATAGGGGGAGAAATCATGGAAAAAAAATTGATGGAGAAAAATCAGGTGATTGACATTGTCTTAATAGATGACCATAAGTTGTTTCGTGAAGGTGTCAAGCGGATTTTAGATTATGAACCAAAATTTAATGTTGTCGCTGAAGGTGGCGATGGTGATATCGCAACAAACCTCGTCAGAGAATATAATCCAGATGTCGTGTTGATGGATATTAATATGCCAAATACTAATGGTGTTGAAGCGACAGCTCAACTTGTCGAAGAGTTTCCAGATATCCGTGTTATTATTCTATCGATACATGATGATGAAAGCTACGTAACCCATGCATTAAAAACCGGTGCACAAGGTTATCTATTAAAAGAAATGGATGCTGACTCACTCATCGAAGCGATCACGGTGGTAAGTGAAGGTGGATCCTATCTACATCCAAAAGTTACTCACAATCTTGTCAATGAATACCGTCGCTTAGCAACTGGTGGTGAAGAAAACGATGGCACAAAGGTGATTGAATACCGTAAACCACTACATATTTTAACGAAAAGAGAGTGTCAAGTTCTTCAATTGCTCGCTGAAGGAAATAGTAACAGGGCTGTATCTGAAACATTGTATATTAGTGAAAAAACCGTTAAGAACCACGTCAGTAATATTCTGCAAAAATTAAAAGTCAATGATCGCACACAAGCAGTTGTAATGGCTATTCGCAATGGATGGGTAAAGGTTTAGAGCTTATTGAATACATGAATAGTATACTACTAAACATTTCATACTGATAAAATAAGTCTATAAATGGATTTGAAGGAGAAACGAAGTTATTAGTAAAGTAATTACTAATGGCTTCGTTTTTGTTTGTAAGAATTTTTCCATCAAATATTTTTACGTTAATCATAGAATCATAATGCATTTTTTGATTGATTCATGTAAACTGTAGATAACCTAATTTTATAGTATTTTAGTAGGGGGAGAAGAGAAACATGAAAGTTGCTGTTCTAACAGATAGTACGGCTTATATACCTAGTGAATTAAGAAAAAAATATAATATTCATCTCGTCTACTTAAGTGTTGTATTTGATGATAAATCCTACCGTGAAGAAGTTGATATTACCACAACAGAATTTTATGAGAAGATGCGTGGTGCTAAAGAGTTACCAACGACCTCTCAACCATCTGTAGGACAAATATTAGAAAAATATGAAGAGCTGGCTGATGAATATGATGCCGTTATTTCAATACATTTATCAAGTAAAATTAGCGGTACTTATCAAGCTGCAGTCAGTGCTGGTAAAATGGTCGAAGGAATCAAAGTTTATACTTATGATTCTGAATATAGCTGTATGGTTCAAGGTTTCTATGTCTTGGAAGCAGCCCAAATGGTCCAGCAAGGGAAGAGTCCAGAAGAAATTCTAGCTAGATTAGAGGACATTAAACAAAGTGTAAAAGCGTATTTTATGGTTGATGATTTAACGAACTTACAAAAAGGCGGTAGACTTAGCAATGCTCAGGCCTTAATCGGTAGCATGTTAAAAATCAAGCCGATATTGCATATGGTTGAGGGGGAAATTCTTCCATTCGAGAAAATTCGTACCCGCAAGAAAGCTATTTCCCGGATTATGGGTATGCTTGAAGAGGATGCACAACAAAAGAAAATATCTAAAGTCGTATTTATTCACGGTAATGATGAAGATGCTGCTATTGAATTACGTGATCAATTTCTCAAACAATATCCGCATTTTGACACATATATCAGCTACTTTGGTCCTGTCATAGGTACCCACTTAGGTGAACATTCCCTTGGTATAGCTTGGTATTAAATCAATATATTTTTATATAAAAATAGTTAACATAGATTGTTAGAAAATAGGCTATCTATGTTAACTATTTTAAATATGAATAGAAGAGGTGATAGCTTTGCCAAATGATATTTTTCCTCTGCCAGTTGAACAGGCTCATCACTTGGCTAAACGCTTTTTTGGTAAATTATTGCTCCGGCGTGAAATCCCCTTATCTGATTTAAATTTCCACCAACTTGTCTCCCATCGATATTTTTCTCCTACGCCATCCATTCAGAAAAAAACCTTCCGTTATATTTGTTCTCGTTGTAACAATCAAAAACGTTCGCTGTTTGGTAAGCTACCTTGTCACGTTTGTCAAGTCATGCATACGTATTGTCGAAAATGCATTGAGATGGGCAGGGTCATTGAATGCGAACCATTGTATCATTGGACTGGTCCTAGTCCCCTTTATCCATCCATTCCCGAACCCTGTTCATGGAATGGTCAATTAGCTGACAACCAGATTGAAGCTGCGAAGCGAATTACATCTGCAATAGCTAATCAAGAAGAACAGTTATTAATTTGGGGTGTTTGTGGTGCCGGGAAAACAGAAATGTTATTTCCCGGATTAACCAAGGCCATTCGATTGGGAAAAAGAATTTGTTTGGCGACCCCAAGAGCTGATGTTGTACGAGAACTACTGCCACGGTTACAGGAGGCATTTGCACCAGTCGATATCCAAGGACTATATGGTGGTAGTAAAGATCGCGAAGGAACAGCCCAATTCATCATTGCGACTACCCACCAACTACTTCGTTTTGAAAAAGCCTTTGATGTAATGATCATCGATGAAGTAGATGCTTTTCCTTATCATAAAGACGCTTCATTACCCTTTGCGACCGAACGGGCGGGTAAAAAAGTAAGTACGACCATATATTTGACGGCTACCCCTCGTGCAGAACAAAAGCAAGCAATGCATCGAAATCAGCTTCCGTTCATGTTCGTACCGAAACGTTTCCATGGCCATCCACTACCTGTACCAAAGTTTAAAATGTGCTTCTCTTTAAGGAAATCCCTAGCTACATATCATCCGCCTACTGCATTAATATCCTGGTTGCACCATCGAAAACATCAATATCGACAAATTTTAATTTTTGTTCCAACCATTAAATTAGCTGAAAAGCTAGGTGATTATTTACAACAGCTATTGTTTGAACAAAAAATCATTCAGTCACGACAACAAGTTCAATCGGTCCATGCTGATGATAAACAACGTGAAGAGAAAATTGCATCCTTTCGAAAAAAAGAAATTTTTATGTTGCTTACAACGACTATTTTAGAGCGTGGTGTTACCTTTCCAGCAATAGATGTCATTGTCCTTGATGCAGGACATGATGTGTTCGATGAAGCAGCTCTCGTTCAAATTGCTGGACGAGCTGGTAGAAGTCCTCAAGATCCAACAGGAGAAGTGATATTTTTTCATGAAGGTAAAACGGAAGCAATGGTCCAAGCTGTATCTCTCATTCAGAGGATGAATAGACGGGGGGCTAAACAAGGATGAATTGTTTATGGTGTGATCAAGCAATTATGGTGGATGTATCGTGGTTCCATTTTCTTAATCCATCAAAACCAAAACGATTATGCCAAGCTTGTGAAAGCCAATTAATAAAAATTTCTGGCCATCGTTGTCAGAAGTGTAGTCGAAGCACTACCCAGAGTATTTGTTATGATTGTCAGAGGTGGGATAATGACGATCCTCTTATTATGAATGTTTCAGTTTATCGGTATAATGAAAGGATGCAAGAAATGATCGCTAAGTGGAAATACCGGGGGGACTATACATTGGGATATGCCTTTCAACATGACTTCGCCAATGGATTTCAGCAATTCTTCTCCTTTATTGAAAACGATACTCAGATTGTTCCAATTCCTCTAAGTACTGATCGGTTACTAGAGCGGGGATTTAATCAAGCGAAGCAATTAGCTGATTTTTTGCCTTTGAAACAAAACCAGATCTTGGAACGTAAATTAACAGAAAAACAGGCTAAAAAAACCCGGCGGCAAAGATTGGCAATGAAAAATCCCTTTAATCTTTTGGGAAGAATTAACAAGCCGGTGCTTTTAGTCGATGATATATATACAACCGGAACAACATTGCGCCATGCTGCGCGAATTTTAAGGGCTAATGGTTGTCAGAAAATTTACGCTTATACGTTAATCCGTGGGTGAGATGAACGTTCTTTATGGTATAATATTGATACGGAGGTACGTGATGATGGGTGAATTAGCAAATTGTATGAATTGCAACGAAGTCTTTGTAAAAACAGTCCGCGATATATGTCAGAAATGTTATGAAGCGGAAGAAGAAGCATTTGAGATTGTTTATCGTTTTTTAACGAAACGTAAAAATAGACAGGCAACAATAATGGAGATTGTCGAGGCTACTGGTGTAGAGGAAGATTTAATCATTAAATTTGTGAAAGAAAAGCGTTTACGAGCAGCTGACTTTCCAAATTTAAACTATCCATGTGAAAAGTGTGGTCAGCCGATTACGACAGGTAGAATTTGTGAGCAATGTTCAAGCGAGATGATTAAAGAACTAAAATTTCAAGAAGAAATTGAACAGCAAATTAATCAGCGCAAAAAAGCAGAAAGAGACCGAGAGAACGTTTATTATTCTTTTAAAACAAAATCAAGAGATTAAAAATGATGTTTAATCATTTTTATAATTAGTCGATATAAATAATAGGTCTACAATATGATTCGAATGGTAAAATGTACGTTAAAGAGGTGAAAACCAGTGAAAATTCAAGGACCTCAATTTAAACATATTCAAGCTTATAAGCAGAATGTCGAACGGAATAAAACAAGACAACAACAATACCAACGTAAAGATGAGCTAAATATTTCTGCCCAGGCGAAACGTTTGCAAAAGTCAGAACAAGCTTCAAAAAAGCGAGTAGCTTATCTTCAACAGATCAAGAAGGACATTGAATCGGGAAAATACGAGATTAATTATGAAAAAACAGCAGAGAAAATAGCTGAATTTTGGGCTAAGTATTAAAAGGAGGAGCTGTTTTGTCCATACATCCTATTGTTCGCACATTGGAAAAGCTCATCAGTATTCACAAAGAACTATGTCATGTTTCTAAGGAAAAAACAGAAATTTTAATAGAAGGTTCAACTGAAAAATTACAACATTTGATCGCTAAAGAACGAAAATACTTACAATTACTAGAACAGTTTGAAGAAAAAAGACAAAGAGATGTTGAGAAGTGGTTTGAAGCGCATCAATTTACAACAGAGGAAAAGACTGTTACAAAAATGCTCGAATTGTTGAATGACGAAACAGAAAAACAAGAACTTGAAGAAGTAACAATTGAACTTACAAATATGATCACTACGCTTAAGCAACAGGAGCAGTTAAATCAAGAATTATTGCGACAATCATTACAACTTGTTCAATTAACGTTGGATATGATCCAACCAAATATCCAACAAATAAACTATGGTCATAAAGATACGAAAGAAACGGACAGCCGTTCTGTGTTTGACTCACAAGCATAGACCATCAGAGAAAATGTAATTGAGGGAGTTCATATTATGAGTACTTTTCATGGTTTAGAAATGGCTAAGCAAGCCTTATATGCTCAGCAGGCAGCCTTATATACAACTGGACACAATATTGCTAATGCGAATACAAAAGGATATTCGAGACAACGGGTTAATTTTGCAACAACAACTCCATATCCTTCTGGATCGAGGAATCGCCCACAAATACCGGGGCAAATAGGAACAGGAGTTCAGGTTGGCTCGATACAAAGAATTCGCGATGAATTCTTAGATTATCAATTTCGGACTGAAAGTAGCCGTCATGGGTACTGGCAGACAACTGCAAGTGCGCTAAGTAGATTGGAAGAATTGTTAAACGAACCATCTGAAAATGGTTTATCACAAACGTTGGATGAGTTTTGGCAATCATTACAAGATTTAGCAACGAACCCGGAAAACTCTGGGGCGAGATCAGTTGTCGTGAACCGCGCGTTGGCGGTGACAGAAACATTTAACTATTTATCCGAGACCCTTGAGTCCATTCGAGGCGATTTACAAAATCAGATTAAAGTAACAGTTTCTGATGTCAATTCGTTGTTGACACAAATTAATGAGATTAATAAGCAAATCCAAGCAGTTGAACCCCATGGTTATTTACCGAATGATTTGTATGATGATCGTGACCGTTTAATTGACGAACTGTCAGAGATTGTTTCGATTAAAGTTCATCATATTGAGAGCAGTGATAGTGCAGTAGAACATGCAGAAGGCATCGTTAGAATTGAGTTGGTCGATGCGCAGGGTCTTTCACTCGATCAACCACCTGTTTTTCTACTATATGGACAGCCTGGGCATCATGATGATGCAGTTAATGAACTGACAGTAAATTATGAAAATGGCGCTGTTACAAGTGTTCAAATAGAAGGTTACAGTGAGTTCGGTGATTTAGACATATTACAATCAATTGGATCGTTAAAAGGACTGATTGAAGCGTTTGGATATGTAGAAGATAATACTGTTAAAGGTGAATATCCAGAAATGATCCAGTCTTTAGATCGTATGGCTTCTGAGCTGGCAAGAGCGTTTAACCATATCCATAGATTAGGTTTTGATCTGAATGGCAATCCAGGGGGAACTTTCTTTGTAGACGACGCTAATGGTGAGGATTCGATTACAGCAGGTAATATTACGATATCTTCAGTTATCTATACTAATCCATCTTTGATTGCAGCGAGCAGTGAAGGTTTACCAGGTGAGGGTGAAAATGCGCTTGCGTTAGCAGATATGTTTACTGATCCAACGCTCGTTGATTTAGATGAAGGATCAGTTAGGAGTTTTTATGAATCCCTCATAGGGGGCTTAGGTGTACGAGCTAAAGAAGCGAATCGTATGACAGCTAACACGGAAATATTACGATCCCAAGTTGAGGAACAAAAAATGTCAGTCAGTGCTGTTTCTCTCGATGAAGAAATGACGAACATGATTCAGTTCCAACATGCCTATAATGCTGCAGCACGAAGCATGACAGCGATTGATGAATTACTTGATCGAATTATCAACGGTATGGGATTAGTAGGAAGGTAGGGATATAAATGCGTGTAACGCAAAGTATGCTATCGAATAATATGCTCCGTCATTTGATGAATAGCCAAGGGAAAATGGACAAATATTTAGAACAGCTATATACCGGAAAAAAGATTAGGCGACCTTCAGATGATCCAGTAATTGCAATGAAGGGGATGAACTATCGATCCCAGGTAGTTGAAGTAGAACAATTTAAACGAAACACGGCAGAAGTACATAACTGGATGGATAATTCAGAAGCGGCCCTCAATGAAGCTATTCATACAATGCAACGGATGAGGGAGCTCGCCGTTCAAGCTAGCAACGGAACTTATACTGAAGATGAGTTACGGAACATTCGTGAAGAAGTTGAACAGCTAAGAGAACATTTAATTGATTTAGCCAATACGAATGTGAATGGTAAGTATATTTTCAATGGTACGAATACGACTGAACCACCGATTGTCCTTGATGGAACAACAGGTGAAATTACGAGCTATCCTGAATCAACAACTCCGGTTAATATTCAAGTGTACAGTGGTATTACCATTCCAGCGAATGTGCCTGGCGAAGATGTTTTCAATCAAGAATTGTTTGAAAACATTGATCGGTTAATTGGTCATCTCGATAGTGATCTTGATGCTGATGAACCAATTGAAATTGGTAATAGTTTAGAAGAGTTAGATACAAGTATTGATCAGTTGATTAATGCCCGTGCCGATTTAGGTGCAAGGATGAATCGTCTAGAGCTAATTGAAAATCGCTTAGATCAACAGGAAATTATTGCTACAAGAACGATGTCAGAAAATGAAGATGTCCACTTTGAAGAAGCGATTACAAATTTGATTACGCAAGAAAGTTTACATCGTGCTGCATTGTCAGCCGGTGCACGTATTATCCAACCAACGTTGATCGATTTTCTTCGTTAACAGTTAGTCATTTTTGGCCCTTACCAAATGCGCGTGGTGAAGGGCTTTACCTTTTTCTATTGTATGAAAAGGAGTATTGTTATGCGTTTACCACAAATTAGAATAGAATCACAAATGGCTAAAATTGGCATGACACAAAGCTTAGGCAAGCAATATCTTCAACAACCTAAAGCTGATTTATCAATTGAGCAGCCTAAAGCAGAACTGTCTATAGAGACGAAACCGGCTAAACTAACGATAGATCAAATACAGGCTTGGGAAGAAATGAATCTCATGAGCACACCGAGACTAATTGCAAAACATGCTCTAGAAGGCCAAGCAGCTGCTTTAGAAGGAACGGAGCGAAGAGCATCCCAAGGAACTGAACTCATGCGGATTGAAGATGGAGGAAATCCATTAATTTCACAAGCAGTGACAAATGCTTTTCCAGAGATGAAACGAATCGGTTTGAAATATATTCCTTCGCCATTTTCTGTTAAAATTGATGTGGAACCTGCTGAATTACATATTCATGCTACTGCTAACAAACCAATCATCGAAGCAAAAGCAAATAAACCGATTCATCAATATGAAAGAGGTAATTTACACATTTATATGGAGCAATATGCTGAGCTTAAAATTGATTTTGAACATCTGTTTTCCGAGCGAGTATAAGCAGGAAATGGTGAACGGATGCCATATGACGAGGTGACAGAGATATGTTAACGATTGGCACGAAATATTTAGGTGATGTAGAAATTGACCGTAATAAAGTTATTCGATTTCCTTCAGGGATTCCTGGTTTTTTAGATGAATTAGAATTTATTTTACTTGAATTACCGGGTAATCCTATCTTTCAAATTCTTCAGTCTGTCAAAACAGCCGACTTAGCTTTTATCGTTGTAAATCCTTATCACTTTTACAAGGATTATGAATTTAAGTTGGATGAACATTTAGTAGCAACTTTGCAATTAACGAGCGAAGAGGATGTTACTGTATTAACAATTGTTACATTAAAACAGCCTTTCCAACAGAGTACAATTAATTTAAAAGCGCCACTGATCATTAATCATAAATTAAATGTTGGTAAGCAGTATGTATTAAATAGCGATAAATACTCGATAAAAGCCCCTATTGCATCTAATCAAACTGCTCCGCAGAAAGGGGATTTGTCATGCTAGTATTGACGAGAAGGCAACATGAAGCGATTCAAATCGGCGACGACATCGAAATTACAATTCTATCAATTGAGGGTGATCAAGTGAAATTAGGGATTGATGCACCGAAATCAATCGAAATACATCGTAAAGAGGTCTACCTTGAGATACAACAACAAAATAATGAAGCAGCAAATGTTTCTTTAGCTTTAATTGACATGCTAAAACAAAAATAATAACAAATCATTGTCATTCACCACTATTCGTTAAACATCTTCTTGATCTATCCGATATTAATAGTAAAATATCAAAGGTTTAGGAGCTGTAGGATTATGGAATTTAAACAAGTGACAAGCACGTCATTTTTCTCAAACAATGATCAGTTAAATTCTGTAATTGATCAAGCGACAGTTCAAGCTAACCTAAGGAAAAAGCAGCAAGACATCGCCGTCAATAGGGTAGAAGTCGAAACTGTTGTCACAAAAATGAATGACTTTATCGAGCCTTTACAGACAAATCTTAAATTTGTCCTCCATGATGAATTAAATGAGTACTATGTAACGATTGTTAATCCTGATACAAATGAAGTGATTAGAGAGATTCCACCGAAGAAAATGTTGGATATGTATGCAGCCATGGCAGAACTCATGGGGTTGTTTATCGATCGTAAGATTTAAAGGGAGTGATTAAACGTGGTGATGCGAGTTGGCGGTTTAGCAACAGGTATGGACGTAGAATCGATTGTTAATCGATTAATGGAAGCTGAACGAATGCCATTAAATCGTTTGAAACAAGAACAAACAAAATTACAATGGAAACAAGATGCGTTTAGAGAAATGAATCGCGCCCTCTTGGAACTTGAACAAATGATGTTGGATATGAAGTTAAGCCATACGTATCAATCCAAAGTCGTTAGTTCTTCAAATGAGGCAGCCGTTACTGCAACGGCCCATCCAAGCTCATCAAATGGTGCCTATGAAATCCAAGTAACCCAACTAGCGACAAATGCTATTAATGTTGGTGGACAATTAGAAGCTGACTTCGATCCAACGAAGACGCTCAAGGAACTTGGAATTACCCTTGAAATCAACGATGAAAATGAAGAAGTGATTCGTTTTTCTACTTATGATGAAAATGGTGAAAAAAACCATCATGAAATCAAGGTCAATGCGGAGGATACGATAGAAAGTGTATTAAGAAAAATAACTGATTCAGACGCTCCCGTTCGGGCTTTTTATGAGCCGAGCTCAAACCGTGTCGTTTTAGAAACAACCCGCACTGGTAAATATAGTCCAGAAGGGGTACCAGAAATTGAATTTTATTCCACATACAATTCTGAATCTGATTCCGCTTCTGATTCGTCATTTTTCAGTAGATTGAAATTAAATACTGGAGGTGAACAGGGCGGAACAAATGCTAAATTCACCTATAATAACGTCCTTGAAATTGAATCAAAATCAAATTCTTATACACTAAACGGGATTAACTTAGAGTTTCGAAATGTAACGACGGAAAGTGTACGGATAACTGTTGATACGGATATTGATCATACGGTCGAGGCGATTAAGAACTTTGTCAATAAATATAATGAAGTTGTTGAGAAACTTCACGGTTCTCAACAAGAACAAATTTACCGAGATTTCCCACCGTTAACAGATGAACAAAAGGCAGAGATGACCGAGGACCAAATTAAACAGTGGGAGGAAAAAGCCAAGAGCGGTATTTTAAGAAGAGAATCTGTCATTACAAACGGTTTGTTAGATCTTCGTCAAACTTGGTATGCTTCCGTTGAACTTGATGGTGCCTATCAAGTGATGACGCAAATTGGCATCTCAACCTCGGAACGCTATATGGATGGGGGCAAACTTGAAATAGATGAAGAGAAGTTAAGAGAAGCTTTACGTGAAAATCCTGAAGATGTCAGAAATTTATTTGCAAACCCTACAAAAGATGATAGTCGGGGGATCATTTATCGTTTAGATGAGGCTGTTAAAGGATTTAGAGATAGAATTGAAGAAACAGCAGGACGTAGTACATACACATTGGATAACTACACTCTTGGTAGACGGATGAAAGATTTAAATGAACGGATAGCTCAATTTGAAGCACGAATGGTTCGGGTCGAAAACAGGTATTGGAATCAATTTACCCAATTAGAAAAAGCAATCCAACGTATGAATGATCAAGCATCCTATTTATTTTCACAATTTGGTAATATGTAAAGTCTTTTTTGGCAAGTTTTAATAAAGGAGAGACGTCGATCATGGCGAAAAATAAATTTCAAGTTTATCAGAATAATGCAGTCAAGACAGCTTCAAAAGAACAGTTAACTTTAATGTTATATAACGGATGCATCAAGTTTATTAATCAGGCCATTAAAGACATGGAAGCGAAAAATTTTGAAGGCAAGAATAATAATTTACAACGAGCTCAAGATATTATTCAGGAATTAATGCTTACATTGGACAAGAGTGTAGAAATTTCACAGCAAATTTTACCCCTTTATGAATATATTTATTATCAGCTGCAAGAAGGAAATATTAAAAATGATAAAGAGTATGTGCAAGAAGCATTAAATTTTGTGGTTGAATTTAGAGACACGTGGCAAGAGGCAATGTTAAAAGCTAAAAAAAATAATTATGCCCAAGGTGCTCAAGTATAATGAATCGCTTAACAGAGTTACATCAAATCACCAAAGAATTGGCAAAAATTTTTTCTGAAGAAATTACTGGGAAAAATCGTGAACAAACCATTGAACGGATAGATCAGCTCATTGCTAAAAGAAGTGATTATCTGAAGCAGGTAACCCCTCCATATTCTGAAGCTGAAAAAAAGTTAGGTAAAGAGATCGTTCGGTTAAATCAATACATTGAGCAGGAAATGCAGATCTTGTTCCATGATTTGAAGAAAGAAATGCACCAATTACAAAAACAGAAAAAATCGAACGAATCTTATATTCATCCATATAAAAATTTACAATCATTAGATGGTAGGTTTTTGGATAGTAAAAACTAATCAAGCGGTAACGTTCCAGTGTATGAGGATTGTGGCCCTGTTCATATATCACACATATTCATTGGTTTAACTTTCTTATTGTTAGCTATAATGGGTTTAACAGGAAT
>CALAMD010000087.1 GCA_937925695.1 uncultured Bacillaceae bacterium | reverse complement strand
ACGAACTTGAGCTTAACACTATTGTTCCTTCACTTTAACTAGTCTTAGGGACAACTCAATTGCATTTGTACTCTAAATAAGCACTTTAAACTAGTCTTAGGGACAACTCATTTGCATTTGAAACCTAAACAGGCACTTTAAACTAACCTTAAGGACATCTCAGTTGCATTTGTAATCTAAATAAGCACTTTAAACAAGTCTTAAATACATCTCAATTGCATTTGAACCCCAAAACAGGCACTTTAAACAAGCCAAAAGTCAAATGGCAGCAATTCTTCCTACATCTAGGCAATTTGAATCTGGTAAACCTGCGCTTCCAAATTCCCTCATGAAAAAAGAGAGCGCTCCCTCTTCTTCTCTATCACCGAGTCAACCTCGATAACAAGATAGATTTAGAACAAAGAACGCTCCCATAATATTTACATCTATTTACCTTTGCCTCTTGTTACGAATAACATTCCCGGAACAAGGATCACTGAAATGATTAATAGCAGGATGGACATGCTATTAAGATTGTGATGATTAATTCCTGTTGCGAACATAATGCCAAAGATACTTGATGCTAAAATATTTCCAATAAACCGTGAAGTCATTAATAGCCCTGCTGCTATGCCGCTCTCGGAAACGGCAATGCGAGAATATAATAAATTCTGCAAACTAATATTTTGGATTCCATTTGTGATACCAAATGATGCGAGGACAATCCCGATCCAAACAATCGTTGACTGATCAGTTACACTTAGCAATAACAGTGCTGCAACAATACCTATGATCGCTCCGACGATGAGTGGGATCCGGAATCCTGATTTTTCCGTCCAACGCGTAGCAATTGGCGTCGTGACCATCGCAAACACTGATAATGCAAGCATGATGATCCCGGTCGTACTTGATGAAACAGATAGCACTTGTTGTAAAAATGAAGGCATGGCAAGTAAGAGGGCAAAAAAGATAACCGTTGTTAAAATGTATTGCCCATAGATCAAGGTAATGTGAATATTTTTTTGGAAAAAGTTTATATTAATAAACGGATCTGTATGTCTTTTTTCTTGTAAATAAAATAATCCACTCACGATAATTGCCACAATAAATGATCCAAGATTGAAGCCGTCCTCTAATGATAGTAAAAAGACCATCCAAAATGTAATGGTTAAGCTAAAGAGCAAAATACCTAACAAATCCCATTTGTTGGTCTTCTGATTGCTTCGATCATCCTTGGGGATAAACATGAAGGCTAACAAACCGCCAATGAGTAAAATTGGTAAATTGACATAAAAAATAACCGGCCATCCACCAAATTGGATTAGCAGGCCACTAATTGTTGGGCCAAATGCAGCTGACGTTGTTGCAAAAACTGATAATGTACCAATAACACGATGTTGATTTTTCTTAATATAAGTCCGAACGATGCCAATCCCTGTTGGATATAGGGCTGATGTACCAACTGCTTGAATACCACGCATGCCAAGTAACATAAGCATACTCGTTGAATGTGGTGCTAGCAATGAAGAAATAACTACTGTTCCCATGCCAAACAGAAAAAGATTTTTTCGTCCATACATATCACTAATCCGCCCAATTAATGGGGTACAAATTGCACTAATAATAAAATAAGAAGCTATTAACCATGATATATCAGTCGATGAGAGGTTGAAATCCGGTTGAATAGCTGGGAGGGCTACTGTAATCATCGTTGTATTTAATGGATTTAAAATAACACCCAGAGCAATAGCAACAATGATCAGCATATCACGATGTTTTTCTTGATGTTTGATATGATTAATATTTCTGTCTCCCTTTAATAAACAATCATATTTAGTTTATCATATTCTGATCAGTGAAGAGAGAAATGAAGCATTTAAACCCTTTGCATTAAATAAGTTTCCATTTTTCATCTTATGTATAACCAGCTTGCTTTGGAAAAAATTCACGGCATATCAATGTGAAAGCAAAATAATTTTGATTTGTTTGTCCTAAAATAATGACCTCTGTGCTGGAATTGCACGATATGCTAAATGTTCTAATTTGTCATATCCTTGTAGATCACTTGTAACCCTTTATTTAGTATGTAATGATAATTGTGTGTGTTTTTTTTACATAGGAGGGTTTGTTTATTCGAAAATAATTCAAGTATTGTTTCAAATTAGGTTTAAGAATGGTGTTTTCATGCTAAAGATATGGTATGCACATCAATGGTCTAGGGATGATCATTAGAAAAGAGATCATCATTTGATTCTAAGAATAAGACGGAGGTAAATCTTTTGCATATTTCAAGAGTATTTTGGTATGCGGTAGTCATATCTATTGCTATCGTAATCTGGGGATCCATTGCCCCTAATCAATTAAATGATATAACAAAAACAATTACGGTTTTTATTTCTGACAAATTCGGCTGGTTTTATATGCTTGTTCTAGTGGCTATGATTAGTGTTAGTTTGTTTTTAATGTTTTCCCGATTTGGTAAAATTAAACTCGGAAAACCTGATGATGAACCAGATTTTAATTTTCCTACTTGGTTCGCTATGCTTTTTAGTGCTGGACTTGGTATTGGGCTCGTTTTCTTTACTACAGCTGAACCTATTTCACATACATTTATTCATTCACCCCATGCTGAACTCGGATCAGATCAAGCAATCATAGATTCATTAAAATATTCTGCTTTTCATTGGGGTGTTAATGGTTGGAGTTTGTATGCGATTGTTGGTTTGATTCTTGCCTATTTTAAATTTCGCCATGATGCACCGGGATTGATAAGTGCAACCCTTGAACCATTATTTGGGCAAAAAATCATGCGTGGTACAGCAGGTCACATTGTTGATACGCTAGCTATTATTGCAACAGTCGTTGGTGTAGCTTCAACCCTTGGTTTTGGCGTTGCCCAAATAAATAGTGGATTAACATTTTTATTCAATATTCCTACAGATTTTTGGATTCAAGTCATTATATTAGCAATATCAACTGTGTTGTTTATTGCCTCAGCTTGGTCTGGTCTTGGTCGCGGTATTAGATATTTAAGTACCATTAACATGGGCGCTGCTGGTATTCTCGTTACACTGATCTTTCTTGTCGGACCTACTTTATTTATCTTAAATTTATTTACAACAACGATCGGTAATTATATCTCTAATATCGTACAAATGAGTTTTGATATCAGTCCCGTTTCTAATGATAAACGAGCCTGGATGAATAGCTGGACAATCTTTTATTGGTCTTGGTGGATTGCTTGGGCGCCTTTCGTTGGCATGTTTATTGCTCGGGTATCTAAAGGACGTACAATTAGGGAGTTTGTGGCAGGTGTGTTGTTTGCACCTACCCTTTTATCATTAATATTTTTCTCTGTTTTCGGTGGATCAGCTTTACACGTTGAGAGAACAGGCCTAGCAAAATTATCTGCTTTAGCTACTGAAACAGTTACCTTTGGCATGTATGAATTTTATCCATTAGGTACCTTCTTATCGGTCATTACTGTATTTATCATTGTTATTTTCTTCGTTACTTCTGCTGACTCTGCAACTTTCGTGTTAGGAATGTTTAGCACTGGCGGTCAATTAAATCCATCAAATGTTATAAAAATTATTTGGGGATTAATCCTTTCGTCAACATCTGCCATTGTCTTATATTCAGGTGGGGTAGAAGGCTTTGAGAATATGTTAATCATTGCCGCATTGCCTTTTTCCATCGTTATCCTCTTAATGATTACATCCTTTTTTAAAAAGGTTAACGAACAGCAAGAAAATGTTTAATGAGTTAAATCTAAGTAGGGCAGACGAGAAGAATGGCGTGGGTTTCTTCATCTATAGAAGTAAGAAATATTATATAGATCCTTCGACTAAACATGAGCTGATCTATAAATCTAAGAGTACAACGTTATCCTATGAGGTAAAATAAAATATCTATGAGCATGGGTGAAGGTTAAGGACTCATGCTCATATACCTAGAAATGAAGCCGGTTAACTTAGAACATTGGTTGATAGATCTAATACAAGGTGGGATTTTCTGTGAGGCTATTTCATGTCAGAAAAGGGCAATTTGTTTATTATCAAAATAAACTACATAAAGTGTACTCGGTAAAGGCATTTTTTAAACGGTCCGTTCATTTAATTCGACTGGAAGATTTTGAACAGGTACTTACGACAGCAGCTGAAATTGAATTGTATAAACCCCAGCATTTAGATAGCTTTATTTTTAACCATAAACGTTACACCCTTCATAAAGACGTAAAAGCCACTATTGGTGATTACATCATTGTGACCAATCCAAGTCCAGATTATATTGATCAACACCATCTCCATGCCATCGAAATGGTTGCTGCCATTGAAAAAAACGGCATCATTACGAACAAAGCAAACGGTATAAAACATCATGAATATTGGGTCATGGTGCCAAAATTGCTTGAAGGTGCAAAAATTATTGACTTTAAGCACCTTGATTCTGAATCAACCTCTGGTGGTGAAGGTGAAGACGAACAACAACCTAGTAGCGTTCAAGTAGAAATCAGGCCACCACAAATCGGTGATGTTTATCAAAAAAACAACAGTCATCCCATCCTTCAAGCGATGGTCGTTGCCATCCAAGGCGATACCAACTACTTAGGTAGCGGTATTAAATTAACGACTAAAGAGCTCACCGAGTCAAATAAATGGAGCTTTATGTATAACATTTTAGAATAGGGGTGGGATCGACAGTGGGGTGAACGGTTAAAAGTTGATCGTCTTTGCGCAAAACTCGCTCGGCAATGAAGAAAGTTGATCCAAAACGGCACCAACTCGCTCGTGGATGACCAAAAGTCGATCGAAAACCAGAAAAAGTTGATCCAAAATGTGCTAAAGTCGCTCGTCAATGAAAATAACTTGCTCGTCCTTCATCAAAAGTTGATCTTAAATGAGGATAAGTCGCTCGAAAATCTCATAACCTTGCTCGCAAATAAAATGATCCATCCTCTCACCGCCTACAAAATGTAAGATCCATAGCGTACT
>CALAMD010000086.1 GCA_937925695.1 uncultured Bacillaceae bacterium | reverse complement strand
ATTGGCGACCACTCATTTTCTGGCAGAGATATTAGGGAAAAACTAGCGTTAAAATCAAACGATTTTACCATCAAGCAAAATCATGATCACCTCGTTTTTACAACTAAAGGTTATGGTCACGGAGTTGGGATGAGCCAGTACGGTGCAAATGGGATGGCGAAAGAAGGTAAAACTTATGATGAGATTATTAAACACTACTATCAAAATATCGAAATCAGTTCAGTAAATGAAATAGCCCCAACCCTCGTTAGTAAGTAACGTGGGTTCTTTTATGCGTATATACACGAATTCACCTTAACATCAAATTGTAATCTATTAAATAAAATAATTTTCCAAATAATGTATAGTTTCTGTGTTTTCTGATCACAATGATGTTGAGGTGATGATCTTATGAAAGAAAAGAACAGAGAGACTTCAAAAAGTAGATGGAGTCGTATCTTCAAGAAAAAGTGGTTTTTTCCAGCAGTCTATCTAACTGTCGCCGCGCTGTTATTAACGATTGTTCTTTGGTATCAATCAGTAGATAATCAAGTGCCAGATGTGTTAGATGAACCTGACGTAACAGATGATTATTCATCATCACGTTATGATGAAGAGGCTGAAACCGTGCTTGAACAACAAGAAGTCATTCAAATGCCTGTAGAAGATGAACTAAATACAGAAATCGTAACTAAATTTTATGACCACAACGCTGATGATGAGGATCAAGAACAAGCCCTGATTCTCTACAACAACAGATATCATCAAAGCACAGGTATTGATATTGTTACAGAAGATGGTGAACCATTTGATGTACTCGCTTCTTTAAGTGGCATGGTCATGGAAGTGAAGGAAGATCCACTTTTAGGAAATGTTGTCACGTTATCTCATGAAAATGATGTGGTAACCTATTATTCAAGTCTAGGAAAAGTCAACGTACAAGCTGGCCAAAGAGTTAGTCAGGGTGATGTATTAGGAACCGCTGGCATGAATATCTTTGGTAAGGACAATGGCAACCATGTTCATTTTGAACTCAGAAAAAATGGTGAAAGTATGAATCCAGAGATGTTTATTAACCAACCTGTTAGTAAACTAGACGAATATAGTGAAGAAGTAACACGTGATGATCATACATCTGAAACACCTGAACAGAATAATGAGAATAATGAGATTGAAGAAGACGACTCGATGCAAGAGGAAGCTTAAAGTTTGTCACATGAATTTCACCAGTAGGTGTCATGTTGTTAAAATGAATTTGTCCTAAATTTAGTGTCATAAAACTAAATTTAGGGCATTTTTTTGCTCTTAGAAGGGTTATATCATCGATCGTACCTTTATAAACTGTCCATGTCACTAAAAGGTCATGATAAGAACAACAATCACATTGGCTAAAATTTCTAAAATCATTCATAAACACCCTGTTTGATTAATAAAATGTTACAAACCGAGCATCTTGACAACTTCTAGAGGTGAGATTTTATGTGGTCTGATTCAAAGGAGAGACAGCAAGCATAGATATCATATTCGTAATGCTATATGGATGAAAATAGAACAGGATAACTTTCGGAGTCATGGATGTTTTCAATAGGTCTGATCACATGTTGCACCTTGTCTCAAACACCTCGGAAAAATGCAACATAGGGAGGCGAATGGTGTGCACGATTACATCAAAGAAAGAACGATCAGGATTGGCAATCATGTGGTTGAAACAAGAAAAACTGTCCGCATGATTGCAAAAGAATTTGGTGTTTCTAAAAGCACTGTCCACAAGGATTTAACGGAACGCTTACCGGAAATCAATCCCGAATTAGCTAGTGAAGTAAAGGAAATATTAGAGTACCATAAGTCAATTCGCCATATAAGAGGGGGTGAAGCGACGAGAAAAAAGTATAAATTGGCAAGCCAAAAAAGGAGCGATACGAAGCCGGTCGGTTAAAGTCATATAAATAGAAAATAAATGGATTCTTGTCCTTCAAGTGGGCTCAGCAAAGTGGCTGAGTATTTTTTTGTTTATAAAAAAGCAGATAAAAATATAGCAAAATCGACAAAATAATGCTTTAGACCTATATAAGTAAGGATAGGACCAATAAAATGATTCCATTATAATGATAATTTGCTACGATAGTCATAAAAGATTTTCAAAAATTAGCAGTTAAATGTAGAACTTTGTGGTAGAATATGAAATAGTAGCATTATGTTCGTTTGACAGATGCGAGATAGGAAGTAAACTAGGAGGAAAAGGAGTAATGTTTTCTAGGGATATCGGTATTGATCTTGGCACAGCCAATGTACTTATACATGTCAAAGGTAAAGGCATTATTTTAAATGAACCAGCTGTTGTTGCAATGGATCGAAGAACTGGAAAAGTACTAGAAGTTGGCGAAGAAGCGCATCGTATGGTAGGTCGAACACCAGGCAATATTGAAGCAATCCGTCCACTACGAGATGGCGTTATTGCTGATTTTGACGTAACTGAAATTATGCTGAAATATTTTATTGAAAAGATTAAGGTTAAAGGATTCTTGTCGAAACCAAGAATGCTGATTTGTTGCCCAACAAATATTACCAAGGTTGAACAAAAAGCTATTAAAGAAGCTGCAGAAAAATCAGGTGGAAAGAAAATCTATTTAGAAGAAGAACCAAAGGTAGCAGCCATCGGTGCTGGTATGGAAATTTTTCAACCGAGCGGAAACATGGTAATCGATGTCGGTGGTGGAACAACGGATGTCGCTGTTTTATCCATGGGTGATATTGTGACAGCAGAATCTATTAAAATGGCAGGCGATAAATTTGATATCGCAATTCTCCAATACATAAAAGCTAAATATAAGTTGTTAATCGGTGAACGTACAGCAGAGGATATTAAAGTAAATGTGGCTACCGTATATAAAGGCTCACGAAATGAAGAAATTGATATTCGGGGCCGTGATATGGTTACAGGCTTGCCACGAACGATCACTGTTCATTCTGATGAGATTGAAGAAGCACTTCGTGAACCCGTTTCGTTAATCACTGATGCTGCAAAAGCAGTTCTTGAACAAACATCACCAGAATTATCAGCTGATATCATTGACCGAGGTGTGATATTAACAGGTGGCGGTGCCATGATTCATGGAATCGATCAACTGCTGGCGGAAGAATTAAAAGTTCCAGTTTTCTTAGCAGAAGAACCAATGAATTGCGTCGCTAGAGGGACAGGGATCATGTTAGAAAATATTGATCGCATAGCACGGAAGAAGATTATCTAATCGGACTAGAATGTAGGGAGTGAATAGACATGTTAAGAGGTTTCTATACGGCAGCAAGTGGAATGATTGCCCAACAAAGACGGCAAGAAACCCTTGCTAATAATATCGCTAACCAGCATACACCTGGGTATAAAGCTGATCAGCCGACTTTGAGATCTTTTCCGGAGTTACTCATGTTACAAACAGGCACCCGTTCTATTCCTACAGCGAGAAGAGTGAACTTACCGTTAAACAGAACGTTAGGTCCATTAAATACAGGGGTATATGTTCAGGAGACAGTACCTCAATTTGAACAAGGGGACCTACGAGAAACTGGTCTTACCACAGATATTGCGATTGTGAATGGTGCCTTTCCGGACGAAAATGGAAATATCTTTTTCACTGTCCAAAATGAAGATGGTGAAGTCCGTTATACACGAAATGGTAATTTTACCGTCGATGGACAAGGTAATCTAGTAACGAATCAAGGCTATTATGTACTTGATGATCAGGGTAATCCTATTGAAACAAATGGTTTAGAATTTCATGTTACCCGAGAAGGAATTGTTCAAGTTGACGGCGAAGATATACCATTAGGTATAGCCTATGTTGAAAATGCACATGAACTTACAAAAGAAGGTAATGATTTATTTAATGGTGCAGCAGG
This sequence comes from uncultured Bacillaceae bacterium, assembly GCA_937925695.1. Taxonomy (GTDB): domain Bacteria; phylum Bacillota; class Bacilli; order Bacillales; family Amphibacillaceae; genus CALAMD01. The sequence continues at coordinate 1,682 of CALAMD010000086.1, read as the reverse complement.
TCCAATTCCTGCAGGCGTAACATACTCAATTCATCAAGGATATTTAGAAAATTCTAATGTGAATCCGTTACAGACGATGACAGCGATGATGGAATCTTATCGTATGTTTGAAACAAATCAACGTGTATTAAGAGCATATGATGAGAGTTTGGATAAAGCAGTCAATGAAATCGGAAGGATAGGTTAAGGAAGGGGGTCATGTTAAATGTCACGGGCAATGATCCAAGCTGCAGTTACGATGAATCAGCTCCAACATAAATTAGATGTAATTGGACATAACTTGGCTAATAGTCAAACAACAGGTTATAAAGCACGTCAAACTGAATTTTCATCCTTATTATTTCAACAAATTAATAATCTCAATCATCCGGCAAATGCCGATGGTCGATTAACCCCAGACGGGATTAGACTTGGCTCAGGAGCAGCGTTAGGAGCTATCAACAGTGATTTATCGATTGGTTCTCTTAACGTTACTGAGCGTGCGCTAGATACAGCATTACTTGGTAATTACTATTTTTATCAAATTCAAGTACCAGTTGATGATGGTACAGAAATACAGTATACCCGTGATGGAGCATTTTATTTAAATCCAACAGGCGACAATAACATGCTCATGTTAACAACTAAAGATGGCCACCCTGTCTTAGGCGTAGACGGGCCTATTATGTTAGCAGATGGATTTGATCATATTAGTATTTCCGAAAGTGGAGAAGTTATTGTCCAACGTAATCAACAAACGGAAGTGGTTGGTCAAATTGCGATAATTGAAGCTATTCGCCCACGATTACTAGAATCAGTAGGCGAAAATATGTTTAGATTACCAGATTTAGAAATGCTAGATTATGATCTAGCAGAAATTATTCAACCACTTGCTGCCACGGAAACTGTATTAAGAAGTGGTGCCTTAGAAAATTCTAATGTTGACCTAGCGAAGCAAATGACCGACTTAATTATGACCCAGCGCTCATATCAGTTTAATGCACGTACTATCTCGATGAGTGACCAAATGCTAGGTTTAATTAACCAATTGCGCTAATAGCGGATAAAGTGAGGAGAATAGGTGGTTTTCTCACTAGCTGATCAGCCGAGCTAAAAAACACCAAGAGTAAGCAATGGTTTTGCTAATGATTAAGGAGTAACAATCTATGTCTATAAAACGTTCTGATGAGACAATCATGCAAACTCAATCGCGCCAAGTATATAAACAACAAAAGAAACAAAACAAGGAATCTGTTCCTATTTCCGAACATGCGAAAAAACAACAACGTTTAGAGCGGAAACAAGCAAAAAAGAAAACGAAACGACCAAGACGGCGTATTTTTCCGATTTGGTTAAGGCTAATTTTTGTTTTAGTTTGTGCTGTTGGTGCACTTGTTGCGGGCTTAATGATTGGTTTCGGTGTGATCGGTGACGGTGATCCAAATGAGGTCTTAAATAGGGAAACATGGGAACATATCATGAAGTTTATTAAACCTGAAGAATAATGATAAAACAATTCATATGATGTATCTCTGATAAAATAGGAGTTCAGTGAAAACTGGAACTCCTATTTTTTTGGCTCTACACTAAATAGAGTTGGTGGTAATCACTGACACTGGTTTTACTTTAAAAAAGCGAAACAAGGGATAAAAGGCATTGATTTTAATTAATATACAAGACGAATAAAGCCAATGTTCACGAAG
>CALAMD010000085.1 GCA_937925695.1 uncultured Bacillaceae bacterium | reverse complement strand
TCTCACCCAACGCTTGCCGCGCACTTTCAGGCAGTTGCTCAAACATCGGTGTTTCAAATAAACCAGGCGCAATCGCCATCACACGAATCCCATGCACAGACAAATCCCGTGCAATCGGAAGCGTCATCCCGGCCACACCAGCCTTCGAAGCCCCATACGCTGCCTGACCAATCTGTCCATCAAACGCCGCCACCGATGCCGTATTCACAATCACACCCCGTTCACCATGCTCATTCGGTTGATTTTCAGAAAAACGTTCCGCCGCCAAACGAATCACATTAAACGTTCCAATTAGATTCACTTCCACAACCTTTGAAAACGTCGACAATCGGTGCGGTCCTCTCCGCCCAAACGTTTTCTCAGGCGGCGCGATTCCAGCACAGCTGATCAAAAAATGAATCCCACCAAAATGAGAAACTGCTCGATCCAAAGCCGCTGTCACACTCGCCTCATCGGTCACATCCGTTTTCACAAACAGATACTCACCCGAAAACTCACCCTCAATCGATTCGCCACGCTCTTCATTCAAGTCCAACGCAACGACCTTGCCACCACGGTCAATGATCCGTCTCGCCGTCGCCTCACCTAATCCTGAAGCCCCGCCGGTTATGACCGCTACATGATTTTTGATTTGCATTCAGAATCCCCCGTTTCTATGAAAATTGGAATCTCTCATTAAAAACATTTTCACAAAGGCTGTCACTTCTATGTATACGTTTTCACTATACGAGAAAATGTTTTTGGAAAAATCTAATTATATAGTCGATTATAGAGAGGATTAATGGGGATGTAAATAGTTTTGGAAAGATGGCTTGTTATAATCGGAAAGATGTGTTCAGAATCATCATATGTAGAAAAAAAGACTATTCAGCAATAATGTAATTCTGAATAGTCATCTAACACAAACAACGTCTCAATACTGTTCAATGATTCTAGTCACTTGTTTACTTATTTCTCGATAATAATGATATAATTCATGATCTCGCTCGTTCATGATGTGAATGAAGTTCTTAATTTGATAACTCATATTGGGTAAGCTTTCCTCAATGCCTACATCTTTCATTTTTCCACCAGAGTGCAGTTTAATTTTTTTGATCGGCGCAGGGTTATCCACAGTAATGGTTCCTTTTTGACCGTGTATTTCTCCATTATTATATGAGGTAGCTATTTTCGAAACCATAATTACACAGTTAAACCCATTATAATTGAGCACCATTACTCCGCTTCCATCCACTTGATTATCAAGAAGTACAGGGTGATAAGAAGTCGATCTAGGTACTCCGAAAATGGCCAGTGAGAGACTTAATGGATAGACGCCTAGGTCTCTTAATGCACCGCCTCCTGCCTCCTTCGAGAATACATTTGATATCTGACCCTGTAGGAAAGCATCATACTTAGACGAGTAGCGTATTCTATGCAGATACACACTACTTACATCCCCTACTTCTTTTAAAGATTCTTTTAACCTGGTAAAATTCGGCGTATGCAAATGACGCATCGCCTCAAATAAATAGAGACCTCTCCGATCAGCTTCTGCGTATGCCAAATCCCATTCTTGCGAGGTTAAAAAAATCGGTTTCTCGCAAATCACATGTTTCCCTTCCCGAAGACATGCCATCACATGTTCAAAGTGCAGCACGTTCGGTGTGGCTATATAAACACAATGGATATTGGGGTCAGCTAGCAAGACAGTTAAATCAGTATAGATGGTCTTTATTCCATATTTGTTTGCTAAAGATCGAGCTGTGTTTTCCTTTCGTGAAAACACAGCCACGACTTTCGCTTCGTCCAATGCCTCCGTCGCTTCAATAAAGGCGTGGGTGATCTTACTCGTCCCCATCGTCGCTATGTTAAGCATTGGTCGAACCCTTTATTCTTTCGCGAATGTTTTTCGTGACAGAAAGAGGATCCTTGGCCTTTGTAATAGCACTTCCTACAATGATAATTTCAGGGCCTCCTGAAACAACCTGATCGATGGTTTCTTCATTTATTCCGCCTGCCACTGCTACTTCAAACGAATAGCCTTCCAATAATTGAAATAGTTCTGTATTGAATACGCCCTCTTTTTGTTGGTCTTTCCCTACGTGCAAACTGACTATTTTCACATTCAGATCAGCTAATTTTTGAATCGATTCGCGGTCCTTGACCTCCAATAAATCGACCATCGTCTGACCACCATATTTTTCAGATTCTTTCATGGTATCTTGAATCGTAAGTGGAGACGAAAAAGCCATGACCGTAACGATATCTGATCCAGCTTCAAAAGCCTGTCTTGCCTCATGGCCTCCAGCATCACACGTTTTCATGTCTGCCATGATGGTATGATTCGGAAACTTTTGTCTGATCTCACGAACAATCGCCATCCCATACTCTTTGATCACACCTGTACCAACTTCGATGATATCTATATATTCATGAGTTTTTCCCAAGACATCCATCGATTCATCCCATGTCAAACGGTCTAATGCTAACTGTAATTTCAATTTAGAAAAACTCCTTCCTAATGTTTTATCGATCGACACGTTCTATTTTACCCATTTTGATTTCAACGTCTTCTAAGTAAGGTAACCCTTCGTTGTCTCCCATTACTTCTACGACCATAGAACCTATTGTATTCGCAAATTGTAACGACCTTTTTAGTGTCCAGCCTTGCAAAAATGAATATAGATATCCAGCATCAAAACCATCACCAGCTCCCACGGTATCAACTACATTGGTGTTTTCAACAGCAGGCAGTTCAATCAACTCACCTTCATGATAACCAATCGCTCCATTACTACCCCGCTTCAAAATGACGTGACGAATGCCGTAAGACTCACACTTTTTGATTATGTCGTTCACATTTGTAGTACCAAGGATGATTTCCATCTCATCGATACCAGCCAGAAGGATATCAACATAAGGTAAAAAGGATCGCAATACCTCACGCGCACGCTCTTTGCTCCATAGCTTTAACCGGATGTTTGGATCGAATGAAACCGTGAGCCCATGCTTTTTAGCCAATTCTAGTGCTTTCTTGGTAATCTCAATATTTTCTTCCGTAACAGCAGGGAAAATTCCAGTAAAATGAAATACTTTTGCGTTTTTAAAATACTCATCCACAAGGTCAGTCGTTGGATTCAAAGCTAATAGTGGTGAGTTATCTCTATAGTAAAATGTGCTAACACTACCATCTTCCATGATTTCTTTAAAATTTAAAGAGGTTGAATACCCGTCAACTAACCGAACTTTAGAAGTGTCAATGCCTTCCCCTCTTGCAAAGTTTCGAATATATTTACCAAAAGGATCATTCCCTAAGCAACTAATCCACCCTGCATTTAAACCTAATCTAGAACATCCAATCGCAACATTCAGCTCAGCTCCACCGATATTCCGATGAAACGATTCTACAAATCTCATTGGACCCGTTCGTGATGGATTGAATGCAATCATGGCGTCTCCAATTGTGATGACGTCGTTCATTTTTTTGTCCTCCTTTTGAATACTAACGATTGGCATATCGTTCGACTACTTTTTCTGTGCCGCTAATAATGATGAGATCAGCCATGTTAATGAATAACCCTGTTTCTATAACTCCTAATTGTTGTTTTAATAAACGATGACTATTCAACGGATTTTCCATCAATTCAAAACGGCAATCCAAAATAAAGTTACCATTGTCAGATATAAATATTTCATCATTATTCTGTCTTAACTCAGCTTGGTAGCCAAGACGTTTAATTCTCTGACTTGTTTTTTTCCATGCAAACGGAATAATCTCAACTGGAAGCGAGGTATCCTTAAACTGATTGACCATTTTTGAATCATCAACGATTACGATGAATTTTTCTGCAATGGCATCAACCAACTTTTCTCTAACTAAAGAACCTCCCCCACCTTTTAATAGATTATAATCTCTATCTACATAGTCAGCTCCATCAATCGCAATATCAATTTGGGTATCTTCTTTTATTTCCGTAAGAGGTATGCCAAACTTCTTTGCCCATTTTTCCGTTTTCACAGATGTAGGGACTCCAGTAACGTGGAGTCCCTTCTTAACCATTTCACTTAAACCTTCTAACAAATAATAAACAGTTGAGCCAGACCCTAATCCGATTGTCATGCCATTTTCGATATATTTTAATGAAGCTTCAGCCGCTGCCTTTTTTTTATTAGTCAAACTAACTCACCTCAAGTTTAAAATAAATCAGGATTTAATAGTTTAGGAATGTACATAGCTACTTCTGGGAAGGAAGCAAGAAATAGTAATACAACCAGTATAATTCCTATATAAGGCAACACCGCAACAAACGAACGCTCGATTGGTAAATTACCTATTTTGGCTGCTAGTAACAAGCACAGCCCATAAGGCGGAGTCACTAATCCAATAGCTAACGTCATAACTACAATCAAGCCTAAGTGTACCGGATCTATTCCAAACTGCATTGCGGTCGGAAGGATGACCGGAACGAATAAAATCATTGCAGGAATCGCATCCATAAAAGTACCGATGAACAAGAAGAACACAATAATTATAATAATGAACACCCATTTGGCATCGATATATTCACCAAAAAATGCTTGGGCCTTCATTCCTAATTGATAATAACTCATCAACTCACCGAGTGCACCAGCTGCTGCGAGTGCAAATAAAGACAATGAACTTAAAGACAAAGTATCAAAGAGTATTTTTGGTAGATCATTTAATTTTAATGTCTTATAAAAGAACATACTAATAACAAGCGTATAGATTGCAGCCACTGCAGCCGCTTCTGTAGCAGTGAAAAAACCTACAATGATACCACCAATGATAATAATTGGCGTTAATAAGGCTGGCGCAGATTCAAGAAATAGCTTTAAGATTTTTTTGAAAGCCACTCGATCTGTTCTCTCGTAATTTCTTTTTTTGGCAAGAAAGTACACAAATATCATCATTGTTACAGCAACTAATACGCCTGGGACAATTCCCGCCAAAAATAGCGCACCGACCGAAGCATTGGTAATTCCCGCAAAGATGATCATAGGAATACTAGGTGGGATAATGACACCTACTGTCGAAGATGCAGCAGTTACACCAACTGATGTTTCGGTATCATACCCATGTTTTTTCATGCTTGGGATTAAAATTTTTCCGACACCAGCTGTATCCGCTTGAGAAGCCCCTGATACACCTGCAAACATCATAGATACGAGAATATTCGATTGAGCTAATCCGCCACGGATTGACCCAATGATTGCCATAGAAAACTCAATTAACTTCTCGGATATTTTTCCAGCGTTCATTAAATTAGCAACTAATATAAATAGAGGTACAGCTAAAAGTACAAACGAATTTAATTCATTCATCATTCTCATTGGTACAGTCATTTCTGGAATATATTCGATATTCATAATCCCTAGAAACGCTACAATACCAATGACAAAGGCAATTGGGACACCTATAATTAATAATACAAGAAAAGCAGCTACTAAGAAGAAGCCCATTATTGCTGCACCTCGCTTCCAGCCATTCCCTTAACATGCTCAATGAAATGAAAAAGAGAATAAATAATCATTGTGCCGGCCATAATTGGAATTGAGATCCATACATAACCCATTTTCATAAATGGCAACGCCGTCCACGTATAGTTCCAAAATTGCTCAACAACTTGAATGCCGTAATACAAGATACCAATATTAAACAGAATCAATAAAGTATCAATAACAATATTCAGTGACAACCGCTTCTTGCCTTTTAATTTATTCTGTAAAATATCAAAGCTAAAGTGATCTCTTCTATTTACCATTACTGCTGCACCCATAAAAACAGCCCAAACAAAAGAATAATTAGCTACCTCTTCTGTCCAAATAACGGAAATGGCCAAATGTCTAGATCCTATTTGGAGAATAATAGCGAAAAAAAATATTAATAATGCTGTTATTCCAATAGCGATCTGAATTCTTTCGATGTATCTAATCATTTTTTCCACCCTGATCGCCCCTCCATTTCAATTTAAAGAGGGACACTATACGTAGGCTGTGTCCCTCCAAGAAAACAGAAAATTATTTCGCTTCCCTAACTTTCTCTAACAATTCCTCGACACCTAATTCTTTCGCATACTCGTCTTGTAATGGTTCAGCGATTTCAATGAACGGTTGGCGATCAACCTCATTGACTTCAGCACCGTCTTCTATCGCAATCTCTTTATATTCTTCTTCTTGTGCATATAAAGCTTCCCACTCCGCTTCAACCGAAGCTTCTGCCGCTTGTAAAATAATCTCTTGTTGTTCTTCAGAGTATTCATCGAATTTATTTCCATTAATCAATAGAAAACGTGTCGTATAGTCATGACCTGTCTCAGTGATAAACTTCCCATTAGGCGTTCGATGGTGATCCTGTTGGACAAAGTACGGATAAGCATTCTCCGCTGAATCTACAACGTTTTGCTGTAATCCTTGGTATAGTTCACCCCAAGCAACAGATTGAGGAATTGCTCCAACTTGCTGCCAAAAATCAGATACAACACCTGAGGTTTGTGTACGAATTGATAAGCCATCTAAATCAGAAATGTCTTCAATAGGTTGCTTCCCATAATAATGCCGTACGCCTGCAGTCCAATAACCCAACAATTTGAAATCATTATTAGATTTTTTATTGATAATCTCGGCCATTTCTTCGCCAACTTCACCAGTTACAACATTTTCCCAGTGTTCATAACTCTCAAATAGATATGGAAATGCAAATAAGTCGATTTCTTTAATCCCTGTTGAAGTCATAAAACCAGGTGATACTAATACAACATCTGCTGCTCCCGTTTGTAACTTTTCAACCAATTGTGCTTCTTCGGTACCAATTGTACCAGCATGTACTTCAACTTCGATTTGACCATCTGATTCAGCTTCTGCAGCTTCTTTAAATGCCAGCAACCCATCTTGGTACGGGTTCTCAGGGTCAGTTTGATTATGAGCGGCAATAATTTTAATTGAATCTCCGTCTCCACTACTTTCACCTGATTCAGCGCTTGAGCCCTCATCATCTGACCCGCCACACGCTGCAAGAATGCCAGCAACTAAAAGAGCTGCAATAAAAAGAAAATATTTCTTCATTTAATAATCCCCCTGTTAATTAAAATTAATTTATGATTACACTAGCTTAATTGGCTAGTAAACAACTTAGCTTTCTTCGTTAATTGTTGATAATCCTCTTCAGAAACAAGTGAATCAGTATCTACCAAACTACTTCCAACACCTACAGCAACACTTCCGCTATCAAGAAAATCTTTCATATTATCAACAGAAATCCCACCGGTAACCATTAAAGGAATCTGTGGCAAAGGACCATGGATGTTTTTAATATAAGAAGGCCCAAACATGCTGGCTGGAAAGACTTTAACCAAATCAGCACCTTGTTCATATGCGGTTAATATTTCAGTAGGACTCAATGCCCCTGGAACGGATAGCTTTCCATATCTCTTTGTTACTTTAATCGTTTCTGTGTTAACGGTCGGGGAAACAACAAACTCTGCTCCAGAAGAAATCACAGCTTTAGCTGTCTCTGGATCAAGCACTGTACCTGCCCCTACTAGTACCTCGTCACCAAATTCGTTACTTACCTTTTCAATGATAGAGCTGATGCCTTTCGTTTCAGCTGTCAATTCTATGGATCGAATTCCTCCCTTCAATAAAGCGGTTACAATAGGAACAATATTTTCCTTGTTTGATCCACGAATTACCGCGATGATTGGATTTTCCTGTATATCTTTTAAAGAGACCAATGATGTCACCTGCCTATTCTAAATTTGCATGCTTCTTATTCATAGTATTATTAGTGGATTCATTTGCATGATGATGTAATAGATGAACGATAACTGCATCCAAAAGCAGATGAGCAGATTGATCAAATTGACTACCCAGAGGCTGAATGGTTTTGCGCTCGCTGACAGTCTTCTTAGTGACAGCTGGTATTACTAATGTTTGATTACTCAATTGACCAATTGTAGAATCTTTATTCGTCGTAACTAGACAAATAGTTGCATCGATTTCACTAGCTTTGCTTGCAAAATGAATCAATGTTTTTGTTTCACCTGAACCAGATATGAGGATTAGTAAATCACCTTGCTCAATATTTGGTGTAATTGTTTCTCCAACTACGTAGGGTTGATAACCTATATGCATCAATCGCATAGCAAACATTCTACCTGCCAAACCAGATCTGCCGGTACCCGCAATAAAAATACGATTAGCCGAAGCTATTCGATCAGCAAAACCTTCTGCTTGTTCAGAGTCTACTCCCTCTATTACTTTCGATATTTCACTTGTAATTGTACTCAAAATAGATTTCATAATTACACCTCACTCTTAGCAAGAAGATCGTCTAATTAAATTCGGTTTAAAGTTATAACGAAGCTTGTTTGATTGTTCTTCACCTGTAATCTGCTTCATTAGTAGTTCGGCTGCTTTTTTTCCCATATCTGAAGTCGGCTGAGAAATAGTCGTTAATTCAGGGTAATATACAGGCGCGAAAGGAACATCATCGATACCAATCAGGGCAATATCGTCAGGAATAGATAGTTTATGTTCTTTGATATATTTAAGAGTTGCAATTAACGTTAAATCATTTCCAGCTAAAATTGCTTCAGGCGGAAATTCACTATTCATCATTTGATTTAACTCATTCGGGATCTCTTCAAGTGGCACACCTTTTATAAAGTTGTCGTTAATCTCAAGACCCTTAATTTTTAATGCCTCTGCAAACCCTTCAAGTCTTTCGATTCTCGGTGTAACCTGTTTTTTGATTGAGGTAGTCAAAAAACCAATTCTTTTATAACCATGTTCATGAAATTCATTTACCGCTAATTGAGTAGCAAGCTTATTGTCTAACATGACTGAACGGATATTTAGATTGGGCACCTCACGATCAATGAATACCATTGGGAATTTCTCAGATGCTAAATCTTTATATATATCTACATTTGTACTTGTGGGTAGTGTAATAATCCCATCAATCTGTTTTGCTCTTAACATGTCAATATGATTTCTTTCCTTAATTGGGTCATCCTCAGCATTACAAACGATAATATTATAATTTGATGAGTTACAGTATTCCTCAATTGATCTAACAACTTGTGTTGAAAAATCGTGTGCAATATTCGCTAAGATAACTCCAATCGTCTTAGAAGTCTTTTGTTTAAGCGACCTAGCTAATATATTTGGTTGATATCCCAATTCCTTAATTGCTTCCTCAATACGAAGTTTGGTTTGCTCTCCCATGTATTCATAGCGGTGATTAATGTATTGGGAAACTGTACTTTTAGAAACTCCAACTTTTTTTGCTACATCACCAATCGTTATTGTTTTCACTTTGTTGGTCATCTTCAAATGCCTTTCTTCCATTTACTAAATCGATTTACTAAATCGGTTTATGTAGAGTGTATAACAAATGTAAGCGGTTTACAAGAGTAATTTTTCAATTTTTTCAACTAATAATTTATTTTGCGCTGTCTTTCTCTCAAAATAAAAGAGTTCTTTTGCTAAAAATGCAAAGAACTCTTCCGTTTCATTATTCAGCGCATCATTACTTTCTAATCACTAAAATCACTACGATCCATCACATAAGCAACCACAACACCAAAGACTAATGCCCAAAATTGAGCA
>CALAMD010000084.1 GCA_937925695.1 uncultured Bacillaceae bacterium | reverse complement strand
TTGGCTGTTCCGGTTTTGGCTGTTCTACTTTAGGTTGCTCTTGTTTTGGTTGTTCGATTTTATTTTCTTGTTGATTTGTTTCTTTATTTTCTACCGGTAGTTGCCAGTTAATGTTATTCCATTTTTTCAAGTAGCGATTGAGATAATCACTTAACTTATCCCATTGAATGGACTGCCAATTGCCATTCACAGAATAGTAGACTTTGACTTGATTATTTATTTGAGCCGCATCAGCGGTATTTGTAAATGTTCCTCCAAATAACATGGCCATCATAATGGCTAAAGAAATAGTAATTTTTTTCATAGCAAATTCCCTTCCCTTTGTTTTGTTTTTTTGTTGCCCATTTATCTTAGCACGGTTTTTTTGTAACAATTGTGGGAGCAATTTCCAAAGGTGTTTTTTTATCGACGTTTTAGCAGAACCCTTGATTTTAAAGCAACGATATTTTCATAAAAATGTTTAAGCAGGAAGAAACTATGAAGGTTGGTAAAAAGTACAAAATATAAGCCCTTGACAACTTTGAAAAAATGGGGAAATGTTACAGTCACACGGTTATTGTAATAAAAATGTTACTTGATTTTTTAGTATAAATGCAATAACCTTTTCAACGTTGGGGTATATTCAAATAAGAGACATTTTTCTATTTACCTCAACAATTAATAGTAGATTTAACCGTTATTCGCTCGTTTTAAATAAGAATGATAATTTATGATAAGATAGTAACGGTTAATTAAATATACGTTATCATAACATCCTTTCAAATAGACAAGTTTTGAAATGATTGTTGCTAATACTTAAGAAAGTCATGAATATAACATCATTGGAGGAACTATTATATGTTTTCAAGATCTGAAATAGGAATTGATTTAGGAACAGCTAATATACTTATTTATTCAAAAACAAAAGGGATCATCTTAAATGAACCCTCTATTGTAGCGTTGGATTTACAAACCCAACAAGTGATCGCTGTTGGGAAAGAAGCAAAAGAAATGGTCGGCAAGACACCAAGAAATATTGTCTCAATTCGCCCTTTAGAAAGTGGCGTAATAGCCGATTATGATGTGACCACACAAATGCTCAAGGTCCTATTAAAAAAAGCAAGTAAAAAAGCTGGTTATTCGCTCAGAAAACCTACTGTTGTTATTTGTACCCCATCAGGAAGTACTTCTGTTGAAAGACGTGCGATTCATAATGCCTTAACAAGTTATGGGGCAAAACAAGTCCATCTCATCGAAGAACCTGTTGCGGCAGCCATTGGCGCTGGATTACCAGTAGAAGAACCAATCGCTAATGTAGTCGTTGATATCGGCGGAGGTACAACTGAAATTGGTATCATCTCCTTTGGCGGAGTTGTTTCCAGCCAAGCTGTTCGTATCGGTGGCGATAATTTTGATGAAGATATTATCAACTTCATTCGAAAAAAACATAACATCTTAATCGGTGAGCGGACTGCTGAAAATATTAAATTTGAGCTGGCCTATGCCCATCCAAACCATAATGAGGAAACAATGGAAGTCCGCGGCCGAGATTTAGTCACCGGGTTACCTAAAACAGTGACAATTAGTTCAAAAGAAATATACCATGCGATTAAAAACTCTTTGGAAAAAATTCTTGAAGGTGTTCATACAACATTAGAAAGTAGCCCACCTGAGTTAAGTGGAGATATTGTTGATCGAGGCATCGTTTTAACTGGAGGCGGCGCATTATTAAAAGGAATTAAAGAGTGGTTAGCAACCGAGATTAATGTACCCGTTCATCTTGCGCCTGAACCGCTAGAATCTGTTGCGATTGGCACAGGCAAAGCCCTAAAAATGGTTCATAAATTAGAAAAAGCCAAAAAATAAATGATAGGAAAAGCAAAGGCTGTCTTTCATTGATGGAAGACAGCCTTTTTGACGTTAAGTTTCAGTTTCTGTTTGATAATTTACAGCGATAAATCCTAAGGCAACAAGGATCATTGCCCCAATAATATAAACCGTTAATTTTTCACTAGGGATAAACAATGCAGATAAAATCGCCCCGGATACAGGAGTAGCAAATTTATAAATACTCACTTCACCAGCTTTATTATATTTTAATAAAGAATACCATAAAGCAAAGGCGACAGCAGATAGGAGGGCTGAATACAGGAGCAACCCGGTACCTAATGGGGTAAAGACAAGGGCATTTTCTGATAGTTGAGGTAACCCGACGATAAGCATCATTAGTGAGCCGAACGTTAACTGCCAGCCTGTCAATGCGAAAGGATGGATTCCGATGGCTAGCTCTTTAGCTAAAATCATACCAATCGCACCCATCAGGGCAGATAAAATCATGTAGCCTTCACCAGTGAATTGAAAACTAAATTGAAACCCTTGCCCCCAATTAGCTAACACAACCCCAGAAAAACCTGCGATTAACCCAATCACTTTTTGCCAATTCATTCGGTCATTGACATAGAAAAAATGGGCAAGCAAAACGGTAAAAAAGGTCCCACTGGCCGTTAAGATCGCCCCTTTCATCCCGCTCGTATTTGCCAATCCATTATAAAAGAAGAAATATTGTAGGGCAGTTTGAATGAATCCAAATAGAAGTAAAATCGGAATTTGTCGTTTCGTTAATATTAGCGCTTGTCGATTCGTAAATAATAATCCTACTAATAGAATGACGCCAGCTAACAGAAACCGATAACCAGCAAAAACAATTTTGGCGATAATGTCATCTGGATCCATCTGAAATTCAACATAACTTACTTTTAATACCGGAAAAGCACTGCCCCATAAAACTGAACAAAAAATAGCAATGCAGATAACAATCCATTTCGTTGTTAAATATTTTTTCATGTGTCATCTCTCTCATTCGTTGCAATTCATTAATTTATAAAGGGTCCATATGTAAAAATGGCTCCTTCGTATTGATCATACCATTGATTCGTTTGATTCTAATATCTTGTCCATTTACCCACTGATTAAATTCAATTGGCAATGGTTGGCGATCTCCACCTAAAGCAAACCACATCATTTTCTGTTGGGGAAAATAGGCAGATGTATGAATGGTGCCGGCTGAATTAGCATATTTTTCGGAAAAAACCCCTTTGTTTCGATCATTAAACATCCGGTAAGCATCATATGCATTGTGAACAAATTGCTCCTCATGTAAAATTGCGTTTTCCCGCCGAATGGAATCAGCTAAATGATAACAATTTTCTTCAGTCATCATCTCAAAATGATTCGTACAAATATTTGCTTGACGCACCTTTACTCCTCGAGGTGATGCCTCCACTACATGGGCTACTCCTTGGTCATCCAAAAGGACAAAATTAAATGACTGTAAATGGGGAATTTGTCTTAGGAAGGAAATTGCTTCCGATGTGTCAGCACAAGTTTCTAAGATCATGCGGTTGATCATGTTCGGAATAAATCCAGGCTCAGGCTGCTTACGATTGACGAAATTATATGCAATCGTTAAGCCTTTTTCATTCATGCCATCCATCCGCCCTGTAATATGTTGGGATGGTCCGATGGTCGAGTAATTGTTATTAGTTGGTTGAAATAAAACAAGTCTACCTTCATATGTTTGCGGGTGAAAATCATAATTACGAACAAAATAATCCTTCCCAGTATATACTGAACAACCACTTTCCTCTATTTCTCGTAAGTAACCACCAAAAAAATTAACGACTCTCTCTAGGGACCATTCCAAGCCATCACGAAGACCGATCAGCTCTTCCCAAATCCCTGGCGCTAATGGTAGCAAGGCAAATTTAAGCTCATCTGCCTCAACATAAAACCGCTGTTTTCTGCCTCTTCTTTGTTTTGTTAAATTTTCGAATAGTTGTGAACCTTTGAGCATTTGTCCTTGCATATAGCCAAAGTCATAATGGTTTCCTCTAAACTGCACGACTTCACTATAAACTTTTTTCAATCTGTTCCCCCTAATTCTTGCGTTCACATTTTATAACGACTGTTATACATATGTATCGATAAACGATTGGTCTATCTTATCGAATAACATTCCCTTTTATATTGTTCCATAATCGTCCTTCTGCATCTTAGCCTATTGCATTATCCATTAGCTGTTCTTAAGGTTCATAATAACCTTGATTTTTCATTAGCTATCGTATAGTAGTTTACTACAAAAAAGCTGAGAATGCATAGATTCCCTCTACCATCCTCAGCTTATAATTACTTTATAGGCAATGATTACCGTTCATTCATACTTATTGATCGTTGCGTTGGACTCATTTTTAGCACAAATAATGCCTGTTTGAATAAGAGCGACTGACGAATATCCGCTTTACTCAATTCATTTTTTCGAATTCTTGGACCATTAATTCATAGTTCAAGGCACCATATGCAACATTATGAATTTTTCCAGAAGTGTCAATTAAAAAAGAGGTTGGGATCGGCTTTATTTGGTATAAATCCGCTACTTCGTTATCTACAT
Source organism: uncultured Bacillaceae bacterium (assembly GCA_937925695.1). Lineage (GTDB taxonomy): Bacteria > Bacillota > Bacilli > Bacillales > Amphibacillaceae > CALAMD01. The sequence goes on along the minus strand of CALAMD010000084.1, from coordinate 67 downwards.
CTAATAGAATTGGAAAAGTTAATCCGTATTCATCAACGAAAGGTTCTACATTTTCCGCTTCATCAAA
>CALAMD010000083.1 GCA_937925695.1 uncultured Bacillaceae bacterium | reverse complement strand
ACAGGACAAGATAAATGCCCTTAGAGCTAAAGTTCGGAAAGAGATCGAAAATGATGAATATCAACTATTAGTTGATGATTGTAATACTACAATTTCAAAACTAAATGAAGAAAAAATGTTGATAAAGAAGACTTTAAGTAAGAAACAAAGTGATTTAAACTTCAATGAACTGAACAAAAAGTTAGAAGATTTTATGAAGAATCCAACACTGGATAGAAAAATTCTCCATAAACTAATAGAGCGAATTGAAATTTTAGAAGATGGCAGTCCGAGAATCTATTACAGATTCTCGAACCCATATATGTCTTCTATTTTTTTACGAGCAACGAACAGCACTCCACGTGGTACGTTCTTGGAAACATATCTACCGGTTGGACTTCTTTGGTGGCAAAGCCCCCGTCTTCAAGGATGCGTAAATCCCGAGCAAGGGTTGCTGGGTTGCAAGATACGTAGACGATACGTTTTGGTTGCATGGTAATCATGGCTTGGAGCAATGTTTCGTCACAACCTTTTCGTGGTGGATCGACAACGATCACGTCCGGCTGTAATCCATCATTTTTCCACTGTTCCATCACATCTTCAGCAGCACCAACAACAAATTCCGCATTTGTCATACCATTTAAAACGGCATTTTTCTTCGCATCATTTACCGCTTCTGGTACAATTTCCACGCCATAAACCTTTTTTGCTCGTTGGGCTAAGAATAAGCTAATCGTACCAATGCCACAATAGGCATCAATGACAATATCATCTTCGCCAATATCGGCATATTCCAATGCCTTGTCATATAATACTTTCGTTTGGATCGGGTTCACTTGGAAAAAAGATCTTGCTGAAATAGCAAATGTTAAATCACCAATTTTATCATAGATATAATCTTCGCCCCAAAGACGTTTCGTTGTTTTTCCTAAAATAACATTTGTCCGTTCAGGATTTATATTATGCATGATTGAGGTCACATGGGGATGTGTTTCCCTAATTTTAGCGATGATTTGATCAGCATGGGGAAGTTTTTTCGTACGGGTGACGATAATGACCATCGCTTCTTTCATTGCTTTTCCGATTTTAACGACGATATGACGCAGGACGCCTTGATGAGCTTTTTCATCATAAGCTTTGATCCCTAGGCGCTCAGCTTCATCCCGCACCGTTTCAACAATCCCATCAATTAATTCATCTTGAACTAGACAGGTGTCGGTCATTTCAATGATGCGATGACTCCGGGGTTGATAAAAGCCAGTAATGAGGCGGCCATCCCGTTCACCTACTGGCATCTGCACTTTATTACGGTAGCGCCAAGGATGTTCCATACCTATCGGTTCATGGACAGGCACATGGTCTAAATGGGCAATTTTTTTCATCACATTTTTCACTTGGTTATGCTTCATCTCTAACTCTAATTCATAACTCATATGTTGTAGTTGACAACCACCACATTGATGAGTAGGTTCCCGGCGTTCAGGGCTCGGTTCTAGCACGTCAATCAATTTTCCATAACCAAAATTTTTATTTACTTTAACCACTTTAACTGTTGCTTTTTCTCCTGGTAACGTCTTCGGTACAAATAACGGGTACCCATCGACTTTCCCAACACCACTGCCTTCATGGGTTAAATCTTCAATTTCAAGGGTGATCATCTCATTCTTTTTGACTGGTGTTGTCCTTTTCATTTATGAATCTTCCTTTATACTATATAGTTAACGACATAATCTTATCATAGTTTGTGTTATTTATTGAATACTATAGCTATCATCTTAATCGGAGTGTGTCAGATGTGAGGTATCAACCGTTAGATCGTTCATTTTTTCAACAGCCAGCTTTGGAGCTTGCCCAAAATCTGCTTGGTCAATACATCGTGCATGAATTGCCTGAGCAACGTTTAGTGGCAAGAATCGTTGAAACAGAAGCGTATATGGGACCGGAAGATCGAGCGGCTCATAGCTATAACAACCGAAAAACAAAACGAACAAAAGTTATGTTCGCTGAAGCTGGGTATGTTTATACATATCAAATGCATACCCATACATTGATCAATGTTGTGGCTGGGCCCAAAGACATTCCCCATGCGGTGTTAATTCGTGGAGTTGAACCAGTCGAAGGTATCGAACAAATGTATAAAAATCGTGGTCCACATATTAAAGGACCACATGTTACCAACGGACCGGGAAAATTAACGAAAGCCCTTGGCATTACGATGGCTTATTATGGCCATCATTGGACTGAAAAACCGCTCTATTTAGCAGAAGGCAATTCGGTTAAAGAAATTGAATCAGGGCCAAGGGTGGGAATTGCAAACAGTGGAGAAGCAGCAACATATCCGTGGCGTTTTTATGAAAAAGACAATCCTTTTGTTTCTAAATTTCGTTAAGCCCATTGGTGAGTAAGGGAAAGTCACATCAATTATGAAGAGTCAATCAAGTAAAGTAATTGCAACATAATTAGCAAACGTAACGTGGTGTAGGTAAACAAATCAAAAAGATAGCTGCCTCATATTAGCTATCTTTTTTCTGTAAAAATTGTTCTGGTACACAAAATTCAATATGTTGTTTTAAATTGATAAATTCACCTGGTAATAAGCCACCAAACTCACCATCAATATTTAATTGCATCCGGTCTTTTGGTGTCACTTTGATTCGTTTGGCTTGCTTATAAATAACCTTTTTATCTTCTAAATGGGCGCCTCTTAATGCTGCGCCTGCAAGACGAACAAATTCAGCTAAATTTGTTTTCTTCAAAATGAGTAAATCAAAATATCCATCGTCAATTTTCGCATCGGGTGCTAATTTTTCAAAGCCACCAACCGAATTTGTATTGGCTACGAGAAATAGCATGATCTCATCTTCAAACACTTCATCATCGTATTCTATTTTCACATGCATTGGCTTAATAAAAGGTAACATTTCGATACCTTTAACATAATACGCCAACTGTCCCAACATTGTCTTTAATTTGATCGGGACTTCATATGTTAGTTCAGTCAACTCCCCGCCACCAGCGATATTGATAAAGTATTGTTCATTGACTTTGCCAATGTCCATATACATCGAAGACCCGGAAGTAATGATCTCTACGGCATCCTTAATATTTCGCGGTATTTTCAAGGCCCTGGCAAAATCGTTTGTAGTACCAGCAGGGATAATCCCTACTTTTGGTCGATTCGATTCTCTTGCTAATCCATTGATGACTTCATTGATCGTTCCATCACCACCAACAGCAACAACGAGATCAACCTCTCTTTCAACAGCTTGTCTTGCTGCGGCCGTGGCATCTCCATCGCCTTTTGTCGCATGGGCTGACGTTTCATAACCAGCTGTCTCAAGCTGATCTAACACAAAGGCTAGTTCATTTGGAAATGTTTCTCTGCCTGCTGTTGGATTGTAAATGATTCGTGCTTTTTTCATGAGATTCCTCCCTTATATGCATGACGCAATTGCAGCTCAGTCCATCATCTAAAACATCATCTATCCATTTTCCTGATTTTGATATGGACCATAAAGATAGATGACTACTACAGCTAGCACGGGATGTAGTAGTCATCAACTTTTGATTATAGTTTATCGATTTCTTCCTTAAGTAGTTTGTTCACCATCGGTGGATTTGCTTGACCTTTAGTGGCTTTCATCACTTGACCGACTAAAAATCCTAAGGCACGACCTTTACCTGCCTTGTAGTCGGCAACTGATTGTTCATTTTCAGCTAGCACTTGGGTAACAATTTCTCTTAACTGGCCTTCATCTGAAATTTGGACAAGTCCTTTTTCTTTGACGTATTTTTCTGGATCGACGCCGTTTTCAACCATTTCGGCAAATACTTTTTTAGCAATTTTCGATGATATGGTTCCATCTTCAATGAGGTTAATCATTTTCGCCAATCCCTCAGGAGTAATCGGTAACTCATGTAGTTCTTTGAGATGTTTGTTCATATAGGCAGATAAGTCACCCATCATCCAATTGGAAACTTGTTTTACGTCTACATCGAGTTGAATCGTTTCTTCAAAGAAGTCAGCCATATCTTTTGAGCTTGTTAACACTTCAGCATCGTATTCTGGTAAGCCAATTTCTTCAATATAGCGTTTTTTACGTGCATCAGGAAGCTCAGGAATTTCTTGACGGATTCGCTCCTTCCACTCTTCATCAATGTGGAATGGAACAAGGTCTGGATCAGGGAAAAGACGATAATCATCCGCATCATCTTTGACACGCATTAAAATTGTTTCCTTCGTCTTTTCATCATAACGTCTCGTTTCCTGCTGCAGTTGTCCGCCAGCTCGTAAAATTTCTGCTTGGCGTTTCTCTTCATAGGCAAGTCCATTACGAACAAAAATAAAGGAGTTTAAATTTTTCAATTCAATCTTCGTACCAAATTCCTCTTGTCCGACTGGGCGTAGGGAAATATTAGCATCACAACGAAGTGATCCTTCTTCCATCCGAACATCAGAGACCCCTGTATACTGAATGATATTCTTTAGCTTGTCTAAATATGCATAGGCTTCTTCAGGTGAACGAAGATCTGGTTCAGATACGATCTCAATAAGAGGTGTTCCTTGCCGGTTATAGTCAACTAGAGAGTATCCTTCTGGATGGTGAGATAATTTACCAGCATCCTCTTCTAAATGGAGACGGGTAATCCCAATTCGTTTCTTTTTACCGTCTACTTCAATATCAATCCAGCCATTTTCACCAATTGGTAATTTATCTTGTGAAATTTGATAGGCTTTCGGATTATCTGGATAATAATAGCTTTTTCGATCAAACATCGTATCTGTGGCAATTTCACAGTTCAATGCCATTGCTGCTTTCATGGCAAAATTAACCGCTTCTTCGTTTAGAACTGGCAATGTACCAGGGTAGCCTAAATCAACAGGGCTGACATTTGAATTAGGTTCATCGCCAAAGGCATTAGGGCTTGCACTAAATACTTTTGATTGGGTTTTTAATTCAACGTGAACTTCTAAACCAATTACCGTTTCAAATTTCATTTATTTTCACCTTCCAATACAGGGCGCTTTTTATGATGGTTAGTTGCTTGTTCATAAGCATGAGCAACCCGGTATACAGTACTCTCATCAAAGTGATTACCAATGATTTGTAAGCCAATTGGTAAGCCTGCTTCTGAAAAACCACAAGGTAATGATAGGGCTGGTAATCCCGCTAAGTTAGCTGGTACGGTTAACATATCGTTTGTGTTTGCTGTGACAGGATCAATATCCGTAGCACCGATTTTATAAGCTGTTGTTGCTGTTGTTGGTCCAATCACCACGTCATAATTATCAAAAACAGTCTTGAATTCTCGTTTAATTAACGTACGAATTTTTTGAGCTTTTTCAAAGTAATTTTCATAGTTATCAGCGCTTAACGCAAACGTACCTAAAATAATACGTTTTTTGACTTCATCACCGAAACCTTGACCCCGGGATTTTTTCATCATGTCAATCATATTATCGGTATTTTCTGCGCGAACGCCAAAACGAACGCCATCGAAACGGGCCAAACTAGTAGATGCTTCTGCCGATGAAATCATATAGTAGGCAGCTGGTGCATATGTAGCATGTCCGAGGGAAACGCGATCAACAGTTGCCCCTAACAACTCAAACATTTGTAGGGCATTTAAAATAGCTTCCTTCACTTCTGGATCGACACCGTCACCTAAATACTCTTCAGGAACAGCTATTTTTAATCCTTTAATATCACCTGTTAGGGCTTCAGTATAGGCTGGAACTTCTTTATTTGCACTGGTGGAATCATTTTGATCATGACCAGCTATGATTTCTAACACTCGAGCATTATCTTCGACTCCCTGGGTCATCGGGCCAATCTGATCTAGGGATGGTGCAAAAGCAATTAAACCATAACGGGAAACGAGACCATAAGTTGGTTTCATTCCGACAATACCTGAGAACGCTGCTGGTTGACGGACTGAACCACCGGTATCTGAGCCTAGTGAAAATAACACTTCTCCGGCAGCAACAGCTGCTGCTGAACCACCACTTGATCCTCCAGGAACATGATCTGTGTTCCATGGATTACGCGTCACCTTGTAGCTCGACGTTTCCGTTGTCGATCCCATTGCGAACTCATCCATATTTAATTTTCCAATCGTAATCGCTTGTTCATCAGCTAGCTTTTTAACAGCTGTGGCATCATACAATGGGTCTGTAAAATTACTTAAAAACTGACTCGCACTCGTTGTTCGTAAACCTTTTGTCACTATATTATCTTTAATGCCTACTGGCAAGGCGAATAATTTCTTCTGGTCTGATGATTGTTCATCATATTTTTTCGCTTGTTCACGTGCCTCTTCTTCATTTAGCGTAATGAAGGCTTGTACTTGATCTTCGACTTCAGCAATTCTATTAAATGACATATCGACTAACTCTGAAGCAGATAGTTCTTTTTTGCGTAATTTTTCTTCTAATTCTTTGATTGTGTAACCAAATAATGACATGCTTTTTCCTCCTTACTCCATAATGGCCGGAACTTTAAAATGACCATCTTGTTTATCTGGAGCATTTTTCAACGCTTCTTCTTGTGTAATTGATTGTACCGGCTTATCTTGACGTAGTACTTTTCCGAGCTCTGTAACAACTCCATGGGTAGTAGGTTTTACTTCTTTCGTATCTACCTCATCCATTTTATCTGCCTGCGTGAGAAGCTGGCTGATCTCTTCGGCATACTTTGTCGCTTCTTCATCAGAAATTTCTATGCGAACTGCATGAGCTAATTGTTTCACTTGGTCTTGATTAATCTTTGACATTGTTACACCTCCAAAGCTTATTAAAAAACTATTTCCATAGATCCTTGCATCCATACATGTGCATAAATCGGATTCCAATAAAACGTTCCAATACTTTTGATAATAGCAGAATAAGCCGTCATCTGGCAAATATTCGAAGGTTTTCAAGGAAGGATATTAATGAGGCAAAAAAAAAGCCTGAAATAGTTAAACTGCCTATTCCAGGTAAGAACAATCAATATAGTTTAGGGTAAAAAAATTCAACTCATGTCAATCAAACGGTAAACTTAATAAGGTTTTAGCATTACCTTCTTAAAACAGTAGGCTCTTGCTCATGTGTTGCAGTATCAACAACATTGTCAGCCTGAGAAGCGACAAAGCCTCCTATCAACAAAGCGCCTAATGCTAGAGCAACAACGGCTTGTTTCACTTTTTTCATACAATCCCTCCTCACTAAATATTTGTTAATTCTTTATAGGCATTGTTTGCCTGTTTTAAGTAGTAAACAGCATCTTTATACTTCCTGCGTTCTTCAAAGTAGTTGGCAATCATCGTGTGGTAAATAGCTAAATTTACATAGTCTTCTTGTTCGATTAAATATGGGATAAATTCTTCTTTCATTAGGGACAAAAACTTTTCTTCGTTTTCTTCCAAAGCATATTTATAAGTATAAATAATGAAATAGTACAATTTGTAGGATTCATTATTTTTGGTGACTTCTAGCAATTCTAATCCTTGTTTAATAACTTTTCTCGCTTGCTGATATTCTTTCATCTCATAGAATTCTTTAATTAACGATGTAATGGCTGGTAATCTTGTATGTAAATTAATACTTGGATCTTCAGCAACTTTGATAAAGTTTTTAACGGCTTCTTGATTTTTACCCATGACCGAGTGAAAATAAGCTAGATTATGGTTCGCTAATTGGATGATTTCTTGATTTTTACTTAAATCCCCTAAGTATTTCGCTAAATTATAATTTTCGAGCGCTTTTTGATACATTCTAATCCGTCGATAAGAGATACCTAAAATAATATGACACTCAGCACAGCGAATAAAATTATATTTTTTCATAAATGTTTGTAGCGCTTTATTCGCATACTCAATTGCTTCTAACGTATGTCGTAATTTACTATAGGTCACTGCAATAGCGTACTGTAACTCAGCTACTCCTTCTTCGGTTAAATCAAGTTGATTTAATAAACCTTTGGCTAACTTGTACATCCTCAATGCTTCATTTGGCTCGTTATTCAGTGATCGATAATTCCCTTTAAATTTGTACCAGTAATACTGTTGAAGTGTATTAAAAGAATTGGCTATTTCAGTTAGTTTGTTAATTTGTTCTAAGGCTGCTTTATGCTCACCTAACACGAGAAAATATCGTATGCGATGAATTTGAAACATAATCCAATGTCGAGAATGGGCTTTATCTATTAATGCTTGAATTTCATCATGGATTCTGATAATTTCTGCTTGATCTTGGACTTCAAATAGTAGATCATACCATTTAGCACACATTTCCTGAATTCTTGCTTCATCCTCATTATCTAAATGGATTCCCAAACGTGTACAAAGCATGCTAATGACTTCAGAACTTGCCTCAGTTCGTCCATTTTCTATTTTCGACAAATAGGACATTGAAACGATACCTTTCGCCAATTCTTCTTGGGTCATATTTTGTTCAATGCGATGTAATTTAATAAATGCACCGATTTCCATTTACGATCACCTTGTCGAAGTCTCGTTATTGCTTTGTTTGTTTGCTTAACGTAATTATAGCATATATTCAGAAAATTCATATTGGGAAAGTTAAGAGGTAAAAATGTCATTTAACAGCAAAAAAACTTTCCAACTTTCCTACAAAGAGGAAAAAAGCTCCTATTTAAGGAACTTTTTCCTAATACTAAGGTCTTTATTAAATTATTGCTGTTGAGATGATGTTGATATTGGCATTTATTGGAAAATGTGAACGACTAGATCCTCTTCGCCTGCTTCACGATAAAGCACACTTTCTATTTTTTGACTTGACTTGACTTTTATCTCCAAATCATAACGATTGGAAAACATGCCGTTCGCAATCCCATAAATATATTGGGTAAAACCGATAACTTCAGCACTGCCATAAAATTCAATTGGTATATCAATCGTTAATTTTTTCAGATCTTCATTCACGTAAAAACCTTTACCGACGTAACCAACATAGTTTGGAAAAAAACTAGAGATTTCTTCAGCAAAGTTACTAATGACCTCATAGTCCTCAATATAATTTTTTTGGGCTTCATCTGAAGGGAACAAGACATTCTTTTCATTAATTGATTCCCACTCCCCAATCATCATATCATGGGCTGGAACAACCGTTTTGGCAACAAAATTTCCTGGTACAGGCGAAGAATGTTCCTCTTCACGAAACAGTGCGATCATAATCGGCACATCTCTTAATTCTTCAATTTGTCGAACCCGTTCTAAGATCGATTGGGCTATTTCTTCTCCCTGGGCTAGCATGTCTTCAAGGGGAATTTCCTCATAATAATAAGGTCCGCCTATTTCCGATTGAAAACGATAAACGGATTTTAATGCCAGTCCAATAGAAACGCCAACGAGTTCTACCGTATTATCATCATTTTTTTGCAAATAGTTTTGTTCTAAAATATGGGATAAATATCTCGGGTTATCCCTAAATTCATCTGGATCTGATCCCATTTCTGGCCGTTCTGGATTCAGTTCATCGATCCAATCGATCACCATGTCCTTCGTTAAATACTGTCCTTCTTCATAGTAATATTTCTCTGGATCAAACACTTCTGTCGAATGACGCATTAAACCAGCTTCCATTTCATCGATGTCTAACCGATTGGCTACCTGTCTACCAATAACGCCCCTTGCTTCACTAGGACGGAAGGGTAGGATCATCCGATAATTTTCTTTGGACAGCTGGTAACTTGGAACGATCAATATTTCTTGCTCTGTTTGTTCATCATTTGGCTGAACAATTTCATCTTCAGTCGTTTCTGGCACACAACTGACAAGAAATAGGAGGACTGCTATCAATGTTATGGTTAACTTTTTCATTTTTGATCCCCTCCCTTATGGTAATCGCCCGATGGCTTCAGCAAATTGAGTTTCATTCCAAATAGTAATCCCTAATTCAACAGCACGGTTATATTTAGAGCCTGCTCCCTCTCCTGCTATGACAAGATCGGTGTTTCTGCTGACACTGCTCGTTACCGATCCACCTCGTGACTCAATCATTTGTTTTGCTTCTTGACGGGTAAACATCTCCAAACGACCTGTTAAAACGACCGTTTTCCCTGCAAACGTATCATCCTCTGTTTGTCGTGGACCTTTATACGTCATATTCACACCGAGTTCCTGTAGATCTTCAATTAATTGCTGTACTTTTTCTTCTTGAAAATAGTGGACAAGGGAATCTGCCATTTTTTCTCCGATTTCATCGATTGCGATAAAGTCATCATAACTTGCCGCTAGTAAGTGATCCATATTTTCAAAATGAGCGGCTAAAATTCTTGCTGCTTTTTCTCCAATAAAGCGAATACCTAGACCAAACAACAGTCGCTCAAGAGAGTTACTCTTTGATGATTCAATCGCTTGAAGTAGGTTGGCGACGGATTTTTCTCCCATTCTTTCTAGTGGTAGTAAATCTTCGCGCTTTAGGCGATATAGATCAGGAATGGTTTGGACCAATTCATGCTGGAATAGTTGCTGAATGACCTTCTCGCCAAGGCCTTCGATATTCATCGCATTTCTCGATACGAAATGAATAAGCCCTTCTTGCAATTGGGCAGGACAATTAGGATTCATACAACGAAGAGCTACTTCACCTTCGATTCGTATGAGTTCACTATCACAGGCTGGACAATGATCAGGCATAGTAAATACCATTTCGTTACCCGTCCGTTTTTCCTCGATGACGCGAACAACTTTAGGAATGATGTCGCCAGCTTTTTGAATCACAACCGTGTCTCCAAGGCGAAAATCATGTTCCTGAATATAATCTTCATTGTGCAAAGTTGCTCGTTGGACAGTAGAACCAGCTACATTAACAGGAGTTAATATAGCTGTAGGTGTAACAACTCCTGTTCTGCCAACACTTAGTTCAATATCTTCAAGCACAGTGACAGCTTCTTCAGCTGGGAATTTATAGGCAATGGCCCAGCGTGGATTTCTTGCTGTATATCCAAGTTTTTCTTGTTGGGATAACCGATCAACTTTAATGACGATCCCATCAATTTCATAATTTAAATTCGGACGTTCTGTCGTCCAATAATTGATATAGTCAATCACTTCTTCAATCGTTTCGCACTTTTTCCATTCTGGATTAATTTTAAAACCTAACTCAGTTAAGTATTGCAATCGTTCGCTATGGGTCTCCATAGGATTTGCTTGCCATTCGCCATAGCCAAATAAATAAACATCCAAGTTTCGACTGGCAGCAATTTTAGGATCTAATTGGCGTAAAGAACCAGCTGCTGCATTACGCGGATTGGCAAATAAGTCTTCGCCCTTTTTCTCTCGCTGTTTATTTAAAGCTAAAAACGATTTTTGGGGCATAAATGCTTCGCCCCGCACTTCAATCAATGCCTTTTCCTCAATCGACAAAGGAATACTGCGAATCGTTTTTAAATTCACCGTAATATCTTCACCCGTTACTCCATCACCCCGGGTTGATCCTTGGACGAATTGACCATTTTCATACGTAAGTGAAATCGCTAATCCATCAATTTTGAGTTCACAAATGTAGGTTACCGGTTCATTTAATGCTTGTCTAACCCGACGATCAAAGTCCCGTAAATCCCCTTCGTCAAAAGCATTGCCAAGGCTTAACATCGGAACACGATGCTCTACTTTTTCAAAAGCAGATAACGGTTCCCCACCTACCCGCTGTGTCGGCGAATCTGGTTCAATTAACTCAGGAAATTGTTGTTCTAGTTGCAATAGTTCCTGAAATTTTTGATCATATTCAGCATCCGGGACCGTTGGCTGATCAAGCACATAATATTCATAGTTATATTGATTCAGTAATTTCGTTAATGATTGTATCCTTATTTTTGCTTGCTCTTGATCCATGAAATTCACCTCTTATTGTTTCGTGATCGGGGCAAATTTTGCCAATACTCGTTTAATACCGGTTGGAGCCGGAAAAGCGATATCTAACTCCATGGCATCTCCTTCATGTTCAACTTTTACGACAGTACCGATTCCCCATTTTTTATGTTTGGCTTTATCTCCGGGTTTCCATGTTTCCATTTCAGCACCAGTAGTTGTCGGTTGTTGGAGGCGACGAGAGCGTCGTTTTGGCATCGGTTGGGATATTGAGGTCTTTAGTGAACGACCAAACATCGATTCATTGGCTTTTTCGATACCGTCAATGAGTTCCTCAGGAATTTCAGTAATAAAACGACTGATTGGGTTAAAGTTTGTTCGACCATAAAGTGTCCGCATCCGTGCATTCGTTAAGTATAATTCCCGCTCAGCCCGCGTTATCCCGACATAGGCTAATCGTCTTTCCTCTTCCATCTCTTCATCATCCAGCATTGAACGACTATGAGGAAAAATATTTTCTTCCATTCCAATGAGGAATACGACTGGAAATTCTAATCCTTTGGCAGCATGTAAAGTCATAAGGGTAATTTTTTCTTGTTGATCGGCATCATCTTCATCAATCGTATCAATATCACTTATTAACGCTAAATCTGTTAAAAAAGTGATTAACGACTGATCTTCTTCGTTAGTCTCTTCAAAATTCTGCGTTACCGTCTTGAATTCTTCTAAGTTTTCTAGGCGACTAGCAGCTTCTAACGTCCGTTCATTTTCTAACATTTCTTCATAACCAGTTCGACTTAGCACTTGTTCGACCATTTCTGTGGCTGTTAAAAATTCTTGCTGTTTCATAAATGATAAAATCATTTCCTGGAATTCTGCCAACGCATTGGCCACACGAGGAGTGACACCAACAAAATCAACTACATCTAAGGCTTCAAACATCGACATATCCTGTTCTGCTGCATAAGCTCTTAGTTTATCAAGGGAAGTCTTTCCGATTCCACGTTTTGGTTCATTTACAATCCGCTCAAAACTAATATCATCATGGGGATTTGTTATCAGACGTAAATAGGCAAGCAAGTCCTTTATTTCTTTTCGATCATAGAACTTTGTTCCCCCAACCATCTGATAATCAATATTGGCTTTCGTAAGGGTCTCCTCAATGGCTCGGGATTGGGCATTTGTCCGATATAAAATTGATATATCACTTGGTGAATATCCCTTCGTTATTAATTCTTGGATTTTTTCCGTTACGAATAATGCTTCATCTCGTTCCGTCTCACCTTGATAATAATGGATTTTGTTGCCTTGTTCATTTTCTGTCCATAGTTTTTTCGGCTGACGTTGTTTATTATTGGCAATGACATGGTTGGCAGCTTCTAAGATCAATTTAGTTGAGCGGTAATTTTGCTCTAATAACACTGTTTTGGCAGCGGGGTAATCTTTTTCAAAAGAAAGGATATTCGTCATATCCGCTCCCCGCCAGCGATAAATTGACTGATCAGAATCACCAACAACACAAATGTTTTGAAAGCGACTCGCTAACTGCTTGATCAACTTATATTGGGCGTGGTTTGTATCTTGATACTCATCAACATGAATGTACTGGAAGCGATGCTGATAGTATGTTAATACATCTGGCACTCTTTGGAAGAGATGTATCGTCTCCATAATTAAATCATCAAAGTCAAGGGATTGGTTTTTACGAATGAGTTCCTGATAGGCTGTATAAACCCTTGCGACTTGACGTTCAAAATAATTACTTGCCTCTTTTTCATAGGTTTCTGGTGTAATAAGTTCATTTTTAGCACTACTAATTTGGTTTAGCATCGCCCGTGGATCAAATTGTTTCGGGTCAATATTTAAATCCCTTAATACTTGACGTACGGCAGATAACTGATCACTCGGATCAAGGATCGTAAAGTTTCTGTTATAACCAATTTGGTCAATATCCCGCCTTAAAATTCGCACACACATCGAGTGAAAGGTTGATACCCACATATCAGCACTTTCTGAGCCAACGAGCTTTTCTACCCGGTCTTTCATTTCTCTCGCTGCTTTGTTCGTGAAAGTAATCGCTAGTATGTTCCGTGGACCAACACCCTTTTCCTTAAGTAAATAAGCGATCCGGTGGGTAAGGACTCGGGTTTTACCACTGCCTGCTCCCGCCATGATTAATAATGGACCTTCTGTATGTTTCACAGCTTCTTGCTGTTGTTTATTTAATCCTTGTAGTAAGTCATTCATTGTTTGACTCATACATATACCACCTTTAATAAATAAATTCCATTCCTAATTTGATTTTGGAACTTCTACAATTTTATTCAACTTCTGCAGTTTGTAACGCTTCGTCAAAATTTGTATATAAACTATTGCCGACAATAATCACATCGGCATACTGCTTCATTTCCTTGGCTTGGTCAATGTTTTCAATCCCGCCACCATAAAACAGGATCGTCTGATTCAGTTCTCGTTTTACTTTCCTAACGAGTTCGGAATCCCCATACGTCCCACTATATTCTAAATAAAAAATCGGTAATTGAAACATGTGCTCTGCCATATGAGCATAAGCGATCACATCTTCATCGTCTGGTAAGAAACAGTTTGTCTTTTGATAGGCCTTAGACTGTTCATTTAAAATGCAATAACCTTCCATAGCGATCATATTCCAATCCATAAATGATTTATATTGTTTGATCGCTTGATGATGAATATCCATCATCCACTTTTTTTCCTGACTATTCAATACCATTGGGATAAAGTAATAGTCAAAACCAGCGATGATCGCATTCATTGACGATACTTCTAAAATACAAGGCTTGTCATATATACTTAACCGTCTTAGTAAGTTTAACACACCATCGTATGTAATCGAATCTGTGCCACCAACAATAATGGCATCCGTATTTGACTCACATATTTTCTTCAAAGATTGATCATCTATCTCTTTGGCCGGATCTAGTTTAAACATATGTTTCCACGTTTTAATCGCTTTTTGCACATGCCATCCTCCATCCACAAATATATTCTTTTATTATAACAAAAACAAGGCACTGATTTGAGTGTTTAGATGTACCTATTTAAAATAAATTCGATGTAATCAAACAAAAAACCGTCACCGTAAAAGTGACGATTTGTTATTGAGCAAGTTATTTTTCATTTAAACCCATTCTATCTAATACTAGCTTATAGCCTCCGCTACCATAGTCAATACATCTTCTCACCCTAGAGATCGTTGCTGTAGAAGCATTCGTTTCTTTCTCAATACTATTATATGTATGGCCTTTTGCTAGTAATTTAGCTACTTGAAACCGTTGGGATAACGAACTGATTTCACTCATCGTTGCTAAATCATCAAAGAATTGGTAGCATTCTTCGATAGTTTCCAACGACAAAATGGCTTCAAACAATTCATCTAGCTGTTCACCGCGCAGTTTGTCAATTTGCACTGCCCAAACCTCCTATCGTCACTCTTCAAATATCGTTACCGCTGTTTCCAAACCTGGATTTGTTGGTACGACATTAACCCATGTTTTTCCTGGTACAAAACCAATCGATTCGTCTCCTTGAACAGGAATAATACGACCATCTTCATTTTTCCATGCTAGTTTTTGTAGCTGACCTTTCTGCATTAAATAGGCGTTCCCACCTGATTTGAGATCAATCTCTCGCCTTCCCTCATCATCAATGACTTTATGAGCCGTTTCAATAATAAAAACATTGTGAATGAAAATCGGTTCTTCGGAATCTAATTCGACTGTTTGTTGTTTACTCTCATGACGTGTATAAGCTTGTTTCGTCTCATCATAAATGTATTCGATCACTTCATCTGCCTTACGTCCTGGATAAAGCACTTGAACATGTGTACCAGGATCGCCTGTAATCACAGCATCTTCTTTAACAAAAGGCAATGCCTTTGTATCAGATATTATATCATACCCTTTGGACTCAGATACATCGTACACAGCATCAAATAACAAATAGGAATTATGCGGTGCTTTCCTAAATGATTCACGCTTAAACAGATGCCCATCATTATCATAATTCGCACCACTTAAATGATCAATTCCCTGATTAATGATCATATCATTGATAAAATTGGCAGCGCCATGATAAATATATAGGGCATCATAGTTCTCAGCTAATTCAAAGTAATAGGGTCTTGCACTTCGAACTGGTCCAACAATTTCTGGCTGTTCGCTTTGGAAGATCGCTAGAAAACGGGTAATACTTCCTTCTGCTAATATTTCAAAAGTAATGTCAGCTTTAGATAGACCTGATTGGGGCCTAGCTGCAACATGGTTATTGACCATCACGCCAACCGGCCGGCGATCCGCACCTTCATTTGTACCAATTCCTGTAAAAGGGAAAACATGCGTAAAAGTTGGTTCTTCTGGCTCGTTTTCTTCAATTATTTCAATATCATTGTTTTCCTGCTGTGTATTCTCAGGAACATCATCTTTTTTAGCACAACCGACGAATAAGAAAAATCCGAACAACATGATAATCATTACTACTTTTTTTGTCATTTTTTAATACACACCTTTTACCGTATTTATGTTTTGAAGGAATATTAACATCCAACTCACTCGACACTTAACGCATATTTGCTGGAAATAAAGTCACTCTTTTAAGTACATCATAAATCCCTTTTTGAGTTACCCTGACATAGGGTAAATTCGTTGAGGATAAAAAATATATACTGAAAATCGGATCCTGATAAGGATAACCATGGTCGATAAATAGTTGTTTTAATTCTTTTTCCTTTTTAATTAAGGTTGACATCGGACCTTCGAACATCATTCCCCCAATTAATAGAGGTAATTCATAGAGTACTTTTCCATTATTAACTACAACGATGCCCCCACCTAAAGCTTTCATTCGCTTCCAAGCGATCATCATATCTCGTTTACATTTCCCCATAATGATCATATCACCGGTTGGTGAATAAGAGCTAACGATACCGCCTAATTTTTTCGTAAATCCCTTGATCGTTGTATTCACCCGCCATTTACCATAACGATCGATTAACACAAGAAAAGCTTCTGGTAGTTGATCTGGTAACCTTTCTTTTGTATGATCTATCTTCACTGCATAGGGGTGAATGATAACATCATTGACCAATTCTAAACCGATGGGTGATGAAAACTGTAAATCTTCTTCTGTTAACTCCCAATTTATCGTTAAAGGATGAATATCATAGTCTTCCCATTTAATCATTTGGGGCCAAGCAACTGCTTGTTCATTCTTAACAATCCACTCACCCTTGGCAATAACACTGATCGGATGTGGATTATCCTTCGCTGATAAAATATTAATATGGGCTACTTTCCCAGGGGAAATACTGCCCAGATCTTCTGCTAATTGAAAGTGCTTAGCCGCATTATAAGAACCAATGAGATAGGCTTCTTCGATCGGCAAGCCTTGTTTGATTGCCATATCTATACATACATTGATTAAGCCATGTTCATAAAAAGCCGGGGTCGATCCATCTGTCGTAAAGGTTAATTGCTCGAAGGTCGTAATCTCTAAATCTAATAGTTCACTAATCAGCTTAGGCAAATCAGGTCTTATGGAGGAATACCTTAAACCAACTTGATAACCTAACTCTAACCTTTGCAATACTTCAGACCCGGTCATCGCCTCGTGATCACCGCTGACACCAAGTAATTTCATGGTCGTTAACGTTTTCTCAGATGAGCCAGGAAAGTGTCCTTCAATCCGTTTGCCAAGCCGTTTTGTTTCTTGCATCCAATATAATAAGCGATCATCCCCGTCGAGCAAACGTGGCCAAGATGTTAATTCTCCACCTTGAACAACAGCATGATGCATGACCCAAGACAAAACATCACTCGTGTTAAAATAGGCATGCTCATTCTGTATGGCCGTTTGCGAATCAAATCGGGCCCACCAATACATCGATATAGGAAATGAAGCCATTTTATTTATCAGTGAAAACGCTTTCTTTCTGTTTGTTAAAAAAAACCACATAATTGGGTCATTAATTAACGTCGTCGTACCAGTTTTTGCTGCATGAAAAGCTAATTCGCTTGGATTATATAATTGAAAAGGGTGTGCATGGGGCTCAATATATCCAGGAACTAAAAATTGTCCTTCACAATCAACGATTTCGATTTCTGATTGGTTAGTTGGTAATTGATCACCAACGTAAATAATCCGATCTTGATAGAGCCAAATGTTTGCTTGGAGCCATTGCTTCGTAAATACATTTAAATAGGTACCATTTGTTAAAATTAACGTAGGTTGTATAGACCCATCTAAGACAGCAACGTGTTCCCGTAATTGGCGGTTCCTCCATAAATTCTTTTTCCCTAGCATCGAAAACATCTCCATTACAATCTTTTCTTCATTGTAACACATTTTAACGTAGCCTTAGCAAGCTTTCCCATTACAAATTGTTGACGTTTTCATAACAAATATGACGTGTCATTTTAACATTTGTTGGGTTTTGATTTAATAAACTGAAGTCCACCGTCTCAGTTGAGGTGAACTTCAGTTTATTTATTAAAATAACGACGATTTTAGCCAATTTTACCATATTTGACTAGAGATGATAACTTGGCTTGCCTACCGATATCTTTGCGGTAGAAAAAGTCTTGATGTTGCTCAAATGGAGTTAAACAATGATAGACAAGGGATGAAGCTAGTTCAAAGTTATCACCAATCGCGCCTGTAAGGAGTACTCGCCCGCCATTAGATACGACTTGACCATTGGCTATCTTCGTACCAGCATGCATCACAAAGGTATTGTTTGCTGGTGTGAGGCTGGGCAATGCTACACCTGTTTTATATTGGCGTGGATAACCTGTTGAAGCAACGACAACCCCAACACATACTTGATTTTTCCAGACTAATTGAGGGTCTTTCCCAGCAAGCACATCTAAAAACACTTGTAATAAGTCATTTTCTAGTAATGGCAAAACAACTTGGGTTTCTGGATCGCCAAAGCGAGTATTAAATTCTATAACCTTTGGCCCGTCTTTCGTAATCATGAGTCCAGCATAAAGAATTCCTGTAAAAGAAATCCCTTCTGCAATCAATCCTTGAACAGTTTTTTCAATAATTTCTCGATACGTAAATGATAAAGTTTCTTCCGTTACATCTGGAACTGGGGCATATGAACCCATACCACCTGTATTTGGTCCTTGATCATCATCAAATGCTCGTTTAAAGTCTCGGGCTGGTAACATCGGATAGTAATGATTTTTATTAACAAAGGCCATTAATGAAAATTCTTTTCCATCGAGAAATTCTTCAATCACAATTTTTGTACCTGCTTCAGCAAAGACTTGATCAATTAACATTTGATCGATGGCATCGTAGGCTTGCTCAACGGTTTCGGCTACTACAACACCTTTTCCTTCAGCTAACCCATCCGCTTTAATGACAATCGGTGCTCCTTTTTTAGCAATATACGCTTTAGCAGCCTGTGCATCGGTAAACGTTTCGTATTCAGCAGTCGGAATATCATACTTTTTCATAAATTGTTTAGCAAAGCTTTTACTGCCTTCTAATAAAGCTGCTTGCTTATTCGGGGCAAAGATTGCTAAATTATCTTGTTGGAATCGATCAGCAATACCAGCATTTAATGGGTTTTCTGGACCAACAATCGTTAAATCAATTGCTGATTCTTTTGCAAAAGTTACCAGCCCCTCAATGTCCATCTCGTTAATATCGATACAGGTTGCTATTGCTTGCATACCAGCATTTCCTGGTGCAACATATATTTCTTCTATCCGCTCACTCTTAGCTAAATGGGTGACAATGCTATGCTCACGACCACCACGACCAACAACTAAAATTTTCATTTGTTAAACATCCCTTTTCATTTAATATGGAGTAATAAGGCGAAAATCTAGATGCGACAACAACTTAGAAATCTATCAATATTTATGGTGATGCCGAGCAAGACGGCACACCGGCTTGATGTACAATTAATGCTTAAAATGTCATCAATATAAGTGATCAGTCATCTTTTACGACAATCAATGCTTAAAATGGCGCATATTCGTAAACACCATGGCAATGTTATGCTCGTTACAAGCATCGATGGAATCTTGATCCCGCTTCGAACCACCTGGTTGAATGATCGCTGTGATCCCAGCTTTCGCTGCCGCTTCTACCGTATCAGGCATTGGGAAAAAGGCATCTGAAGCTAAGACTGCACCTTTACTGTTATCCCCTGCTTGCTCGATCGCGATCTTAGCTGCACCGACCCGATTCATTTGTCCTGCTCCGACACCAATCGTTTGCTTATTTTTTGCCAAAACAATTGCATTGGATTTTACATGCTTAACAGCTTTCCAGGCGAAAAGTAAATCCGCTAATTCTTCCTCAGATGGCTGACGTGTTGTTGGACATGTTAATTCTGTCGGTGTGATTTGACCTTGGTCGTTTGTTTGCACCAACACACCACCTTTAACAGACGTTAATTTGTGATAAGGCTTTTCTTCCTTTTCCATAGGTACTTCTAACAGACGGATATTTTTCTTTTGCGTAAGTATAGCTAGTGCATCTTCATGAAAACTTGGTGCCATAACAATTTCTAAAAATATTTCACTTAACTGCTCTGCTGTAGCAACATCAATCTCCCGATTACAAGCAATAATTCCGCCAAAGATTGAAATAGGATCTGCATCATGGGCTTTCTTAAATGCTTCACTAATAGTTGTTCCTAGGCCAATCCCACAAGGATTCATATGTTTAACAGCAACGGCTGCCGGCTCATCATACTCAGCTACAATTTCTAAGGCAGCGTTAGCATCTTGAATATTGTTGTACGATAATTCTTTTCCATGTAATTGCTTAGCAGACGCCAAACTGAGGGTCGTCTCTTCTGGATCCCGATAAAATGCTGCCTGTTGATGTGGGTTCTCTCCGTAGCGTAAATCCTGAACTTTTTCATAAGTAACTGTATAACTTTCAGGAAAGTAATCATTATTGATGATAGAAAAGTATTTTGCAATCATCGCATCATACTGGGCTGTATGGCGGAACACTTTAGCAGCCAATTGTTTACGCACGTCAATTGTGAGGTTATTTTCTTTTAATAATGTAAGCAAATGATCATAATCATTAGGATCAACAACAACTGCTACATCGGCATAATTTTTTGCCGCTGCTCGTAACATCGTTGGTCCACCAATATCAATATTTTCAATAATTTCATCTTCCGTAGCTCCTGGCTTAGCCAATGTTTCTTTAAATGGATATAAATTAACAACAACGATATCGATTGGCGAAATCTGGTGCTGTTGTAACTGCTCGACATGGGTCTCATTCTCACGCTTAGCCAATAGGCCACCGTGAATGAGCGGATGTAACGTCTTCACTCGCCCATCGAGAATTTCAGGAAACCCTGTAACTTCCTCTACTGGTTGAACAGGCACATTTCCTTCTTGCAACGTTTTTAACGTGCCCCCAGTAGAAATAATCTCATAATCTAACTCAACCAACCCTTTAGCCAGTTCAATAATATTCGTTTTATCAGACACACTAATGAGTGCTCTCTTTTTCATTTAAACCCCTCCACTTGTTCGTAATATGTATTTGAAAATGCAAATAGGTATAGTCGCTCGGAAATGGCACTAACTCGCTCGTAAATGAGTAAAAGTTGATCGTCTATACGCGAAAGT
>CALAMD010000082.1 GCA_937925695.1 uncultured Bacillaceae bacterium | reverse complement strand
CAACGCATATTCATTTTTCCTTCCTTTTAAAGCTACAAGGGGTGTTTATTTTCGTGAAAATATTTAGAATCTTTGATATCCTAAACAAAGACAGACATAAGAGGGGGAAACGTATGATTATACAAATTACGGGTAATGTGAAATTTTCAATTACACTAGACCCATCCGTATGGATCTTTGATGATAGAAAAATTCTATTTGAAGAGGCTTTTAACGGTGTTAATCAAGAGGAACAAATTAACAATGATGATGCTGAAAAAGCGGCTGCAAGATGGGAGCAAGACCTATATCCACAAAGGATCAAACCACCAGTTAATAAAAGCATCAGGCGATATGATCGAGAAAAAATCCTCACAAATTCTTATGTAATGCCGATTCGAGAATTTCTAGTTCACGCTGAAATAAATAAGGATGCTACAGAAGTAAAATTAGAAACAACTAACGGTGAGATCATCCTGCCGTTAACAGATTTTCAAGACTGTTATTTATTGTTTTCCAAAAAAGGAAAGCCAATCCAAGACCAAGGACCAGTACATATTTATTTTCGGGATGGGTCAAATAAAGATAATCCTATTAAAGGCGTGAAAAAAATTATCATTCTTTAAATGATCGTGATGGAACTGCTACAAATATGTTGTAGCAGTTTTTTTGTATATTTTCATCACTTTTACTCAAAATATAAACATACCTGCCTCATCTGAGCTAAGCCACATAAGGAGGATAATACATGATTCGGTTCCTGCTCTTAACACTAACTGTCAGTTTATTATTTTTCACGGGGTGCCAACAAGAAACCGAGCAAGATCCCCCATTGAATCAACAAGAAACGAACAATCCAATGATGCAAGTAAAGCAACCCCAGACCAAGGATCAACCTGATTTAAGCAATGAACAAATTGCAACTCATTTAGCCAATATTGCTAGCTCTGTACCCCAGGTAAATAATGCTACGGCAATTGTTGCTGGGCCTTATGCTGTTGTTGGCATTAATGTTGATGGGGAGCTTGATCGTTCTAAAGTAGGAACGATCAAATATTCAGTATCTGAAGCCCTTAAAGATGATCCCTATGGAAAAACGGCAGTAGTAGTTGCCGATGCTGATCTTACTGCAAGAATAGAAGCAATGAATGAAAAAATTCAACAAGGTCATCCTATCCAAGGAATTGTTGAAGAGTTGTCTGCGATTGTCGGTAGATTTATGCCAGAATTTCCTGTTCCTGAAGATATCCCCCAAGAGCAAGATCAAAAGGAAAATATCCTTGATGAGAATGAAGAACAACAATTAGATGAAATTGAAAGAGAACAATCAGGAGAACAGCAAAATTAAATTATCCTTTTGATAAAACAATAAAGGCGAATTTTAATAAAACGAAGTCGGTCCTTATCTGATATACTCCTCCTTAAACAGGTGGGCTGTTCAGTAATCGGAAGACTTCGTTTTCTTTCATGAATCACTTACTATTATTTGAAGTGACCTCCTCTTGATCTTCTTTTTCTTGCCATTCATTATAATAATGAACGCCATATTGTGAGCCCTCGGAAACCATTTTTGTGTTTTCCATTTTCGTTTCATCGAAATGCTCAGTTTGATCTGGGATCCCTGCATTTATCAAAGGATCTTCAACACCATCGGAATAGGTTTTTTTCATTTTATCAAGCAAGTTTCCAACTTTATTTTTTATTTTGGTTCTATGATCTTTTTTTCCGAACATATATCCAGCAATCATTCCTAAGCCAACGGTCGTCAACACAATTACACGTCGCTTCATCATCATCTTCCTTTCCGCTGAGTAGTCATCCAACTATTCCCTCGTTATCTTTTAACAAAACCTTTTTGATTATACATCCACTTCTCGCCTATGTTATATTATGGATAACTATATAGTAAAGAGGTGGTTTCCATGCAAGTGAAATGTGTGATTTGTGATCGTGTTGAAACATTGGATGAACATTCACTTATTGCCAAACGCATGCGCAATCATGGAAAAAGATTATACTTATGTAAAACGTGTTATAACCGAATTGGAGAAAATACAAAAAAACGATTAGCAACCGGTAAATTCCGTTTATATAAAGAAAGACCGAAAAGTGATGAGCTCATTTAAGATTAGAGGATCATTGGGGATGTTATTGATAGATGAAATAAAAACGGCTTTCAACATTGTTACAATGCAGGTAATAGCTCGAGTTTGACCTGCATAATAATCGTTGAAGCCGTTTGTAGATTTATTTGTCATGATTTAAGTTGATTGCTTTGCTTGACGTTCACGAAATAAACGTAATCGATAAATTCCAAGGACAAGCACAATAATAATTAAGCTTTCAGTTATTGGCAAGCCAGCAATCCCACCAAACAATGCTAATAACACCGTTCCTAGGGCTAACAATATATAAACAATGATACTTTTTAGCAATGGAATTTTGCGTGCAAATCCTAATTTATAGGCAATAAAAACTAAAATAAGATTAGATATGTATAAAATCATAAACGTATGTTCATAAAAATGTGTTAACAATAAATCACGAATCATTGACGCCCCCCCTTTTTATGTAAACGAATACGATTGATTTTAAATTATTCTAAAAATATTATATAATAAAACGAAATATCTATGAGGTGAAATTGTGAAAATTAATTTACGTTCCTTTTTATTAGCTTTTATCGTAATTTTGAGTTTTGCCGCTGTTGGTATTGCGATTGCTTATCAAAATCTCTGGGCTATTTTCGGATTTATCATGTTTGGATGTGTCGTGATGGGTTACGGCTTATTTTTAAAACGTAAGATGTCAGAAAAGTGACTAGGATTTGGATTAGTCACTTTTTTCCTTGTTGTAAGAACTGAAGCAAATCTTTCTGAATTTGCTGATTACAGGTTACTACAGAACTTCTTTCTAGTAAATTGATTTGCTTTCCATTAATATCAGTTGAAACGCCACCAACCTCATTGACAATAATAAGTCCTCCAGCAATATCCCACGGTGCCAAATTAAGTGCCAGATAACCATCAAGTGATCCTTCTGCAACGTAGGCTAATTCTAATGCTGCTGAGCCGATTGTTCTTGTTCCACGAATGGTTTTAACCATTTGTTGCATAACTTTTTCATCGACAAGTCTATTTTCACACAACCAAAAATGATTAAACCCTATAAGTGATTGTTGAAGTGTTACATGTTGGTCGAGTGATTCAAGTTTGGTATCGTTTCGATAAGCTCCTTCATTGCGTTTTGCACTATATAATACATCACCCATCACATCATATATGAATCCTATTTCTCCTATTCCATCATGAACAATACCAATTGAGATGGCAAAGTTCTTTTTTTGATGAACAAAATTCATCGTACCATCAATCGGATCGATAATCCATATCGTTCCCGAAAGTGATGTTACCTCATCACCATACCCTTCCTCACCTAAAAGTAAATGATCTGGATACGAT
Organism: uncultured Bacillaceae bacterium; assembly: GCA_937925695.1. GTDB lineage: Bacteria > Bacillota > Bacilli > Bacillales > Amphibacillaceae > CALAMD01. The sequence goes on along the minus strand of CALAMD010000082.1, from coordinate 20,926 downwards.
TGTTTAATTTTTTCTAAAAAAAACTTCTCGATTTCTTGATCCATTGATGTAACGAGATCATTAGGATCGGTTTTTGTATCAATCGTCAACGGATCATTGATTCGATCCCTAATATGCTTCCCAGCAGCTAAAACCCAACTTTTTGCTTGCTGAAAAATATCTTCACGTAGATTTATATCCATTCATAGGCCCCCATTAACTTGATATAACCTTATCTTAACAAATGTGGGAATAAACGTCATTTGATACATCTGCTACTTGTATATTAGCATGAATGTGGGTTACATATACCCTAAAGGTCTCACTAAACCTTTATTACCAAGTGATAGCAAAGAAGGAAATGAAACTTATATGAAGGCAAAATAATAACCTTATCACACATCATTTAGAAAGTATGATAAGGTCAATAAGCTATTCATTGCCTTCTAATTGCAACCATCGTTGACGTAAATTTTCCAATTTTTGTTTTGATTTAATGATGGCTACATTATCATTTGCCTGTATCGCGTCATGTAAGGTTGCTAATTCATAATCAATTTGCAAGCGGAGGACGTGTAGTTGCTCATGTGCATCATCTTGTCGTAATGCATCCATTACATACTTCACATTCATACACACCTTTCTCATCGGTTTCCAAAAATCATCGTTATGCTGGAAAACGATTGCTTTGCTATTAATATATGAATGTTTTTGAAGTTGTTTCATAATATTTATCTAATTTTGGTGAATGAATTTAGTCTTTAAAAGTTTGCGCATGAGCAAATTTATCAAGAAATAAGCCATCATTGATATAAGGCATATAGCTCAATTCCATTCCGTTAGTTGTAGGTCATCAGTCATGCATTTATGACCACTTTTTACGAATTCTTTCAGCTTCTTCAATGATTGATTGGATCAGCTCTTCTACAGTAGGAATATCATGAATACGAGCAACACCTTGGCCAGCCCAACCATAGCCTTCGTTTTCTACTCCATCATGAATGTAGCGTTTGTTTGCTTCCCCACTAATTAAATCGGACAATTGTTCATAGGTTGCCTGTTTAGCTTCCAATTCTAAAATTTGATCAGTCCATTCATTTTTAAGAGCTCTCGCTGGAAAGCCTAATGAACGTTTAATCACAACAGTTGATGTTTCATCAGCATCAAGAATGGCTTGTTGGTAATGCGGATGGGCATGAACACATTCTTTTGTTGCGATAAATCTTGTTCCCATTTCAATTCCTTCTGCTCCTAGTGCTAAGCTAGCCATTAAGCCTCGGCCATCCACTATTCCACCTGACGCCACGACAGGGATGGAAACATGGTCGACAATATCAGGTGTGAGCACAATCGTTCCCGTATCATTTCTGCCAATATGTCCTCCACCTTCTTGCCCAACTACCATAACTGCATCTGCACCGAGTTCTTCAGCCTTTTCAGCTTGTCTTTTTGCGGCAACAAGGACTAACCTTTTAATATCCGTATCTTTAGTCATCGATAAAATTTTTTCTGGATTACCACCTGTAATGGTGATCGCTGGCACATTTTCTTCTATTGCTACTTCAACCATTTCTTCAAAGGGTCTTCTGCCCATTCCGATGGCGAAATTTACGCCAAACGGTTTGTCAGTCATCCCTCGCGTCCGTTGAATTTCTTCACGTAATTTTTCTGGATCATCTAGACTCATCGCAGTGATTTGCCCTAAACCACCAGCATTAGATACAGCCGCTGCTAGATCTGCATAGGCTAGATAGGCAAGCCCACCTTGAATAATTGGATACTTGATACCTAGTAATTTAGTAATCTTTGTTTCCCATTTCACATAAAACGCCACCTTTACATAAATGCTAAAACTTGCTGCTACGTACTTATTCACGGACCTCTATTAATTGGGGATCGACAATTTCATAACCTTGATCTCTTAACCCAATGACAATATCTTCAAGGGCTTCTAAGGTCCATTTTCGATCATGCATCAAGATATTCGCACCATTACTTAGTTCAGGTGCATTTAATGTAATTTCTAGTAAAGCTTCGGCATCGAAGTATTTTTCCTGCCAGTCATAACCAAAGGTCCAATTCATATGAATCATTTTTTCATCTGCTACAATCTGTTTAACTCCATCTGATGTAATGCCATATGGTGGTCTGAAAAACGCAGGACGTTCACCGATTATCGTTTCTATTAAATCGCTTAAGCGAACAATTTCTTCTTTCTGTTCCTCGGGTGATAATTCATTTAAATTCGGGTGAGAATACGTATGATTACCAATCACAAAACCCATATCATGAAGTTTTTTCAATACTTCCTGTTCTTCTTCAGTTTGTAAGAAATGACCATTCACGAAAAAAATCGCATTGGCATCTAAACGTTCTAATGTTTGTGCTATGTCTAGCGCATATTGATCTGGTGCGTCATCAAATGTTAATAAAACGACTTTAGCATTGGCATCCCCTATTGGTTCAACGGCTGATGTTTGTTCATTAATTCGATATGTAGGATTAATATTTTCTAAATTCATCTTATCTTCTCCTTCATCATTTGATTGATCATTTTCATTTTCCATGATGTTTTCCTCTTCTTCATCATTCTCATCATTCTGAATGGCATTTTGGTTGTTCGCCATTCCCGGATCTTCTGCTACATTATTTTCTTCATTTGCTGGTTGTTGTTGGCTACAAGCCATTAACATGATGCTAAATATTATTACGATGACGTGATGTCGTTTCACTGGTGAGCCTCCTGCTGAATATATTTATAATCTATAAAACTATTATAACGTATTTTTCTTAAAGATTTAATTAAAGGCAAAAAAAAGAGCTGTTATTCACAGCTCTTTCGTTACTCTTTATTAAATATTAAAGTGTATGAACTGGCTTTCCTAGTGCTACGTCGGCAGCTTCCATGATCATTTCTGCCAATGTAGGATGGGCATGAACAGTTAGAGAAATATCTTCAGCTGTCATACCAGCTTCAATAGCTAAACCAAGTTCAGCAATTAGTTCGCTGGCATTCGCACCAACTATTTGTGCACCTAGGATTAGGCCATCCTCTTCTCTTGTTACTAAATTAACAAAACCGTCACTATCATTTAATGATAATGCTCTACCATTTGCAGTGTAAGGGAATTTGGATGCCTTAACTTTGAAACCAGCTTCTTCAGCTTCTTTCTTCGAGTAACCAACAGTTGCAATCTCTGGTTCAGAGAAAACAACAGCAGGCATACTTAGATAATCTACTTCGGACTTTTCACCACTAATCGCTTCTGCAGCAATTTTTCCTTCATAAGAAGCTTTATGAGCCAGTGGTAAGCCTGGAACAATATCGCCAATTGCATAAATATTTTCGATATTCGTTCTGCCTTGTTTGTCAACTTTAATGAGGCCACGCTCATCCATTTCGATTCCAACTTGTTCAAGACCAATTTCTTGTGTATTTGGACGACGTCCTACTGTTACGAGTACATAATCGGCTTCGAGTACTTCTTCTTTGCCGTCGACTTCATACGTTACTTTCACACCATTATCAGTTTCTTCTGTTGATTTTGCTAGGGCGTTAGTAACTAATTCTACACCTTTTTTCTTGAGGTTTCTTTTCACGACTTGTGTAATTTGGCTATCATAACCACCAGATAGGATATCTTTTTCACCTTCGATAATAGTTACTTTTGAGCCAAAATTCGCGTAAGCTGTACCTAATTCAAGGCCAATATACCCGCCACCAATAACAACAAGCTTTTCTGGAACCTCGGTTAGATTGAGGGCACCAGTTGAGTCAATGACTCGATCTGAAAATGGAATACTTGGTATTTCAATTGGTGTTGATCCTGTTGCAATAATACAGTTATTGAATTTGTATGTTTGAGAATTTGTTTCATCCATTACACGCACACTGTTTTGATCAACAAAGTATACTTCGCCTTTAACGATATCAACTTTGTTCGCTTTCAGTAAGCTTTCAACACCGGATGTTAAGCGGCTAACAACTTTTCCTTTCCACTCTTGAACTTTAGCAAAGTCCACTTCAACGTTTTCCGCAGTAATCCCCATTTCTTCATTTCCACCAGCTTGTTGTGCTAGATGTCCAGCCTCAATTAAAGCTTTGGATGGAATACAACCAACATTTAAACAAACGCCACCTAAAGGACCTTTATCAACGATTGTTACCTTTTGGCCGAGTTGGGCAGCTCGAATAGCTGCCACATACCCACCAGGTCCCGCACCAACGACCAATGTATCTACTTCAATTGGGAAATCTCCAACTACCATATACTACGCCTCCATCATAATTAATTGTGGATCATTTAATAAACGCTTCACTTGATTTAGAGCTAACTGAGCCGTAGCACCATCCACAATGCGGTGGTCAAAGCTCAATGATAGCGCGAGTACCGGAGCAACGACAACCTCACCGTCTCTAGCGATAGCTTTTTCGGCAATCCGGCCAATTCCTAAGATAGCCGCTTCTGGGTAGTTAATTACTGGTGTAAACCATTGTCCTCCAGCAGAACCAATATTTGTAATTGTACTTGATGCACCTTGCATCTCATTCGGTGCTAATTTACCATCGCGAGCTTTTTCTGCCAATTCATTAATTTCTTTGGAAATTTCGAAAATAGACTTGCGATCAGCATGTTTCACAACTGGAACGAGTAGCCCTTTATCCGTATCAGCTGCAATACCAATGTTGTAATAATGCTTGTAAACAATTTCTTCGGTTTCATCATCGATTGAAGCATTCAAAATTGGATATTTCTTCAATGCAGATACCAATGCTTTTACGACATAAGGTAAGTAGGTTAATTTAATATCTTGAGCAGCTGCCACTTCTTTGAACTTACTACGATGTTCAACAAGTTGCGTAACATCCACATCATCCATTAATGTAACATGAGGGATTTTCGTTTTCGAATTGACCATCGCATTGGCAATCACGCGACGAATACCACTCATCTTCTCACGTGTTTCTGGGAATTCACCTTCAGAAACTGTGACCGTTTCTGCTGGATCAGCAGATTCCTCTGCCACTGTTGTTGTTTCTGTTACTTGGTCACCGCTTATGAAGCGATCAATATCTTCTTTGAGAACTCGACCATTTTTTCCAGTTCCTGTTACTTCTTGGATGTTTACATTGTTGTCACGGGCATATTTACGTACAGAAGGCATAGCAATGACACGTGTCCCGCTTGTTGCCGGTTCAGCTGCGGCTGGTTCTGTTGCTGTTTCTGTTGGTGCTTCTTCAGTTGTTTCGGGTTCTTCTTCAGCTGCAGGTTCTGCTACCGGTTCATCTTCATAACCTTCTGCATCAAAGGAAATGAGGACATCACCTACAATCGCCACAGTACCCTCTTCAACATGAATTTTTTCTACCGTACCCTCAACTGGAGAGGGAATTTCCACAACTGCCTTATCGTTTTGTACTTCACATAAGATGTCGTCTTCTTTTACTTCATCGCCTTCTTTAACAAACCATTTGAGTATTTCACCTTCATGGATTCCTTCTCCAATGTCAGGTAATTTGAAATTAAATGCCATATTGATGACCTCCTATCTTATTTAATGTTAAAAGTTCAACACTTGCTCGACCTTTTGAATAACGTCTTCATGATTTGGTAACCAAACACTTTCTGCTTCAGCAAATGGATAAACCGTATCAGGAGCTGTTACTCGTAAAACTGGTGCTTCTAAATGTAGGATTGCTCGCTCTTGAATTTCAGCGACAACATTAGCTGCTACACCCGCCTGACGTTGTGCTTCTTGGACAACAACTGCGTGATTTGTTTTTTCGACAGAAGCAATAATCGTTTCAATATCTAGAGGTGAAATAGTCCGTAGATCAATTACCTCAGCATCGATATTTTTCTTTTCTAGTTCTTCAGCAGCTTTTAAGCACGTGTGAACCATTGCGCCATAAGCAATTAATGTTACGTCTTTTCCTTCACGTTTTACATCGGCTTTACCGATTTCAATTGTATATTCTCCTTCAGGTACCTCTTCACGGAATGAACGATATAATTTCATATGCTCTAAAAAGAGTACTGGGTCATTATCACGAATTGCCGAGATCAGCAAACCTTTTGCATCATATGGTGTTGATGGGATAACTACTTTAATACCCGGTTGTTGAGCGATCAAACCTTCTAATGAATCAGCGTGTAATTCAGGTGTTGCAACGCCACCACCGAATGGTGAACGAATCGTAATTGGTGCATGTTCAGTGTTTCCAGAACGATAACGCAAGCGGGACATTTGTCCACTAATTGAATCCATTACTTCGTATACAAAACCGAAGAATTGAATTTCTGGAACAGGACGGAATCCCTCTAAGGCTAGACCAATTGCCAATCCACCAATACCAGATTCCGCTAGCGGAGTATCAAATACCCGTTCTTCACCAAATTCTTTTTGCAAACCTTCAGTAGCACGGAATACACCACCGTTTTGACCAACGTCTTCACCAAAGATCAATACATTCTCATCCCGAGCTAACTCAATACGCATTGCATCTGTAATTGCTTGAATCATTGTCATTTGAGCCATTTTACTTCGACTCCTTTGCTTGATATTCTTCTAACTGTTCTTGAAGATTATACGGAAGATCTTCAAACATATTATTAATGAGATCTGTCACTTTTTGTTTTGGATATTCGTCTGCTTGTTTGATTGCTGCACGAATATCTTCACGAGCCTGTTCAATTACTTTATTTTCCTCTTCTTCCGACCATAAGTTTTTGCTTTCTAAGAACTTACGGAAGCGAATAAGTGGATCTTTCTTCTCCCATTCTGAATCTAGATCTTCTGTACGGTAACGTGTAGGATCGTCCCCTGCCATTGTATGAGGACCATAACGATAGCAAATTGTTTCGATTAATGTTGGCCCGCCACCGTTAATCGCCTTCTCACGGGCATGTTTCGTTGCCGCATAAACAGCTAACACGTCCATACCGTCTACTTGATAGCCTTCCATTCCAGCTGCAACAGCTTTTTGTGCTAATGTTTTAGCGGCTGTTTGTTTTTCTACCGGAACAGAAATCGCAAAGAAGTTGTTTTGAACAATGAAAATCGCAGGAGCTTGGTACGCACCAGCAAAGTTCAATCCTTCATAAAAGTCCCCTTGTGAGGTTCCACCGTCACCTGTATATGTAACAGCGACTGTTTTTTTACCTCTTAGCTTCATTCCAAGGGCAACTCCAGCTGCCTGGACATATTGAGCACCGATAATAATTTGTGGACTTAATGCTCGAACACCTTCAGGCATTTGGTTTCCATGATAATGTCCACGAGAAAATAAGAATGCTTGATATAATGGCAATCCATGCCAGATTAATTGAGGTATATCACGATATCCTGGTAAGATAAAATCTTCTTTTTCAAGGGCGAATTGGCTTCCTAGCTGGGATGCTTCTTGACCTGCTGTTGGCGCATAAAAGCCTAAACGTCCTTGACGGTTTAAGGCAATGGATCTCTGGTCTAACACACGAGTATAAACCATTCTAGTCATTAACTCTTTAAGTTCCTCATCTGATAGATCAGGCATTGCTTCTTCATTTACGACCTTTCCCTCTTCGTTTAAAATTTGAAACATTTCAAATTTCTTTTCAATACTTTCTAATACGGGTTTCAAGATAGGTCACCTCTTCCTTTCATATCCTTATTTTGTATTTTTACTATCCTCATAGCTTTATCATTTCCTAATAAAAAGAATAAATCCTTTTATGTTTCAATAATGGGTCAATAGATGGATAAACTGTTATAATAGGATAGCCAAAAATACTAGTACAATATCGAATCTAATTAAGAGTGTATCCTATTATACCTACTTTGGTCAATCACTTTGCTCTTAATTCTTATAAAGTTTTTCAATTTTTAATGTAACAGGGATCTGTCATACCAGTTTAGCCTTGATCTGTTATAGTCATTTTTTTAATCTGTATTAATATTTTTTGTTGATATAGGACAGAGGAAGCCTCACCTTTTTTAGCATATAAACAGAAAAAAGACTAAATTAGCCATAAGCTATTTAGTCTTCCTTATAAACAACCTGAATATCAGCAAGATCATAAAACTCTTTTTTCAATTCATTATATGTTACTGTGTGATCGTTAAATTCATCATTACTATCTAATACTTCTTGATAAGTATCATTTATCTTAGCAATTTGCTCTCTCAATACTTCTTCGGTTACCGTTTCATCTTGATATAATATGTATAATTCTTTTTCCAGCTTTAAAGAACGGTCATAGGCATCATATAATACATCGTAAGCATCATAACGTGCCATCATGACTTGATACAATTCGTCTGCTTTATCTTTCACTTCTTCGGCAGATATTTCCTGAATGAGATCATGAATTTTTTCAAATTCTTCTTTTGAAGCATAAATGCTATCTCGTTCTATCGTTAATTTTTCCCTTCTCTCTTCGATAATAGCAAGTGCTCGTTCGGCTAATTGTTGAATCGTTTCCATTTCAGACAAACTTAAATCACCAATTTGTTCAAAAATTTCTTGTTCCTCTATTTCTAAAGCTGTAATCTCATCCTGCTGTGCTTCAAAATCAGCCTCTAAACGAACAGCTTCCTCTAGATGCTCATAAATTTCCTCTTCAGGCGAAGGGCCTCCGCAAGCAGCTAAAATCAATGATATAAAGATTAGTGGAAAAAAAGTTTTTTTAAGCATAGCGCCCCCAAAATCCTCCCTATGTTTAAAGTAATTATGCTATGATCAATATAATAGTATTTAGTATATCATAAAATGAGACAATACATGTAGAGGAATAACCTAATTGATATTTGATTTGGATGGTTTTACAATTCACAATATGAAGTAATAATCCTATGATATGAAGACCACCAAGTACATGTATTTATTCTAATATATATAAATCAAAAAAGGAATACTTTTCGAAAGAGGAGAGACAGAATGATGATTACCATGAAAGATATCTTACGTGAGGGACATCCAGCTTTAAGGAAAGTAGCTGAAGAAGTTTCCCTACCACCAAGTCAAGAAGATATAGATTTATTAAATAAGATGCTAACCTTTTTAAAAAATAGTCAAGATGAAGAAGTAGCTGAAAAATACAATCTTCGTTCAGGAGTTGGCTTAGCGGCTCCCCAATTAGGCATTAATAAACGTTTAATTGCCATTCATTTTGAAGATAAAAATGGGGAATTATATAGTTATCAGCTTATTAACCCAAAAATAATTAGCCATTCAGTAGAAAAAGCCTGCTTAGCCGGGGGTGAAGGTTGCCTATCCGTTGATCGGGTAGTTGAAGGATATGTCGTTAGAAATGCACGGGTGACTGTTCGGGCTCATGACATCGAAGGCAATGAAATTAAACTTCGTCTAAAGGACTACCCTGCCATCGTTATCCAACATGAGATCGATCATTTAAATGGAATTATGTTTTATGATCATATTAATAAAGATAACCCGTATTTACTGCCTGAGAACACGAAGATTATTGAGTAGATAAAGGAACAATACACTTTTCCTTTTAATTCCAATTAAGTGTTTTTATTTCAAATTTTTATAAACAATAATATACTATATGGTAATAGGGATTGAATCGGTAACGTATAGTTTTTGAGTTCATTCATTTTTAATAAAAAACTCATACTTCCATATTTCACTGAGTCAACATCTAAATAAAAGCAAAGCACTTGTCTGACCAATTCAGAAAATCGACCAGTAGATTGAATAAAATCAATTATTTTAGAAAGATGAACGGGAAACGACATAAGGAAAATTGTTATGAAAGTAAGGAGAGATGAAATGGTTTTTAAAGTATATTATCAAGAATTAGCTGATGAAGCGCCTGTGCGCGAACGTACTAAAAGTCTGTATATCGAAGCAAACTCTGTCCGTGATGTGAGAAAAAAATTACAAGATCGTAATATCAACATTGAGTATATTCAAGCACTAGACGCAGCCCACTTAGAGTATGAAAAAAAGTCTGGTACATTCGAATTGGAGAACGTGTAGTATTATGAAATTTGTTAAAAATGACCAGACTGCTGTTTTTGCATTAGGTGGCTTAGGTGAAATTGGGAAAAACACATATGGTGTTCAATTCCAGGATGAAATTATCCTCATCGATGCCGGAGTAAAGTTTCCTGAAGATGAACTGCTCGGAATTGACTATGTGATTCCCGATTACAGCTACTTAGTGCAAAACGAACAAAAAATCAAAGGACTTTTTATTACACATGGGCACGAAGATCATATCGGTGGGATCCCTTATTTGTTAAGGGAAATCAATGTGCCAATTTATGCTGGTAAACTTGCGATCGGCTTAATAAGAAATAAATTAGAAGAACACGGACTATTACGCAATGCAAAATTAATTACAATTAAAGAAGACGATGTCATTAAGTTCCGAAAAACATCAATTAGTTTTTTCCGAACAACCCATAGTATTCCCGATTCATTTGGAGTCGTTGTAAAAACGCCTCCTGGAAACATTGTTCATACTGGTGATTTTAAATTTGATTTTACACCTGTTGGCGAACCTGCTGACTTAGCCAAAATGGCGGAGATTGGTAAAGAAGGTGTCCTTTGCTTATTATCTGATAGTACAAACAGTGAAATTCCTGGCTTTACGCTATCTGAAAAAGTGGTCGGCAACAATATTTTAGATATTTTTTCTAAAACTGAAGGGCGTTTAATCTTTGCCACTTTTGCTTCTAACATTTACCGATTACAACAAGTTGTGGAAGCATCTGTAAAACACAACAGAAAAATTGCTGTTTTTGGACGAAGTATGGAAAATGCAATCTCTATTGGTCAAGAATTAGGTTATATCAGTGCACCAAAAGATACGTTTATTGAAACACAACAAATTAATCGAATCCCTAGTCACGAAATAACGATCTTATGTACTGGCTCACAAGGCGAACCAATGGCAGCATTATCACGGATCGCAAATGGAACCCACCGTCATATTCAAATCGTTCCAGGCGATACAGTTGTTTTTTCATCTTCACCAATCCCTGGCAATAATGTTAGTGTGAGCCGAACGATTGACATGTTAGCTAGGGCAGGAGCAGAAGTGATTCATGGTCCGTTAAGTGATATTCATACTTCGGGACATGGTAGTCAAGAAGAACAAAAACTAATGCTACGCCTCATGCAACCGAAATTCTTCATGCCAATCCATGGTGAGTACCGGATGTTGCATGAACACACTAAACTGGCAGAAGCTTGTGGTGTTAAACGTGAAAATACATTTATCATGGATAATGGAGATGTACTAGCGTTAAGTAAAGATTCAGCAACAATTGCTGGAAAAATCACCTCAGGGTCCATATACGTTGATGGTAGTGGAATTGGCGACATTGGTAATATTGTTCTTCGGGACCGACGTATTTTATCAGAAGAAGGTCTTGTGATCGTTGTTGTTAGCATTAATATGCAGGATTTCAAAATTGCTGCTGGACCTGATATCATTTCTCGTGGCTTTGTGTATATGAGAGAGTCAGAAGATCTTATCAATGAAGCGCAAAAAATGGTTGCTGACCATCTAAACAAAGTGATGGAACGTAAAACAACTCAATGGTCAGAAATTAAAAATGAAATCACTGATACAATTGCGCCTTTCTTATATGAAAAGACAAAACGTCGACCAATGATCTTGCCAATCATTATGGAAGTATAACGATAAAATTATAAAGTTAACACAAAAAAGTTCCAAGGATTCAACCTTGGAACTTTTTTTATGCCTTCATATTTACATAGCGTCTAACATTTCAAATTGAGATTTAATTAAACCATAATATTCTCCACGTTTCTGCATGAGTTCTTCATGGTTACCACTTTCTAAAATGCGTCCTTGTTCTAATACATAAATATTATCGGCTTCACGAATTGTTGATAATCTATGGGCAATAACAATTGCTGTACGACCTTTTAATAATCTGTTTAACGCAGCCTGAATCTTAACTTCTGTTTCCGTATCAATACTCGCTGTTGCTTCATCAAGTATTAAAATACTTGGATCAGCCAATAATGCACGGGCGAAGGATAGCAATTGTCTCTCCCCAGCCGAGAGAATATTCCCCCGTTCTTCAACTTCCGTTTGATAACCATTTGGTAACTTTTGAATAAAATCATCTGCACCGACAACTTTGGCTGCTTCAATGACTTCCTCATCAGAAGCGTCTGGACGACCAAACCGAATATTTTCCATAATCGTTCCTGAAAAAATAAATGTATCTTGTAAGACCACACTGATTCGTTGTCTTAAACTGGTTAATTCAACATCTCGCAAGTCGTGACCATCAATCATAACCGACCCTTTAATCGGATCATAGAAGCGACTGACTAGGTTGGCAATGGTCGTTTTTCCACTTCCTGTATGACCTACAAGGGCAACAGTTTGACCTGGTTTGATGTGTAAATTAATGTTATGTAAAGCTATTCGATCTGCTTCATAAGCAAATTGCACGTTCTTAAATTCAATTTCACCTTTCATCTCATTAAACACATGAGCATTTTGCTTTTCTTCAACATTTGGCCGTTCATCTAAGTATTCAAAAATCCGCTCAGAGGCTGCCATTGCCTGTAATAACTGATTATACATTTGCCCTAATCGTGAAATTGGTTCCCAAAACATGCCAAGATAGAAGGAGAAAGAAACAAATGTCCCTATTTCAATTCCACCATTATCGACACCTAATATAATTAAATAAGCACCATAAGCAATTAAAATTACTGTACCGATCGCATTACTCATTTCCACAAACGGACTAAACATTGCGCTCTTCTTCGTGGCAACTCGCCAGCTGTTAAAGTTATCATGGTTAACCCCAGCAAAATATTCGGCATTTTCTTTTTCTTGCGTAAATGATTGCGTAATACGCATTCCTTGAATCCCTTCATTTAAATGGGAATTCAATCGTGATTGCTGCAAACGAACATTTTGCCACGCTCTTCGAATCGAGCGTCTTAGTCTAGTGGAAATGTAGAACATGATTGGGATAATTACCATTACCGCAAGGGCTAATTTTGGACTCAATACAAGTAAGATAACAATAATCGCAGTCAATGTAAGAACATCCATCAAAGCATTAATAATCCCGTTAGTAAATAGTTCTTGCAACGAGTTAATATCATTGAGAATTCTTACCAATATCGATCCAGCTGAACGCCCATCAAAAAACCGATGGGACAACTTTTGTACATGAGAAAACAGATGTTGTCTCAAATCAAAAATGACATTTTGACCTAATAAGTTAACCCATTTAATACGAAAAGTATTCGCTATATAACTAAGTAAATATAGTCCTGCAACAATTAAAACTAGATAAGTCAATAATGTTGGATCTTCGTTTTTGATCGCAATATCGATAGCGACCTTTCCAATTAGTATTGGAACAATTAACCGGACAGCAGTTGAAATTAACATCATCAATGCTGCACCTGGTAAATAATTCGTTGTATAAGGCTTAACATACGTTAACAACCTTGCCATTTGTTTCCAGTTAAATGGCTTTTCAATCGTTTGATCTGTTTTATAATAAAACCTATTTAAATGGCGACTTTTTCGTTTCTGATCATTTTCCTTACTCAATTAATCTCCCCGCCTTCACAAATTCGCTTGACTCATAATCAGATCTCGATCACGATATTGAATATCATAAATGCGTCGATAAATACCATTCTGCTCTAACAATGAATCATGGGTACCTCTCTCGACAATCTCACCATTGTCAAGGACTAAAATTTCATCAGCATGCTTTAAGGAAGAGATGCGATGCGCGATAATAAAGGTCGTGCGATCCTTCATCACTTCTTTTAATGCTTGCTGGATAGCAAATTCTGTTTCCATATCGACAGCAGATGTTGCATCATCAAGAATTAATATTTTTGGATCAACACATAGGGCTCGAGCAATTGAAATCCGTTGTTTCTGTCCGCCAGATAGCCCCATACCACGTTCACCTAGTAACGTATCGTACCCCTCGGGCAACTCCATGATAAAGTCATGGGCTTGTGCTCTTTTCGCTGCTTCAATGATTTCTTCATCGGTTGCTTCAGGATTTCCATAAGCAATATTTTCACGAATGGTTGTTGAAAATAGGAATGGCTCTTGTAAAACAAAACCGATCGCATGCCGTAACGTCTTTAATTTATACTGATCTACAGGGACACCATCAACAAGAACTTCCCCTTGTTCAGGTTCATAAAACCTCGTAATCAATTGGGTAATACTTGTTTTCCCAGATCCGGTTGAGCCAATTAAACCAATGATTTTCCCTCGCGGTGCATCAAAAGATATATTCTTTAATGCTGCCTCCCCTTTTTCTGTATATGTTAGGGTCACGTCCTTAAAGGTAACATGGCCTTCAATATCCTTGTCAATCGCATCCTCTTTTTCAACGACATCGACTTTCGCTTCAAGTATTTCAAGTAATCTTTCACCAGAAGCTTTAGCTTGAGAAAACATGTTAACGACAAATCCTAGGTGCATTAATGGCCCTAAGATATACCATACAAGGCTAAAGAATGCTACCAATTCACCAAGTCCGATACTACCATTTATGACTAAGTATCCACCGAAAGCTAACAATGAAACAGCAGCAATATTACCAATAAACTCCATCAATGGGAAAAATTTCGCCCAGATTCCTGAGGTATGCAAGTAATTCTGTCGATAATCATCATTACTCTTGGAAAATCGTTCAATTTCAAAATCTTCTCTAGATAACGATTTCACTGTATTAATACCACTAATATTTTCCTGAACTCGCGTATTTAAACGTCCAAATGACTTCCTAATCCCTCGGAAAGCTGGATGTACCCGCTTCTCAAACTGATAGACAACAATTACTAAAAATGGCATGGCAGCCATTGTCACAAATGCTAAAGGAACTGAATAATAAAACATAACACTTAAACTAAAACCAATTAACAAAACGATACGAATCACTTCGGCAAAACCAAACGAGAGGAAAAAGCGAAACATTTCAACGTCTGATGTTAAACGCGACATAATATCGCCTGTCTTAGCATTATCGTAATATTTAAAAGAAAGAGACTGTAACTTATCGTATAATGCTTCTCGAATGGAATAAACCGAGATAATGCCAAAATAGTCACCTAAGTACAGGTGGAAAAATGTGGCTAAACTCTTAAATGCCATAGCAATTAAAAAAGCTATTGCAATATAAGGTATTAAAGCATACCTATCTCCTAAAACAACTTCATCAATGGTAAATTGTAAAATGATTGGATACACAACAGTTATCGCCGTCACGAAGATCAAGAAAAAAAGCGATAAAAAAAACCTCCGCTTGTGCGGCCAATAAAAATGTTGCAATTTTTTAAATGTATCCAAAAGATTCCCTCCCTCAAAACGTAAAAAGATTTACACACATATATTAATATAACGGTTTTCGTATTATAATTCCACTGCTTATGCTCATTTTTCCAAAAGAAAATAAACCGTTTACATTTTTGTTGGTTTTTATGTATGTAAATGTATCACCTGTTACTGAGCAAAAAATTGAAGCCCATCATGACACGGACTTCAGTTATAGTTTCGGCAAGTTATAAAATAATGTTAGTTATTGTTTGCTTTAATCATTCATTAATCTGTTTAATCGCCTAGTTAACATCGACCTTCCACCTTCACCAGTATGGCGATAACGTAAACGGCCTTGTTTATCAAATATATAAAACGAAGGTACATAATGATTTCTAAATATATCGGTTAACTGATGTTCATTATCAACGAAGATTGGATGTTTTAATTCATGTTCTAAAGCTGTTTCTTGAATTTGTTCTATATTTACATCATCTTCAGAACGGGGCATATGGACAGAAAGTATATTCAACTGATCATCATATTCTTCGTATAATTGATTCATTTGTGGCATCATTTTTTTACACGATTCACAGCTGATTGACCAAAAGTACAATAATAATGGTTTACTTCCAATTAAATCTCCCCTTGTTAAGGGAGCACTATTTAACCACATGGTGGCTCCTTCAAGTTCGGGTAGCTCTTCTCTTAATCTCATTACAATTCTTTCCTCCCTCTGAAATTTCATTCATGTTGACCTCGGACCAATTCTTTAAGGACCTTATCAACCTTGTTTGATATATCTCATTATCAATCTTTGACAAGTTCTCGAGGGTTGCTAGTAAATCGGGGACTGTCATAACAATGATTTGGGATCGACAATTACCTATTTAAACATATTCATTTCACCTTAGAAATGTTACGATCTCATCAAGTGTCTGCTATGCGATCATTTAAGAAATAAAAAAATCGTTGAAAAGCGAGCAGTCAAATTGGTGGACACTCGCACTTTCAACGACAACACATGTCTATTTAATGATTTTCTGCAAGCATAATACATTATTAAGCATAGAAATTTCTTTTTACTTGCTTTAAAATAGCACGTCTTGTGATAATACCGTCAAAGTAACCGTTCTCATCAGCTATACAGACAAAAGTAGCATTAATAAGTGCTTTTAATGCATCTATAAAGGTATCATCCTTGCTTAAAACGGTAATATCTTCATTCATTACTTCATGGACTTGTATTTCCGATAATTTTTCAACTTCTATTCGTTCCAAACCCAATATATTGTTAAGGATGACCGTTTTACTAATAATACCTACGAGTTTAAACGAAGTATCTAATACAGGGACAGCTGAATAGCCCGATTTTATTAATACCAATAATGCATGTTCTAGTGGATTATTTACTTGAACATGTGCAACTTTTTCAGAAGGAATCATTAAGTCTTTGACATAGACATCTGTTAGCGTTTGATTCTCTTGCATAATATTCATACAAAAACGCTCCTTTTCCAAAATATATTCTTATATTTAGGATCGACCTATCAAAGGAGTTTATCTTGACATCTTTATCTTATCATACTTTACCTTTAATAAGCATTTATTACGGACATTTTTCAAATTATGAAAGTTATTAAGGAACTCGAGTGTTAAAAAGACCATAAAAAGTGTAAAATAAGATTATCAATATAAATGAGGGATTAAACAATGGAAACTTATACATTTTCTCGGAAAGAAGAGATTTTACATGCCATTACCCATGGTATTGGTGCTGTTTTAAGCATAGCTGGATTAGTGTTATTAATTATCTTTTCCTCTTTTAGCGGTAATCCATGGAAAATTGTTTCAGTTACTATTTTTGGCTTGACGATGTTACTCATGTATTTGTCATCAACGATTGTTCACAGTTTACCTGAAGGCCGAGCAAAAAATATCTTTCAAATATTTGACCACTCGGCGATTTACATATTCATCGCAGGTACATATACTCCATTTTTACTCGTGCATTTAAGAGGGATTACTGGTTGGTTACTCTTTGGTATTGTATGGGGAATTGCGCTAATTGGAATCATTTTCAAGGTGTTTTTTGTGAAAAAATTTCTATTATTATCAACGTTTTTTTATGTTTTAATGGGCTGGCTCATTGTATTTGCTTGGCATCCTTTAACTTCAACTATGAATGAACAAGGTATTCGATTGTTAATCATTGGAGGTGTTATCTATACAATAGGTACTCTTTTTTATGTGATTCGAAAAATTCCTTATCATCATGTTATTTGGCATATATTTGTCATCTTAGGATCTGTTTTTCACTTTTTTGCTGTTTTTTATTATGTGATCTAACAATAATTCTGTACTCTCTCGATTATGACACTGCCCTATCCATCCCAATAGCTAGCGAGGAAATTCAGAAAAAGGTGATTACAAATGAAACGAAGAACATTTATTAAAAAATTTTTTGGTAGTATGCTAGCCCTCCTTGGATTAAGTGGTGGAACGTACTATTATGCCCATAAGGTTGAACCATCATTGTTACAAATTCATCAAGAAAATATTTATTCACCATCTATCCCACCTGCTTTTGATAACTTTAAAATCGTCCAATTTTCTGATACTCATTTAGGTTTTCAATATTCCCTTGAGCAATTACAAGACTTAGTTCAACAAATTAATCAATTACAGCCAAATATCGTCGTTTTTACAGGGGATTTAATTGATGAACCCCTATCTTTTCTAGAAGGTGAACAACTTTCACTCATTTTACAAGAGCTTAAAGCAACTGATGGCAAGTATTGGGTATATGGAAACCACGATCACGGTGGTTATGGGACGAATATCGTGGCAGATATTATGGTACAAGCTGACTTTGAGCTCCTTCAAAATTCCCATACGGTCATTGAAAGGAATCATGAACGAATGATTTTAGCTGGTATTGATGATATGATCCTAGGTAAAACAGACATTGATAGAGCTTTAGCCAACACCAACCCGGATTTGTTTACGATTTTACTCGTTCATGAACCAGATTTTGCCGATATTACTAAATCATATCCGGTTGATCTACAACTTTCCGGTCATAGTCACGGTGGCCAAGTACGACTACCTATCATCGGTCATCTTTATACACCAATTTATGCTGAAAAATATATTTCCGGAAAATATCAAATCGATGATTTACAACTTTATGTAAACCAAGGAATTGGGACAACACGTTTACCTTTTCGCTTCTTTTGTAAACCGGAAATACATCTATTTACATTAAAAAAATCATAGTTCAATATGATTTTATAGCCCTCTTAATGAATAATAGTCATTTGCATGTAAACATGCCATGTTGTAAGCTATGTACATACATCTTTTGATACGCTATCATTTGATCATCGTTGAAAGGAGATGATGCCATGACAAATACAAAAGAAATTGCTAAAGCTATATTTACGGTTAATCGTCATGCTAAAACTGCACCTGAACCACAACATCTTTATCATTTAAAAAAAGAAGCAATTAAACAGTTACTCAAGGAAAACAAAGCAAAAAAAATTGGTCTTCATTTTTCTAATCATCCTAAACTTAGTAATCAACATTCAACAATTCTAGTAAAAGTCGATGATTACTACTTTCATATCTTGCCAGAAAAGAAAGACTTCCAAGAGTTAAAGCATTTAGGGAAATTAGATCAAAATTATCGCAATCCAAAAACAAAAATGTCATTATCACAAGCAAAAAGGATCTTGTATAACTACATGAAGTGGCAACCAAAGAAATCAAATAAAAAGCATTATTCTTCTTATTATACTCCTTCTTCCTTAGGCAAAATGGAATGGCCACCTACGAAATCACACTACAACTGATCAGCGAATCTTTTTCCCTGGACTATATAACAAACTATCCTTTTGTTATATAGTCCATTATCGTTCTAGTTTCTTTCTAACGATATACCCCATGTGAACAATCGCCAATATGGCACCAAATAACGCCAAACAATGAAGTGTTATTTGTAACAAGTTAAATAATAAATTATTTAGCTCATGAAAAGTTTGTTTAAGGAAAAAGATTAATAGTAACACCATTAAACTACTAAATAGATAACTCAATAGGCGAATAGATTGTAGCGTGACAAACCAGGTCATAAATGGCCTAATGAATAGATAAATGATGACCATCATGACAAGGATACAAATATAAATAACATACTGATCTATTAAACCAATGGAAAATGTAAAAAAAGTTCTAAATGATTCTATGATGCTAGGAAAACCACCATATAAGTTGTATAATATCATTTCCACAATCCCCTTCTATCCTCATTAATATTCTTTATTTTCAACGAATTTTTGTAAAAATATACACTTACCACACAATAATCATGAAAGTAAAAGATGCATCAATGAATAAAAGCTGTTAATTATGACAGAATTTAAGTTTAAATTCGAATCCATTTGAACACTATGCTACTATATATTAATAAATCGTTTTGGGCAGGGAGGTTATCTATGGTGGCTGACAAACAAAAAGAAAAGAAAAATGAATGGATTGAGTGGGGAAAAGCAATTGTCATTGCCATGGTCATTGCTTTATTTATTAGAACATTTATTTTTTCAACCTCTATCGTTGAGGGCGATAGTATGGCCCCAACACTTAATGATGGTGATCGAATTATTTTCAATAAAGCTGTTTACTTAATTGGTGAACCAAAACGAGGAGATATCGTCATCATTAAACGTCCATTAAAAAATTATGTTAAGCGCGTCATTGCCTTACCAGGAGATACAATTGAAGTAAAAAATCATGAATTATACATCAATGACGAATTGTATGAACAGACCTTCATTTCTGAGGACTCTAAAAAAAGGACTGGAAACTTTGGACCAATGACTGTTCCGGCAGATAGTTACTTCGTGATGGGTGACAACCGAGCTATTAGTAAAGATAGTCGAAACGGACTTGGATTTATCGAAGAAGAAAATATTATTGGTCGATCAGAAATTATCATTTACCCATTTAATCAATGGTCACTTACAAGATAATCTCCAACCAATGATAGTCGAAAATGTTAGTAATAAAAAGGTTAGTCTTACGCTTGTAAGATCTAACCCTTTTTCTTTCATTAACCTTCTTTATCAAAAATACAATAGCCGATATTTAAAATAAGAATGGCAAAACAAATAATGGTAAATAAAACTTCCAGCATTCAAAGCCCCCCTCACTTTGGTTACTGTCTCATAATAGACCTTCATTGATGTAAAATTTTCTAAAAATTACTATTAACATTATAGCAATATTTGTTACATAATAAAAGTTAACTTATGATAGGATTAGGGAAAGTACCATATACAATCTTTGTTTATCATAGGAAGTAGGTAGATTTATATGTTTTATTGTCCATATTGTGGTATTAAAGTAAAAGACAATGAACATTATTGTCTCAACTGCGGGGAACAACTTCCCGATGATATTGATAAGCGTTTTAAACCGAGAAAAAAATTTAATCGACGATGGTTCATGCCATTATCCCTTTTCATATTTCTTATCTTGCTCTTACCACCTTTTTATTTCTTACTACAGCATCAAAATACCCAAGCAAAATTTTATTTTGAGCAAGGAGAAGCAAGTATTTTAGCACAAGATTATTC
>CALAMD010000081.1 GCA_937925695.1 uncultured Bacillaceae bacterium | reverse complement strand
ATCTAACATCGTATTTCGTAACATATATTTTTTTGTCACTGTTCTTCACCTAATATAATCCCTTTTTGAATACGATCTTTTGCACCTCGTAAATATTCTGAAACAGTCATTTTCCGACTACCAGCTGGTTGAATTGTTTTGATCCTAACTCCTTTTTGATCACCACAGATGACGACAAAGGATGTTTCGTCAATAATATCGATGATCTCGCCTGGGGTACCCTCATAGGTTGTTGGATCCTTTTCACTTTCCCATATTTTCATTCTCTTTCCTTGATATGTTGTATAAGCACCTGGCCATGGACACAAACCACGAATTTGGTTAAATACCTCTACATGGGACTTGTTCCAATCAATTTTTTCTTGCTCAGGTGTGATATTTGGCGCATAGGTAACTTGGCTCTCATCTTGTTTGATCGGTGATATGTCTTTAGCGAAAATCTTTGGCAACGTTTCGGTAAGTAATTCGGCACCGACATCAGCTAATTTATCATGTAACGTTCCTACATTATCATGTTTGGCAATCGCTACTTTTCTTTGGGAAATGATATCACCAGCATCTAGTTTTTCGACCATATACATAATAGTTACACCAGTTTCCTCTTTTCCTTCTAATATAGCGTAATGGATTGGTGCCCCGCCTCGTAAAGCTGGTAAAAGGGAAGCATGAACATTAATGCAACCATACTCTGGATAATCAAGCAATGCTTTCGGTAACAATTGGCCATAGGCGGCGGTAATAATGATGTCTGGTTCATAAGCTAAAATTTCCTGATAATTATCTACCAATTTTTCTGGTTGAAAAACAGGTATATTGTTTTCCACCGCCACTCGTTTAACGGGTGGCGGAGTTAAGACGCGCTTTCTGCCAACCGGTCGGTCTGGTTGGGTGACAACGAGAACAAGGTCAAGATTCATTTGTAATAATTTTTCTAAGACGGGAACAGCAAATGTTGGCGTCCCCATAAAGACGACTTTCTTCACGACAATTCACTCTTTTCTACATTAATTGATAGGGTTGAAAGTCAACATGAATTTGTAAATCATTTTTTTCAATATCGTCGGTAAATTGTTGCATCATTCGTTGAATAATTTGCTTTAACTCAGGTTCATGCTTGTATTTTATCATGCATTGGTATCGATATCTATTTTTAATTCGACTTAGTGGTGATGGTGTTGGCCCTAAGATAACCGTTTCCGGTGAAAACTGACTTTTTAGCCATTGAGTCATACGTTGGATCGACTCGACAACTTTCAGATGATTCGGATGGGAAACTGTAATCAATGTTAAAAATACGTATGGTGGATAGCGAAACGTTTTACGAATTTGCATTTCTCGGAAAAAAAACTGTTCATAATGATGTTGACTAGCTAACTCAATGCTGTAGTGATCTGGTGTATAAGTTTGGATAATCACTTCCCCAGGTAACTCATGGCGACCTGCTCGTCCACTCACCTGGGTTAAAAGTTGAAACGTTTTTTCACCGGAACGAAAATCTGGTATATGTAAAATCGAGTCAGCAGTTAAGACACCTACTAAGGTTACATTTGGAAAATCAAGGCCTTTGGCAATCATTTGCGTACCAAGTAAAATATTCGCTTCTTGATTGGCAAATCGGTTTAGCAGTCGTTCATGAGCACCTTTTCGCCTCGTTGTATCAACATCCATCCGAATAATCGATGCTTGGGGGATCAATTCTTTTAATGATTCCTCAACCCGCTGTGTTCCCGTGCCAAAATAGCGAATCAAATCACTTTCACAAGCTGGGCAATTAGTCGGCATCATTTCTTCATATGAACAATAGTGACATTTTAGCCGTTGATTATTCTTATGGAATGTTAAGGCAATATCACAGTGCGGACATTCCTTAACATGGCCACAATCACGACACATTA
Source organism: uncultured Bacillaceae bacterium (assembly GCA_937925695.1). Lineage (GTDB taxonomy): Bacteria > Bacillota > Bacilli > Bacillales > Amphibacillaceae > CALAMD01. The sequence goes on along the minus strand of CALAMD010000081.1, from coordinate 1,737 downwards.
CGAAGGTGGAATAGCCCCGTCTATTTAACAATAAAATAATTTGTTCCCCTTTTTCGATTCGATCAACAATTTTTTCTTGTAGCGTTCGTGAAAACATCGTCCGATTACCTGCATGCAATTCATCACGCATATCAACGACTTGCACTGATGGAAGGGCTTGTTCATTTGTTCGTTTTGTCAATGTTGCTAACTGATAAACACCTTTTTTAGCGCGAGCATAGGATTCTAATGTTGGGGTTGCACTTCCTAAGATAACAGGACAGGAATGATGTTTTCCTCGTTGAATGGCAACATCTCTAGCATGGTAACGCGGTTGATCTTCCTGTTTATAACTTAGTTCATGTTCCTCATCGATAATAATAATCCCTAAATTTTCAAATGGGGCAAAAATGGCTGATCGAGCACCGACAACAACCTTCACTTCTTTATTCAAGACTTTACGCCATTCATCAAATTTTTCACCACTAGATAGCGCACTATGAAGCACAGCAACTTGGCTACCGAATCTTCCCTTAAACCGACGTACCATTTGTGGTGTGAGCGATATTTCTGGAACGAGAACAATCGCTTCTTGCCCCTTTTTAATGACTTGATCGATCGCTTGTAAATACACTTCTGTTTTTCCACTACCAGTAACTCCGTGTAATAAAATGACATCATGTTGTTGATGACGAATTGGTTTTTGGATCAGCTCAAGGGCTTGTTCTTGTTCAGGTGTTAACGGCAAGGGCGAAGTCGTCTCAAAATTACTTTCTGCATAAGGATTACGATAAGCTTCTCTTTTTTCCTCTTTCAACACCGATTTTTCAATTAATGTTTTGAGATGGCTACGATTAATATTTAACAATTGACGCAAACGCTTTTGCTCAATCTCATCTGGATGTTCGATAAAAAATTGAATGATTTGCTTTTGCCGTTTAGCTTGTTTTGGTAAATCATGATAATATTCTTCCAGACGATACGCATCCATAGCTGGTTTTATCCATGTTTCATATTTTTTTGTTATTTTCGACGTGACGAGATAATTGATCGTTACGAGTTTTTCTTCAATTGCTTTTTGTAATTGGTAATAACTCACTTGAGATTGGGTGAATGCTTCATAGGGAATGACGTCTCGATGGGCAAACAAGGTCGCCAACTCAGGTGGTAGATCACTCATCTCACAGTGTCTAACAATTTCTTTTTCATACTTGGCTTTTAATACATTAGGTAACATAGCTTGATAGGCGGTAATATATAAACATAATGTTTCTTCCGCTAACCACCTACCTAATGCTAACAGTTCGTCAGTTAACACCGGGGTTAAATCTAGGACCTCAATAATTTCTCGAAGCTGTTTAGCTTCACTAGACCCAGCTTTACCAACGACAAAGCCGGTTATTTTTCTAGGACCAAAGGGAATGACGACACGCATACCAGGCTGTAAGATCTTTAAAAACTTGTCTGGTATTAAATAGTCAAAAGTTTGATTGATCGAGATGGACGGTACATCAACGATCACTTTAGCAATGTTCACAAGGTTTCATCCTTTAAATCTTTATAAATTTGTTCGAGTATTAGTTTGGCGATTTCTTGTTTCGGTGCTAAATCAAACTGTTTTTTTAATTGGTTTTTATTCAAATAGGTAACAATATTCGTATCCCCTTCAAAACCGGCCCCTTGTGTCGCAACATTGTTGATGACAATTGCATCTAATTTTTTCTTCTTCAGTTTTTGTAAACCATTTTCGAGCGGATT
>CALAMD010000080.1 GCA_937925695.1 uncultured Bacillaceae bacterium | reverse complement strand
TAATATCTTAGTTCGTGCAATTTAAATCATCCAATGTTGACGAACTTCCCAATAACACCTGAGTTCGTGCAATTTAAACCACCCAATGTTGACGAACTTCCCAATAATACCTGAGTTCGTCCAATTTAAACCACCTAATGTTGACGAACTTTCCAATAATACCTGAGTTCGTGCAATTTAAACTCAGATTGCCTTGTTCGCCTTTACCCACGGGAACAATTTCTTCAATAATTTCTCTGTAACTAACATAAAAAACCTATTGCTATGAGCAAACCCAATCATTCCTTTGCTTACAACCAGGCTGCACACGAAGCCCAATCAGATGCCAAGATGAATCCATACAATACATCACATCAGATTAAAAGCAAAGGATTTGGTCAAATGCTTTTTTATTTGGGTCTAGTTTTTCTAGTCATTGCTGTTAGCCTGGATGGCTTTGGTGTAGGCATCTCCTATGGTATCAGAAATATTCGCGTGCCAATCATTGCTTTATTAATCATTATGCTCTGTTCCGGGATTGTCGTCTTTATTTCAATGACGATTGGAAATTTTCTCGATCACATGATTCCAACCCAGCATGCAAATATCCTTGGTGGATTGATATTGGTAATCATCGGCTTGTTTTCATTGACTAATGCTTTACGCGCTAGCAAAAACACGTCAGCAACAACAGCGCCTACGACTGATCTGCAACATAAAGAAAATATGTTTACTACGATTTTGCTTACTCCCGATCAAGCGGATTGGGACCAATCAGGCCTAATTTCACCCCATGAAGCGCTGTTACTCGGCATTGCCCTCGCCTTGGATGCTTTCGGTGCTGGTATTGGCGCTTCGATTATTGGGTATTCACCCGTCATCACTGCTATTTTAGTATCCAGTATGAGCGGAGTATTTGTCTACAGTGGGATGAAAATTGGCTTGCTTTTATCAAAAAATAAACATCAAAATAGGATTGCATATATTGCGCCTTTGTTATTGATTATCCTTGGCATGTTAAACATGATTTAAAAAATATACGCAGTTTGATTTCGGGTGATTCATCTTGCATGGTTAGAATGATATAATAATCCTTCGCAGTTAGGTGTTTATATTTTTACCTAACATGCTCAACATGATGTAAGTATTCTGCACAGTTTAGGACATAAGTATCGCTTGTTTCATCTAACATGACATGCTATTACGCAGTTAGGTCATATGTTTCCTCATCCCATTCATTTAGCGCATATATTTTCCGTTGTTTCACCTCATATGCTTGATGTTGTCATACTGTCCACTACCATTAAAAAATACGAACTCAACCATAAAACAGAAAAACCAATTGTTAATGCTGATGCAAAACTATGCTATCAAGCACACAATTGGTTTTTCCTATTTCTTATCACAATAAAACTTTCCCAACATCTACAATAGGATGCCATCCGAGCCATCCCACTTGGCTCGGACCCATCCAATTAACAAGCGTAGCACATATTCATTACAAGCTAGCAGAGCACACAATTAATTTGTGCGAATCTCTTGGCGCATAAAGGAAATATAAGAAATTGCAAAACAAATCATGGTCGCGGCAATCAACCCTGTTAGCTGGGGCCAAATGAGTAAGAGACTTTGACTAAATGGTAATGGTCCCGCAATTGCTCCAACCGTCTGCTCCATTGTTAATGGACCGAGACTACGGACAGAGGGTGAGAGCAAAATATTGGTTGATTCGGAAAATAAGTAGTTTGGCGAAATCCGCATAATATTGAGCACCAAACTCTGGCGACCAATCATATCGCTGGCCGTCTGGATCGCTTCACTAGACAAGAACCTATTGGCAAATACTTTGACGATCATTGTATAGAAAAGACTAAAGAAAAGCCAAAGGGCGATACTTGCCAATGCTGATGTTGCCGCTTGTTTGAAGCGAACAGAAAACAGGATACCTAGATTGAGCCAGAACCCAATATAGACAATACATAAAATTAAGTAGCACATGATTCGCAAAAACTCTTCAAGGGTTGGCGGAATGCCAAGAATTAAAATTCCAAAGGCCATGACGAGTAATCCGAGCGAAAAGAATAGGACAACATTAATAAGTAAGGCAGCAACAGCTTTCGCGTTGATTACATAATCACGCGGAATAGGTTGGGCCATTAATCGAGAAAGCGTTCCCCGATTTCGCTCTGAATTGATCGCATCAAAGCCTAAGGCAATTCCTAATAATGGTCCTAAAAACGTAACAAAAGTAATAAAGGATGGCAGTGTTCCATCAGATACAGTGAATAGTTTCAAAAACAAATAGCTGTCTTTGACGATTTCTTTAGCTGAATCATCTGCTTCAGAAATGACATCCTGGATCGTTGTCACTGCTGTGTATAGTGATCCTAAACAAGTTAAGGAAATAATAATAAGTAAAATAATGATCCGCCAACTCTTAATATAGTCGGTAAATTCTTTTCTTACGATGGCAAAAAAGATCGATGGGTCTTGGTTTTCTCTAACCGGTGTGCTTTTCTCGTTGCTTCCGCTTCCTTGTTCCTTACTGTTCTGTTTGCGTGATTGGACAAACTGTTTCAATTGCTCAGACCATTTCTTGAAAAAAGTGAGTTTAGGCTTCTTCAACTTTCATCACGCCCTTCAAAATAACGATGATAAATTTCATCTAAGCCATAATCTTTTTTGCTAATATAATGTAGTTCAACATCTTGTTCGATGATTTTTTGTGCAATGAGTGGCGAAATATTTTTCTCACAGTAAATTTCAAGTCTTGTATCACTTGTTTGATTGATTTTGTTTATGCTATCAATTGATTCCAGCGACTTGATCAGTTGGTCATTAATTGGCGTCGCTTCAACATTGACGACATAAGACCCTTCGAAAAATAACTGGGATGCTAAATCCTCTACATTACCAAGGGCTAGCAATTTCCCATCAACAAAAATACCGACACGATCACAAATTTGCTGGACTTGATGCAAGTGATGGGAACAAAGTAAAACAGTTAATTGCTGATCCTCATTTAACTGCTTAATTAATTGTAAAATTTCTCGCACACCTTCTGGGTCAATCCCAAGGGTTGGCTCATCCAGAATAATCACTTCAGGATCTTTCATGAGCACATCTGCTAAACCTAATCTTTGCTTCATTCCACGAGAATATTTTCCTGTTTTTTTATCAGCAGCATCAGTTAACCCAACGATCTCTAGCAGTTCTTTTGCCCGCTCTTCTGCTTTACTTCGTGGAATACCATTTAGTGAAGCTGTATAAAGTAAGTTTTCCATTCCTGTCATATTTTGATAAAAACCTAAATCATCTGGTAAGTAGCCTACACGTTTTTTAACTTCAATAGGTTGGGTAATTGGATCCAGGTCACAAACTTCAATTTCGCCTTCAGTTGGTTCAATTAAACCTAACAACATTAAAATCGTTGTTGATTTACCTGCACCATTTGGACCTAGTAAACCAAAGATTTCCCCTTGTTTTATGGAAAGAGATAATTGATCAACAGCTGATTGACCGTCATAGACTTTTGTTAAGTCTTTGATTGTAATAATCGAACGTGCCATAAATTATCTCCTCCCATATTTTCTAAAGATTCCATAAAGGCCACCGATAACTCCTAAAATAATGATTACTGCAACAATGCCCCATAGGGTTGAGGTTTTTACTGACATACGGAAACTTGCTTCTGCAGATGCTTCTGCTGTGCTAGCATTAAATGTTGTCACATAGTCTCCAGCAATCGCATCATCTGGTGCTGAGATGGTTGCTTTTACAGTTGCTTTTTGACCAGCTTCCAATGAAGGAATCACATCATGGTTAAATGAAACATCCCAATTAGGTGGTGTATTTGCGCTCAATTCGATGTCATATAAGTCAGCAGTACCAGTGTTTTGAACGACAATATCAATGGTACGATCGCCACCTGCTGTTACATCTGAGCTTAAGTTACCAGCTGGTGTCGTAAGATTCATGCTATATTTTCCAGTAATGACGGCTTCTAACTCAATTTCCTCTGAAACTGCTCCAGCTGAAGCGACAACAGGAATTGTATACGTATCAGCGGTTACATTTTCAGCAGGCGTTACATCAACAACAATATCTTTAGATTCATTTGGTTCTAACGTAATGGATGTGATGGCGTTTCCATCTGCCTTAAACTGAACAATCCAACCATCTGGCGCACTGGCGCTTAATCCATAATGCTGTTCATCTGCTGTTTGGTTCTTCAATGTTGTTGTATAAGTGAATTTTGAGTCAGCATGACCTTCCATATTTGGCTGTTTAGAAGTGAATTCTGTTTTAAATGTTCCCTGTTCAGAAACTTCAACTAGGAATGGCAATGATGATGTTTCGCCATCATTTCCTTTAGCAGTCAGTTCAAATTCATAAGTACCTTTATCAACTTCTAATGGTACATTTACTTCCAAAGTGAGATCTTCTGAACTCTTGCCACGAACGGATAACTGCTGAATGCTATTTCCACCGGAACGGACCGAGTAATTCCAATCCTCTGGTAAACCTTTTAAATTAAATGTGATATTTTGGATTTCACTAGATTCGTTAACAACGGATACCGAGTATGTAATACTTTCACCTGGTGTTACATACAGACCTGTATAGGGTGTAAATAGTGTTATTGGCGCCGCATGGATTACAGATGCTCCAAAGACAAACACCCCCAATACCATAGCTAAAAGTGCTGAACTAATTTTTTTCCACATTTAAAAATACCTCCTTAAAACATCTCATTTCATTTTTTAATAGATTGGTAAATAGGAAGATCTGTTGCTCAAGAAAGTATCCACTCATTAATACGAATCAGGAGATTATTTGGATTTACTTTTTTAAAAATTTTTTTAGAAAAATTTATTTGATAAAATAATCATGTTTAAATCTGTCCTTTATACGTGTTTTATGCTGCTATAGTCATGCTTGCATTCGCTTTCATTATTCGATATATATAAAATAGAGGCATTTATCTTCGTATCATTACCTCAAATATTTTGCTTGTTCTTGTACAGATAGAAGAAAAAATCATGATTTCATTTATGGGCTAACTACATCGAGTCAACATTATCTTTGGTGTATTTGGGGGAAGGTCTTATGGATCAACAACAAGATCAACAATTGTTAAAACTCATCGCTAAAGGTTCGGAAACTGCCTTTAGTCAATTTTATGAAAAATACGTTTCTTTTGTCCTTCATATCGCCATCCAAGTGTTAGGTGATCGAAATGAAGCAGAAGATGTAACTCATGAAATATTCTTAGATATTTTTGAAAAACCTTTACAATACAAATCAGATCGAGGTAGTATTAAAGCTTGGCTGGCCGTTAAAACGCGTAACCGAAGCATCGACCGTTTACGAAAAAAGAAACCCGTATTGGTCAATAAGCTTGAACTACTTGATACAATAGATACGGTAAAAACAGAAATGTCGGTGTTACTCCAAATTGAAAAAGAATTGATTATCGAGGCATTACAACAAATTCCAGAAAAACAGCGGGAAGTAATTTACGGAGTCTATTTTGAAGGCATGACCCAAATGGAGCTAGCGAACTCATTAAATCGGCCCCTAGGTACCATTAAATCGCTTGTACGCTATGGATTAAGAAATATGCGCAAACAAAAAGCATTATTGAACTGGATCAAAATCAGATAGGAGGGATCTCATATGTTTCAACGCCATATACGTCAAGAAAAAATTGTCGACTATGTATTAGGACAATTATCGAGTAAAGAGCATTTTCGTGTTAATGCCCACTTGGCTAAGTGTGAACAATGTTCAAGAGAACGTGATTATTGGCAAGATCAATTACATGTTGAATCAATCCCTGTCCCTTCTATCGAATTAGAGCGCAATATCTTTTTGAACATCGAACAAAAGCGAACGCGAAATTATCCGAAGTTAGCTTATCTTGCGATCAGTTTTTGTGTGTTGCTTTTACTTACCATCGGTATTTGGCAGCAAGCTAAAACACCGACAATGACCCAGTCTGATACCGACCACCCTACTGAGTTACAAGAAAATGCATCTGAGCAACTGACAGTAGCTGATTTATCTGCATTACAAAACATCATGTTTGAGCCGGCTGCAAATCAAGGACGATTAACCAACCATGATGCTGTAGATCCTACTGAAATCCAATCATTAATTGAATATATCGCCCGACATACAAATGAATCCATGCAATTCTCTAATCTAGTATATGTTCAAGCTAATTCCGGTAACCAAACTGTCCACAAAGTGACGGTTGAATACAATAAACCTGAACCAATCGTATTTATGAATGAATACGCCCTTTGTCTTTATGATCAAGAACATAAAGACTTGATATGTGTGCCGATCGAAGTGGATTCACAAACAAATCAACTTATACCGTCAGAAAATGAGATTATGCACCTCAAATATCATAAATAAATCTCATGCCACATAAAAGCAACATACCACAAAGTAAAAAATTGTTATTGCTGATGATCAGTGGCTGACACAGACCTATAGGAAAAGACAATATTCTCCTATTTAATAAATAGAAATCATATCTATTATGAAAACATGGGATGCCCATGTTTTTTATTTTTTATCAGCCTCAACAGGTAACTGCGTATCATGCTAGATTCAATTAAGATAGGCGGCATCCTCGACTCTCTCAGCCTCAACAGGCAACTGCGTATCATGCTAGGTTATTATTTGTTCCGATTCAGCTTATCATTTTATTCATTATATACAGCAGCCCCGCGAAAACGTTATTTTTCCTCGCATTTTCAAAAGCTGAAAAGTCGCTACCTATTCCGCATCCTCTTCATAACGTTATTTTCCTCGCTAATAATCGGTGTTCTGTTCAAGTTTAACAATATATATAAAACCTATTTCGCATCCCCCTTCTGCAACGAATACTGCATCGTCATTATTCATTAATATCAGTGAAACGATAACGTCCGACGGGTAATGAGTCACTTCTAATTAGATTACCATTTTTAGTTTTAATCATTTATTTAAAAAATCTATTGACTTTTGAATGAAGTGTGTGTATATTGTGTATAGTGTATATATACAATATAATCTTCAAGCACATTAACGGAGGTGATTCTTGTTATGAACATTATCCTTAACACAACAAGTAAAGAACCGCTGTTTCAACAAATCAAAGAGCAAATCAAACAGCATATATTTAACGGAACCCTACAAGAAGGCGATGCGCTTCCTTCAATGAGGCAACTTGCCAAAGACTTAAAAGTAAGTGTGATCACGACAAAACGGGCTTATGAAGATTTGGAACAGGAAGGATATGTCGTCTCAGCGGTTGGTAAAGGAACCTTTGTGGCCGGTCAACAACCCCATGTATTAAAAGAATGGCAACTGCGAGAAATTGAAAATAAGTTAGAAGAAATCGTTGGGATGAGTAAGCAGATTGGTCTTACAAAGGAAGAATTGATTGAACTTTTGGAAATTTATTATGAAGGAGATGAGTAAAATGAATGCTGTTGAATTCCGTCACGTTTATAAAAAACGTAAGAACTTTTCAATTGAAAATTTAAATATCACCATTCCAAGAGGCTACATCACCGGATTTATTGGTCCAAATGGCAGTGGTAAAACAACAACAATCCAAATGTTGATGGACATTGTTCAGGCCGATCAAGGTGAGATCAAAATCTTTGATAAAAGTCATAAAAACCATCAGGTCAAACAAAACATTGGCTTTGTCTATGATGATTTATATATGTACGAAGATTTTACAATTAAAAAAATGAAGTCATTTATTGCGCCCCTTTATGAAACATGGAATGAAGAATTATTTAAAAAATATTTACGTATGTTTGAACTGCCTTATGGGCAAAAAATTAAACAATTTTCCAAAGGAATGAGAATGAAATGCTCTCTCTTATTTGCCCTGGCCCATGAACCTGAATTTATTGTTATGGATGAACCTACTTCAGGCCTTGATCCAATATTTCGGAGAGAATTACTAGAAATATTACAAGAATTAATGGTGCGTGAAAATCAAACGATCTTTATCTCAACCCATATTACGACAGACCTTGATCGTATTGCTGATCATATCATTTTTATTCACAACGGTCAGATAGTCTTTCAAAAAAGTATGGAAGAGATCCGGGAACATTACCATCTTGTCAAGGGACCCCTTGCGCTACTTGATACTGATACACGCAACTTGTTTACGAATGTACGAGAAAATACTCTTGGCTTTACTGCTTTATTTGAAGGTGAGCCATCCCTATTTAAAGAGTTTGCAGATGAGATCGTTATTGAACCTGCTACGTTAGAAGATGTCATGTATTTTATGACGAGAAAGGAGTAGAGCTATATGGTACAAATGATAAAACGAGACTTCTTGATTAACCGGATGTATTTTCTAAGTATCTTTATAATCATTCCGTTAATTTATTTTGTCAATTTATCGCCACTGTTTATTTACTTGGGGATCATTTTTGGCTATGTGTTCAATATGTTTTATTATGAACAACATAATAAAACCAATCGTTATATGATTAGCTTACCTGTTAAGCGAAGTCAAATCGTCTCTGCTCGCTATGTATTAATTCTGTTAACAGCGATCATTTTCTTATTATATTTATGGGGAATTGATACGATCGCCCATGATTTACTGCCAAAGTTAGATTGGGCACCAACCTTTAGTTTCGACCCCATAAGGAGTACTCATGTTCTATTTACATTTCTATCGGTCGTTTTTATGATAGCTGTGATGGTTCCTATCTATTACTTTGTTGATTCTGTGATCAAAGGTCTTTTTATTCAAGTTACATTGATCATCTTAGGCATGCTCGTCATCTTTACGCTAATGGATTATTTAGAAAAAGTGACTGAATCTTTTATTTTATCGTTTTTGGATATAATTGAAGCCTATCCCCTACTATCAATCAGTCTATTTACAGTCGGTAGCTTAGTTGTTTCATATTTATGTTCACATTCCATTTTTAATCGTAAGGATGCATAAAGCGATGGTTTGTGTTTCTTCCAATGACCTCATGCAAAATAGAAAGGAGTGGATAATCGATGTTGCAATTATTTAAAAGGGATTTTCAAGCAAGCTTTTTCTCGGTAATCGGCTGGTTACTATATATGGTGATTACCTATGTGCTCAATATGCCCTATTTATTAACTTACCTGTTTGTGATATTTTTCTTTCATGCGTTTATCTTTTATCTCGATCATAAAGCAAACATCAACCGCTTTTTAATTAGTTTACCAGTTCGTAAAAGCAACATTGTTTTGACTAGATATATATTTTTAATCATATGTTTTATCGTCATTCTCGTTGGCCATGTGATCATCGATCAGGTAGCCCACTATGGTCTTCCTTATCTCGAAACATCGCCTGTCAATGGGTTAACTGCAACGTGGTTAATGGCCATGCTCATCGGCTCAGTAGCCATTTCTCTACCAATTTATTATGCGGTTAAATCCCCGAATATAGCAGCTTTTATCCAAGCTATGCTATTGATCGGTGGAACCTATAGCTATATAGTAATAAAGGATAATCCTTATATAGATTTATCAAATACATTCACGTATTTCTTAAAATTTATTGACATTCAACCTTATCTCATACCAATTGCCTTTTCGCTCGTTTGTATACCTCTATCCTATCTTCTATCAGTATGGTTATTTGAAAAACGAGAAGGTGTGTAACAAGTCTTGTATGATAAGGGGGATTTTTTAAGGATACTTCATGAAAGATCAGTAAAACTTGAGGGATTTTCATAGATAAAAATTACCAAATGGTTCATCATAGAAACGAGATGTATATTATATATTCTATGGTGAAGGAATGATATGTGATGCCATCGGTTGGTACAGTACAGCTTTTACAAGTATATGAAGAAAATGAAACAGGTTATCTCCTTGGGGATCAACAAAATCATGTGCTCTTACCAAAAGAGCAGGTTGACAAACAATTATCCCTTGGTGAGTATATAAATGTTTTTATTTACCATGACCGAAATAATGAAATCGTCGCAACGACAAACATCCCGTCAATTCAAATGAATACGTATGATTGGGCAGAAGTCGTTGAAGTAATCCCTCATCTTGGTGTTTTTGTTGACATCGGAATTGAAAAGGATATCCTAGTTTCAATTGATGATTTGCCGCTTATATTTGACGTATGGCCAAAAGCAGGTGATCAGCTTTATGTGACCTTAGGAAATGATCAAGATGGTCGTTTATTAGCGATCCCTGCTCAAGATAAAGTATTTATGGAAATGCGTGAGTTGGCTAACGATGATCTTCGCAATCAGCAAGTAACTGGTCGGGTTTATTATACAAGTCGCGAAGGAACAGCGATTTTTACGGATGATCACCTGCGTGGTTTTATCCATCACACCGAAAGAGAGCAGGAACCAAGACTTGGCTCAGTTGTTCGCGGTCGCGTGATTGATGTAAAAGATGATGGTACGATTAATGTGTCCTTGTTGCCATTAAAACATGAACGGATTGATGATGATGCTGAGTTAATTTTAGCTGAACTGGAAAAAAATAATGGCGTCATCCCCTTTAGTGATAAAAGCGATCCTGAAACTATTCGTAACACATTTGGGATAAGTAAGTCAGCCTTTAAACGAGCACTCGGACGATTAATGCGGGAAGGAAAAATCGAACAACGGGATGGAAAAACATATTTAATTTAAATTAATAAACCAGGTTCTTTAAGGAGAACCTGGTTTTTTTCTCGAAAACATTAAATATTTTCTTGTTTTAATGCATCAATAATATTTTCTTTTCTCACTTTTGCACTGGCATAAAGCATAGAGACTCCGACAATTAAAAAGATACCAACAATCGTGATACATATGCTTCCCCACGGTACGGTAAATGGATAGGAAAAACCTTCTGACATCGAATGATAAATTAACCACATGATCCCACCGCTAATTGGCAAGCCATATAGCAGGGATTTTAACCCATAAAATATACTTTCATAATGTATCATTTTATTAAAGGCTTGGGGTGTCATCCCCACTGATTTCAACATACCAAATTCTCTTTTACGCAGAGAAATACTTGTCGTGATCGTATTAAAAATATTTGCGACTGAGATGGCTGTAATTAAGATAATAAACCCATAAACAAACACGGAAACTAGTAAGAGAAATTGTTTCTCCTCTTCCCTCGATTTATGGTAGTTATGAATATACATACGATGATCCTTCAATTCCTCAATTTTTCCATGGATCCCTAATGGATCAGTACTTGTTAAAAATAATTCATAGGCACCTTCTTTTATCTTGTTATCTTGATTTAATAAAGCATAGGTTTCCGGTGAAATAATAAGATTGATGGATCCAACATAATTTGGGATAACTCCCATCGGCGTGTGATCTGTTAGAGCAAGTACCTCTAATTCACCTAAAGTAACACTTTCGTCATCTGACCAGTGATGATAATTAATTTCAAGTTTATCACCTGGATCAATCCGAATCGCTTCTGTTTCACCATATTTTCCCGTAATGGTGATCGCTTTATTGACGACAATCCCGGTTATATGATCTGGATTTGTTAACGTAGCAAAATCTACCCCTACTTCATTTGCATATTCTCGAAGGCTTTGATGATCTAATACTTTCAAATCAATTCCTATATGAAAAGTATCAACTTCCTCACGTAAATTAACTAGTTCTTTCGGTGCTTGCTGTTGATTAAGTTTAGTTTCTGCTGCTATTTCATGGATAAATGTATGGTCAGTCACTTCTTCTAAAGAGGTGATTGACTCAATAAAAGCATTACTAAAAATATTTTCATTACTATTCGGTGTATAAGCTCTAATCGATACATCATAATTAATGCCACTACTAAAATACGAAGATGACTGTTTAATTTGATCAGTAAAGAATGAAACTGTTAGAAATAACACAATACTAATGACTAAAGAAAATATCGTTGTATAATATCTGCGCTTGTTCCTTTTTAAATTTTTTAAACCGATCTCTGCTTCAATGCCAAAAATCTTTCGAATAAGTTTTGACGTTTTTACTTCTTTAGCCGTTAGTTTAATATCCATCGTTTGCCTGATCGCATCAATCGCGGTGATTTTTGATGCCCGTTGTGCTGGATAGTATGTTGAAACAAAAATAGTAATGGCCGAGATAACAACAGCAGCAACAATGGATAGTGGCGTCACAACGACTGTTAATTGTGCCGAAATTTCTGCTAAATCCTGAAGCATAGGATTAACAAAATAAAATGTGACCCATATGCCAAGTAAACCACTTAATACCCCAATGGGAATACTAATCAAGCCAATGACAAATCCCTCAAAAAAGACTGAGTTTCGCTTTTGCTTTTTCGTTGCCCCGACACTCGACAACATGCCTAAATACCGTGAACGTTCAGAAACAGAAATAGCAAATGCATTATATATGAGGGCAATTGAACCAATAACAATGATACTAAGGACAATAGCACTTACAGAAAATATAGCTTTTCTCATGATGTCATTATGAATGACACCATAGTACCTCAGTAAACTATTGTGAAAAGATGGAGAGGCAATTTGTAATGATGCTGCTAAGTCATTGGCATCTTTTACAGCCGTTCGATTTATGTCATGCCAAACAACAGACGCATTGACTGAATCATAGACATTAAAAGGCTCGTCATCCAAATACGTTAACACTGTATAGCCTGGCGCTACATATGGTTCCCATCTTGGCCGCTCCATAATTCCGACAACAGTAAAGGTTTTTTCTAACTTTGGCACAATCGTCTCCATGACCCTGTCGGAACTCGTTTGTAAGGCTAAAGACTGGCTAAGTTCATAAGTCCCCATCTCATCGCTAAGTTCTTGTTCCATTGCAGGTAGATATTCGTCTTTTATCTTTCGCTCGCCAATGGAAAGGGTCAGTCGATCGCCTACCTGAATTTCTACTTGACCATCCGTCATAATATGCTCAGAAATCAAGACTTCATCATCTTTTGTCGGCATTTTCCCTTCAACGATATTGATCGGGAAATGATGAAATGCATCTTGATTATATCCTTGGATAAAAAGATACGGTTTATAGCTATTTTCACTTTCTGGTAGCTCTGCATAACCTACATCTTTGGATAGCAACACTTTTTTTGTATTTGCATCTGCCTCAATTTGGTGAAGCTGTTCTTCGTTAACATGTTTATAGAGAACATGCCATTCCCCTTCATTGGCGATTTGATGTTTTTGCATCAAAGATATAAATGACGTTACCAAAGTTGATACAGCAGTGACCATGGCAACGGAGATAATCACACCAATGATCGTTACGAGGGTTCGGCGTTTGTTTTTCTTTAAGTGCCTGAGTGTCAGTTTGTTAACGATATTCATGGACGAACCACCTCATCAGATACAACTCGTCCATCCGTGATCTTAATAATCCGATCAGCTTGCAAAGCAATTCGCTCATCATGGGTAATGATAATAAGTGTTTGATTATAGAGCTGATTAAACATTTTTAATAAATCGATAATTTCTTTACTGTTTTCACTATCTAAATTTCCTGTTGGTTCATCAGCAAGCAACAGGGCTGGATGGTTAATCAATGCTCGACCAATTGAAACACGTTGTTGTTGTCCACCTGAAAGTTGATTTGGCAAGTGATTTAGACGATCCGATAATCCTAAGGTCTCAACAATTTTCTGAAAATGTTGTTCATCGACTTCATGGCCATCTAGTAAAACCGGTAGTTTTATATTTTCTTCTACCGTGAGCACAGGAATTAAATTATAAAACTGATAAATTAAACCGATTTGTCGTCTACGAAAAATGGCTAATTGGGTTTCATTTAAATTGTAGATGTCTGTCCCATCAACAAACACTTTTCCATGAGTAGGTTGATCTACACCCCCCATGAGATGCATGAGTGTTGATTTTCCCGACCCAGAAGGGCCGATTATTGCAATAAACTCCCCTTTGTCAACTGACAGTGAAACATCATCAAGTGCTGTTACGGCTGTTTCACCTTGTCCATACACTTTAGATAGATTTTCAATTGTTAAAATTTCCATGTCTATTCCTCCATAAATATCCTTTGCTATGACTTAGTTTATCTATCTAAAATGACTATTGGGTGAATAAACAGGTGACATTTTTGTCACTTTATTAGGTCATTAGCAACATTTTCGAAAAATACATAGAAACCCATGTTCGTTCACGCTATGATATGAATGACAATAGGCTTTGTAAACAACGAGAACATCACTGTTTTTTGCGCTGATCTTGATGGTAAAACTTGAAGTGGAACTGAGTCCCCTTTCCTTCCTCACTCATCACTTCAATATCCCCGCCTTGACTAGTAATAATTTGATAAGCCATCGCTAAACCGATGCCAACACTTTCTTCACTGGCATGCTTACCTTTATAAAAACGGTGAAAAATATAGGGAAGATCTGCTTTAGGCATTCCTTTTCCATAATCGCGAATGATAATCTCGGTATATAAAACATTGCTCGCATATTTGATATCAATTTTCCCACTATCCGGCGTATGTTCAATACAATTTTTCACTACATTAATCAATGCCTCTTTCGTCCATTGGAAATCAGCTTCAATGGTGACATTCTCGTCACCCTGGATGCAAACATGTTGCTGTTTAATATCGATGGGGATGAGCAGTGGTTCTAGTGCCTGCTCTATTAAGTCTTTGACCAAAATACGATCTTGCTTAAAATAAACTGTCCCGGCATCAATTTTCGATAACTTTAATAACGAGGTGACTAACCAATCAAGTCGTTCTAATTGCAGAAGTATATTACGAATAAATTCTTGCCGTTTGTTGATCGGTAAATCTGGTTGCGAAAGTAAATCCGCCATCACTGTCATGGACGTGAGCGGTGTTTTTAATTGATGAGAAATATCTGAGATGGCATTTGATAAATGAAGTTTATCCTGATTTAACTGCACGTTGTATTCTGCTAAAATGCTCGTCACTTTGTAAATTTCATTTTTTAATATGCTTAATTCGCCCTCTTTGTTATCACGAACATCTAAAGTGTAGTCACCACTACTGATTTGGCGCAAATATCCCGATAGTTTTTCAATTTCAAGGTAACGCCATCTTGTATAAAAATAAGTAATCAACATCAATAAGAAAGACACGACAATCATTAGCCAACCAGTAGTAGCTGTTATGATAAAACCGATAATGATGGCAATGGTACTAATTACTCCCATGGCAACAAAATATAATAAAATTTCTCTATTACGTAACATATTAATCTCCTACTTTATAGCCAACCCCACGAATCGTTTGAATAAGCTGCGGGTTTTTAGGATCGTCTTCTAACTTTTCTCGTAATCTTTTGATATATACTGTTAACGTATTGTCATTGACAAAATTGCCAGCTACAT
Organism: uncultured Bacillaceae bacterium; assembly: GCA_937925695.1. Taxonomy (GTDB): domain Bacteria; phylum Bacillota; class Bacilli; order Bacillales; family Amphibacillaceae; genus CALAMD01. Next base: position 27,252 of record CALAMD010000080.1, on the reverse strand, counting down.
CCCAAATGTGTTCGAGTAATTGATCCCTCGTCAAAGTTTGTCCATAATGATTTGCAAATGTTAATAATAATCGATACTCAAGGGCAGTTAAGGATATTTCTTTCCCTTGTTTGTAGACAGTTCTTGCTAATGTATCAATTTTTATATCACGCATTGTAATCATATGATTCCTTGGTCGTTGCTGATCATATCTTCTCATAACTGATTTAATCCTTGCCATCAATTCACGAATCCGAAAGGGTTTAGTAATGTAATCATCTGCCCCCATATCAAGCCCCATCACTACATTGACCTCATCATCGATCACGGTTAAAAAGATAACCGGGATATCTCGCTTACTTTTCACCAGTTTACATAAATCATAACCGCTCCCATCTGGTAGTGAGAGATCAAAAATACATAATGATATACCCTCAAGGTCTTGTTGTATGATTTTTTCGGCTGAATGATAATTAAAGCATACTTGTACAGCATATCCTTCCTGTTGTAAAGAATATTCTAACCCAGCAGCAATCGTCTGGTCGTCTTCTACTAACAATATTTTCATCGTTTTCCCATCCCTACTTACCTTTATATGTCCAAATATACATGAATTGAAAGCCCTTTGTCACGATTGGTGTGATAAAGACATTTAAAAAATCCCTATTAATCATGCAAAGCCCACATGATTAATAGGGATGTACGTAAATATTATTTAGCTGATTCTTGTTGTTTTTGCAATCGTTTGATATCAATTCTAATAACTAATGATAAAATGAGTGCGATCACACAGAAAATTGTAAAGAGGAATAATGTACCACTATATTTTCCTGTCGCATCATAAATAAAGGAAAGAATTAATGGTCCTGCTAAACCAGCCATAGCCCATGCTGTTAGGATATATCCATGAATAGCACCCACTTCTTTCGTTCCAAACATATCACCAATATATGCTGGTATGGTTGCAAATCCGCCACCATAAACAGTCATGATGATATAGATTAGAATCATAAATAACAACGGTGCTTTCGTAAAATATAAAACAATAAAGGCAATGACATTAATAACAAAGAATAATGTATATACATTAGGGCGTCCAATATAATCTGAGAGCGTTGCCCAAGCGAACCTTCCACCACCATTAAAGAAGCCCATCACACCAACCATTGTAGCTGCAGCCACTGCAGACATGCCCGTGATTTCTTGGGCCATTGGTGAAGCAACTGATACGAGGGCAATACCACAAGTAATATTAATAAATAACATCAACCACATAATCCAAAAACGGCGTGTCTTAATCGCTTCATTAGCGGTAAGCTGTGATAGATCTCGGGTAATACCATTTTTTCTTTCTTTTGCTTGAGCTGTTTCATCAAATCCTTCAGGTTTCCAACCTGCAGGAGGTTTTTCTAAATATAAGGATGCAACAAACATCACAATGAAATAACTAATACCTAAAATAAAAAACGTATTTGATACACCGACTGCACCAATTAGTCTTTGGGCGATCGGTCCAGTAATTAACGCTGCAAAACCAAAGCCCATGATCGCCATACCCGTCGCTAAACCTCGACGGTCAGGGAACCACCTGATCATTGTTGAGACTGGTGTTACATAGCCGGTTCCTAAACCTGCTCCACCGATAACGCCATAGGTTAGATAAAGCAATGGTAAAGACTCAAATTTTACGGCAAAACCTGTACAGGCGACCCCAACACCAAATAAAATTGCCGCCACAATCCCAGATCTTCTTGGACCTTGTTTTTCCACAAAATGTCCCATAAAAGCAGCTGATGTTCCTAAACAAAAAATAGCTAAACTAAACGCGAAGGATATTTGAGCCGTTGTCCAACCTGTTAATTCATTGATTGGTAAGGTAAAAACACTCCATGCATAGGCTGAACCGATAGCTAAATGAATGGCTACACCTGCCAGTGCAATCAGCCATCTGTTTTTCACTTTTTGCTGTTCCAAGATGTCATTTCTCCCCTCTATTAAGATGTATAGTTTAATAAGAGCTAGCAAGATCCACTTCCATCTATTTGAGTCACTAACTGGTGAGCCAGGAAGAGTTATCCTAGTTCAGACAATGTATCAATAGCGTAAATGGAACTGCTTTTGGCTCATGAACACGTTTAACTGAGTACTTCTATTTGGTGATAGCATCACCCATTTGGTTATGAATGGCTGATGCAAAAAATGAAGTTCATATGAATATTGTTCTTTTTACCTTTGTAATACATAATGAAACTTCATTGTATTGCTTAATCTGTATTATTTATCCCAATTACTAACTCTTTTGTTCAAACAAGATGTGAAGTGTTTCACTTTAATTTTCATGTTAGTGCCTTCTTTCACATATGGAGATAAAAATAAAATTGCTACAAAGCTTAAAATCAACTATATAATAGCGCGTTCTGAAAGCTCAATCCTTTTAAATCATAACTTTTATCGTTTTCTAAGTCAACTGTTTTTATAAAGCGCTTAACCCCTTGGCGTTACAGAATTGTTTGCACTATATTCACTGTAATAACGAGGTAAAAAAGCGAAGGTGAAATATCAATTATAGACACTCCACCTTCGCTTATACAATCTTTCCTAAACTACCGTCCATACACTATTTAGTTATTCTGCCTGGTGTGTATATGTATCTAATATGGCTGAAACAATAAAGCCAATGGCAGATGCAAATAAACAAGCAATTCCCCAGCCACCTAATCCTGCTCCGGCAATGACAATCTTATCTAAAATAGTTGCAAATAATAGTAAGATTAATCCAATGCCAAAAACAGCGGCAAAAGGATAATAAAGCGTATACCCTGGTAAAGATGCTCTAGCTAAAATGACACTCAAAATAATCATTACAACCGTTAAAATGATTCCGATAGTAAAAACTGCTTGTATCATATGTTCACCCCACCTAGTAAAAATAGATTCATAGTTATTAACAGTTTACATTTGCTCATAAATAAAGTCAATTTAAATGAAAACCCTTAAATAAACGATCATTATCCACTGGAAATTGATCCATCCTATTGATTGTATAAAATATCAATGAAAAATCTTTCCGACAACAATCTCATCCAGTCCATTCAAATAGGAAAACAATTTTCAACACCGTTTATTACAATTGGAAACTGAGTCCTGCTTCAAGTCTGCCCTTAGGATTTTTGTAGATTTCATGTCTTTATGATAAACTTTTATCCATTCAAGATGACTTTTAAAGGAGAGAAAAGATGGATTACCGAGCTCTTTTTCTAGATATTGATGGCACGATCCTAACGACTGATCATAAATATAGTCAAGCTACGAAACAAGCAATTGAACAAGTCCAAGCCAAAGGTATCGAAGTTATTGTTGCTACTGGACGACCCTTACATGAAATTAAAACATTAACCAACGAATTAAACATCCATTCGTTTATTGGTTACAACGGAGGGTATGCTACTTACAACAACAAAGTCATAGTTAACGAATCATTCGACCGTCAAATTATCAAGCAGTATCTTGAACTTAGTAACGAGCATGGTCATGAAATTGTTTTTTACACGAGTGAGAAAAATTACTTTACCTCTTTGGATAAGCCTTTAGTACAGCAATTTATTGATTGTTTTGAATTAAAATATAACGAAGAATTCACTCCTGAAATCATTGATCAGGTCGTAAGCATAACGGTTATGAATGTAGAGAAAAAGCATGTAGCGTTATACGAATTAACCGAGGAAATTCGCCTAGAACAAGTTAATATTGAAGGCTTAGGCCATTCTTACGATGTCATCCAAACAAACGTAAATAAAGGAAAAGCGATTGAAAAAATGATGCAACATCTAAATATAAAACGTGAGCAAACCATTGCTTTTGGCGATGGATTAAATGATAAGCAAATGCTTGAAGTGGTGGGTGAAGGAGTTGCCATGGGGAATGCACATCCTGATTTACTGCCTTATGCCAAGCATGTAACAACTTCAGTTGAAGAAGATGGAATTTATCATGGATTAAAAAAATTAGGAATTATTTAACAGACTTGATTTAAAATTGATCAACAAAATCCAAGAACAGGGATTTGTTGATCAATTTTGTGATCATCTCTAACTGACGTTACCATGTTTTCAAACACTATGCTTTTCTGAAAAATTTTATAAAGTGATCAGTGTCCCTGCTTTCCCCTCAAGGGCTAAATCTGCTTCATGTAATGAACAAATAATGGCCCGACCTCCGTGCTCAGCAAACTTAATCGCTGCTCGCATTTTTGGTTCCATACTTCCTGGTGAAAAATGCCCGGCAGCTACAAATTCCTTCGCTTTTTCCACAGAAATCGCACCTAATGCCTGTTCATCTTCTTTCCCATAGTTTAAATAAACATTTGCCACATCTGTTAAAATCATAAACGTATCGGCCTTTGTCTCAAGGGCAAGTTTACATGCACTGCTATCTTTTTCAATAACAGCCTCGACTCCTTCATAAAGTCCCTGCTCATTTTTAGCTACTGGAACACCGCCACCACCGGCTGTAATCACAATTGCCCCATGATCAGCTAATAATTTAATCGTATCTGACCCAAGGATCGTTTTTGGTTCTGGTGAAGCAACTACTCTTCGCCAGCCACGACCGGCATCTTCTTTGACAATCCACCCTTTTTCTCTCGCCAACTGTTTTGCTTCATCCTCAGTATAAAATTTTCCAATCGGCTTTGTCGGTGACTGAAAAGCTGGATCATCCTTGGAAATTTCTGTCTGTGTTAATAAACTAACAACATTTTTAGCCAACCCTAATTTTTTTAAGCTGTTTTTTAAGGATTGATCAATCATATAACTAATAAAACCTTGGGATTCCGCATTACATACATCTAATGGAAAAGGCGGAACAACATCTTGAGCTACCTCATTTTGCCGCAAGATATTACCTACTTGGGGTCCATTCCCATGAGTGATAATAATTTGATAACCCTTTTGCACAATTTTAGCAATGATTTCTGTTGTTTGGCGTACATTGGCTAATTGATTTTCATAAGTTGCTTTTTGTTTAGCTTGTAAAATGGCATTACCACCTAATGCCATTACGATTTTCTCTGACATGCATCCGTCCCCCTACACATATAACTAGAATATTCTTACTCTTTTAACAACAATTCCAATCCCCATTATCTCAACCATATTAAAAGCATTTCCGAGCAATGTCAAGCAGTTTTTATATTGGCGAAGTCGTTAAGTAAAGTTCTCTTTGGTTAGATCTTGATATACCTAATGGGTGAAGCTGATTTTTTCATTGATGAATAACCTTTTGGGTTGTTTCTCACAATAGAACAATGATGTTTGTTAACCATTCGCTGTCACTAAAAATATTCCTCCATTCGAATAGACCTAACGACATAGTATTTGGTACGATAGACTTAACGAAACGATGGTGGTGAAGCTCTTGCGTCAATCAATACGTCCAATCATTGTTGCCACATGGATAGGTATCATTGTTAATACATTACTCGCGCTGTTCAAAGGAATCGGAGGATGGTTAACGGGCAGTCGTGCCTTGTTAGCTGATGCCCTCCATTCAGCATCGGATATTGTCGGATCAGTCGTCATCTTATTTGCCGTAAAAATTGCCAATAAGCCACCCGATGAAGAACACCCTTATGGCCATGGTAAAGCTGAAAACATTGCTTCGATAATTGTTGCGCTGCTCCTTATTGTCGTTGGTGTTGAAATTAGTATCTCTTCCATCAAAATATTCTTTGGCGAAACACCTTCATCACCAGGTCTCATAGCGTTAATCATCATTATTATTTCAATTGTGATTAAAGAAGCCCTGTTTCATTATAAATATTTTTTAGGAAAAAAATATCAAAGTACGGCCTTAATTAGCGAAGCATGGCACCATCGCTCAGATTCTCTTTCATCTTTTGCTGCCCTCCTTGGTATTGTTGCAGCAATGGTTGGTGAGGCTTATCACTTAGCGTGGTTGTTGTACGGTGACGCTGTAGCAAGTATAATCGTTTCCTTCATTGTCATTAAAGTTGGCTTTAGCTTAGCCAAGGAATCCTCTCTCATTATGATGGAAAAAGTTTTAAGCCATCATGAAACGGAACGATTTATGAATACGGTAAACGAAATTGATGGTGTGCTTCGCATTGACCAAATGTATGCTCGGACCCATGGTAGATACGTTGTAATTGATATAAAAGTGAGTGTTGATCCTGATATTTCAGTAAAAGAAGGCCATGATATCGCTAAAAAAGTAAAAGATAGCCTCATTGCAAATCACCATGATATTGAGGATGTCCTCGTCCATATCAATCCTTATCAGCCGAAGTCATGAGTTTTCATCATTATCATAGGTGAAATCATCAAAAACAGCCCGATTTCTCCCATAAAATGATTAGTTTTTACGATTGTGCACTTTGTAACATAAAATACAATGAAAAACAACCTTTTTTTAATAAAAAAATAGTAAAGTTCATTAATTTGTTATACTTATAAGCGCCTTTAAATGTATAAATATGGTATCCTTATAATAGAGCGTTGCTCAATTATTCACAAATGCTTTTAAAAAAATTTAAGGAGGTATTTTTACAGTGAGTTTTAAACAGTGGTCAGATTTTAAAGATGGTAAATGGCAAACAGAAATTGATGTCCGCGACTTTATTATCCGAAATTATACTCCTTATGATGGTGATGATAGTTTCCTAGCGGGACCAACTAAAGCAACAACTGAACTATGGGATCAAGTCATGGAATTGTCGAAACAAGAGAGAGAAAATGGCGGTGTCCTTGACATGGATACGAAGATTGTTTCAACCATTACTTCCCACGGTCCAGGATATTTAGACAAAGACAAAGAACGTGTTGTTGGTTTCCAAACTGATAAACCATTCAAACGATCATTACAACCTTTTGGTGGCATTAGAATGGCAGTTAATGCTGCTAAATCATATGGCTATGAAGTTGATGAAGAAGTACAACACATTTTTACAGAATATCGTAAAACACACAACCAAGGTGTTTTCGATGCTTACACACCAGAAATGAGAGCAGCTCGTAGTGCAGGTATTATTACTGGTTTACCTGACGCTTATGGTAGAGGTCGTATTATTGGAGACTATCGCCGCGTTGCCCTTTATGGTGTTGATAGATTAATAGAAGATAAACAAGAACAACTTGCTTTGGTTGGCGGAAATGGTGTTATGTCTGATGATGTGATCCGTGATCGCGAAGAAATCACCGAACAAATCAAAGCCCTTCATGAATTAAAAGAAATGGCTCAAAGTTATGGCTATGACATTTCAGAACCTGCATCAAATGCTCATGAAGCATTTCAGTGGCTCTACTTTGCATATCTAGCAGCAATCAAAGAGCAAAATGGTGCAGCGATGAGTTTAGGTAGAGTATCAACATTTTTAGATATCTATATTGAACGCGATTTACAAAATGGCGATATTACCGAAGAAGAAGTTCAAGAACTTGTTGACCATTTCGTCATGAAGTTGCGTTTAGTAAAATTTGCTCGTACACCTGAATATAACGAACTATTCAGTGGAGACCCTACTTGGGTAACTGAATCTATCGGCGGTATGGCACTAGACGGTAGACCACTCGTTACGAAGAACTCATTCCGCTTCTTGCACACATTAGAAAACTTAGGTCCAGCTCCTGAGCCAAACTTAACAGTACTATGGTCTAAAGATCTACCAGAAAACTTTAAGAAATTCTGTGCAAAAGTATCTATCCGTACAAGTTCAATACAGTACGAAAATGATGATATTATGCGCCCAATTTATGGCGATGACTATGGTATTGCTTGCTGTGTATCTGCCATGGAAATTGGTAAACAGATGCAGTTCTTCGGTGCTAGAGCAAACCTAGCCAAGGCACTTCTCTATGCCATTAACGGTGGTGTTGACGAAGTTTCCTTGAAACAAGTCGGCCCAAGATACGAGCCAATTACCTCTGAGTATTTAGACTATGATGAAGTCATGGAAAAATACGATGTCGTGCTTGATTGGTTAGCTGGCTTATACGTCAATACACTAAATGTTATTCATTACATGCATGATAAATATTCTTATGAAAGAATTGAAATGGCGCTACACGATAAAGATGTATTACGTACAATGGCTTGTGGTATCGCAGGACTCTCTGTTGTAGCAGACTCCTTAAGTGCGATCAAGCATACGAAAGTAAAAACAATTCGTAACGAACAAGGTATTGCTGTAGATTTTGAAATCGAAGGCGAATATCCACAGTATGGAAATAACGACCCACGTGTCGATGATATCGCTGTTAACTTAGTTAAAACATTTATGAACAAAATTAAGAAGCATAAGACTTATCGTAATGCTATTCCGACACAATCTGTCTTAACGATTACCTCTAACGTCGTATATGGTAAGAAGACAGGAAATACACCAGACGGTCGTAAAGCAGGAGAACCATTTGCACCAGGTGCGAACCCACTCCATGGCCGTGACAAGAAAGGTGCTCTTGCTTCACTAAGCTCAGTTGCTAAATTACCATACGACTACTCATTAGACGGTATTAGTAATACATTTTCCATCGTACCTAAAGCATTAGGTAAAGATGAAGAAACACGCATCAATAATCTCGTTGGAATGATTGATGGATATGCGATCAAAGGCGGACACCATCTAAACATTAACGTATTGGATCGTGAAACATTAGAAGATGCGATGGAGCATCCAGAGAAATATCCACAACTCACAATTAGAGTTTCAGGATATGCTGTTAACTTTATTAAACTAACTAGAGAACAACAAATTGATGTAATTAATCGAACATTCCACGAAAGTCTTTAATCCATGCTCATAAGGGGGATGTCATATCCCCCTCATTTTAATTGGGGAGGTAAACATGATGAAAGGCAGAATTCATTCAATCGAAACATTTGGAACTGTTGATGGTCCTGGAATTCGCTATATTATTTTTATGCAAGGTTGTTTACTCCGCTGTCAATTTTGCCACAACCCAGATACTTGGAAAATGGGCGACGGGAAAGAGATGACTGTTGAAGAAATTGTTGCTGATATTAAAGAATATCTCCCCTTCTTCCAGTCTTCTAATGGCGGTGTGACCGTTAGTGGTGGTGAACCACTGATTCAAATTAATTTTTTAGTTGAGTTATTTAAGGAATTAAAGAAATTAGATATACACACGGCTATCGATACATCAGCCGGTTGCTTCACTGGCTCCCCTTCATTTATGGAATCATTAGATGAATTATTACCGTTAACCGATTTAATTTTGCTCGATATTAAACAAATTGATAGTGACAAACATGAAAAATTAACTGGTAAACGGAATGAACATATATTAGAATTTGCCAATTTATTAGCTGAGCGAGAAGTTCCTGTTTGGATTAGACATGTTCTTATTCCGGGAATTACAGACATCGATGAAGATTTACATCGTTTAGCTGATTTCATTCATACACTACCGAACGTTGAAAAAATTGAAGTACTCCCATATCATGAACTCGGTGTTTATAAATGGGAAACTTTGGGGCTTGAATACCCATTAGCAGGTGTTAAACCACCGACTGAAGACCGCGTAAAAAATGCCGAAAGAATTCTTAATCTGAGATTAGTCAAATAAGCTCTTCCAATAACTATTGATAAAAATCGTTGTTGTACGTTTTTCTATCATGAGTAACAACATGATTCACTTTACTCACTATGTAGAAAATCGTTTCGGCAGCGATTTTTTAATCCATATTTTTCTTACGTCATTTAAGTAAATCCACTAAAATCAAGCGATTTTCTCTATTTATTTATTCCCATTATAAATTGACATAAATATGTTGAAATTTCGTACTCACTTTGTAATTAATTTCACATTTAAACCTTCCTTTTTAAGATAAAATAGTAAACACAAAGTTGATTACCACTATGAAAATAGTGCTTTGAATATATTCATTTGACTCTTAGCAAATGTCTTACACAAAAATCTTTATAAGGGGAATGAAAACAATGGATGTACTTGATTTAGCAAGGCTACAATTTGCCTCAACAACAATCTTTCACTACATCTACGTACCTATTTCAATTGGATTAGCGTTGATCATCGCAATCCTACAGACACTTTACGTTGTCAAAAATGACGAGATGTATAAGAGAGCAACAAAATTTTGGGGAACATTATTTCTAATTAACTTTGCTGTCGGTGTTGTAACAGGGATTCTCCAAGAGTTTCAATTTGGTATGAATTGGTCAACCTATTCTCGTTTTGTTGGAGATGTCTTTGGTCCATCACTGGCTATTGAAGGCCTATTAGCCTTTTTTATGGAATCTACTTTTATTGGTATTTGGGTATTTGGGTGGAATCGACTTTCGAAAAAAGTACACCTCTTATCGATTTGGTTAGTATCCCTTGGAACAATTTTGTCATCATTTTGGATTCTATCAGCAAACGCGTTTATGCAGTCCCCTGTCGGCTATGAATTTGCTGATGGACGCGCACAAATGACAAGTTTTACAGAAATTTTAACGAATCCACATTTATGGGTTCAATTCCCACACGTGTTATTTTCAGCATTTTTAACAGGGGCATTCTTAGTGGCGGGAATTAGTGCTTGGAAAATTTATCGTAAACATGACGTTGAAGTTTTTAAACAATCCTTTAGAGTCGCCATTATCATCGGAACCGTCTCTGTATTATTTACGATGGTCTTTGGACACCAGCAAATGCAACATTTGTATGAAACACAACCGATGAAACTAGCTGCTGCTGAAGGACTATGGCAAAACAGTCAGGACCCTGCACCATTTACCGTAGCTGCCGTGATTGATACAGAAAATCAAGCCAATTCCTTTGAAATTCAAATACCTTATTTACTCAGTTTTCTAACCTTTAATGAATTTAGTGGATCACTTCAAGGTCTCCTTGAGTTACAAGAACAATATGTAGAAACATATGGACCAGGTAATTATATTCCACCAGTCAAGACAGTATTTTGGAGTTTTCGAATCATGGTTGCTAGTGGTATGATTACTCTCTTACTTGCTCTGTATGGTTGGTATGCTTCTAGAAAAGACAAATTAGAAAGCAAACCGTTATTTTTAAAATTAATGACCGTTGGAATTGGGCTTCCCTTCCTCGGTAATACGTTTGGCTGGATTATGACGGAAATGGGGCGTCAACCATGGGTTGTTTTTGGAATCATGCAGACAGAAGATGCCGTTTCACCAACTGTTACCTTTAATGAAGTATTATTTTCCTTTATTTCCTTTACTACCTTGTATGCCATTTTAGCTGGTGTCAGTGTTTATCTGTTTGTCAACCACATACGTAAAGAAAAACATGTAGAACAAGTTGATCAAGTAACTGAAGATCCATTTGAAGAGGAGGGAACAGCCGTTGTCTCTTAGTGAATTTTGGTTTATCTTAATTGCAATTTTATTTATAGGCTTTTTTGTTCTCGAAGGATTTGATTTTGGCGTTGGTATTGTTTCTCGCTTTTTAGGAAAAAATGATCTTGAGAAGCGTGCATATATCAATACAATTGGACCTTTTTGGGATGCGAATGAAGTTTGGTTAATTACAGCTGGTGGTGCGATGTTCGCTGCCTTCCCCCACTGGTATGCAACGATGTTTAGTGGATTCTATATCCCATTGGTATTAATGTTGCTGGCCTTGATTTTACGAGGCGTATCCTTTGAGTTTCGCAGTAAAGTAAATAATCCAAAATGGCGAAATACATGGGATTGGGCATTGTTTATTGGTAGTTTCTTACCGCCGATTTTATGGGGTGTCGTGTTAGCTAACTTTATGACCGGTATGCCGATTGATCAAAACAAAGAAATGGTTGGAGGATTTATCCAGTTCCTTCATCCCTTTGCCTTATTAGGCGGTGTCATGTTCCTCTTACTATGTATCGTCCATGGGTTACAATTTATTACGATTCGTACAGAAGGAACGTTACAAGACCGGGCTAGGAACGTCGGTGTTAAACTAGCACCATTTACGATTTTGCTATTACTCGTCTTTATCTTAATTGGTCTCTATACAACAGACATTTTCACCTATCACGGTAGCTTATGGGTGATCGTACCGTTCTTAGCATTAATTGCCCTCTTTGCTGCAAACGTATTGAACATTAAAAAATATGACGGGTGGGCTTTTGCTTTAACAAGTGCGACAATTGTCTTATTGACCGCCAGTATTTTTATCGGCATGTTCCCACGTGTCATGATTAGTTCAATGAATGAAGCATATCATCTAACGGTCTATAATGCTTCATCAGGTGATTATACATTAAAAATTATGTCCTACTTCTCTTTAACATTATTACCGTTTGTATTAGGTTATCAAGCATGGAGTTATTACATTTTCCGCAAGCGTATTAAAAAGAAAGATCAGTTGGAGTACTAATGAACCGTAGAAAAGGATTACCAACCCATCCCGGGAGTAAAAAATTATATATTATTGTTAGTATCTTTACCCTATTCGAAGCAATTGCTGTAACTGCTCAGGCGATCTTTGTTGCCCGAGCGGTTACATCTTTATTTGAAGGAGCACAAGCGACAGACGTGCTTCAAGAGATAGGGTTCTTTCTATTGGCATTTTTAAGTCGCCAAACGCTTGCGCTTTTGAAACGTTTTTTAGCTGAACGATTTGCTGAAAAAATGGGGAAAGATCTCCATGAACAATTGATTGATAGTTATTTTAAACATGGACAACATTTTGTAAATGTGTATGGAACCGGGCGTCTTGTTACGTTAGCCGTTGAAGGTATCGATCAAATTAAAACTTACGTTGAAAAGACAATTCCCCGCATGATCGGGGTAGCAATCATTCCTGTTGTCATCGTTATTTATGTCTTTACTGTCGATGTTATTTCAGCTGTTATTTTAATTGTGAGCGTTCCGATCATTATTATTTTCATGATTTTACTCGGTTTAGCTGCCCAAAAAATGGCTGATCGCCAATACCATACGTATCGGATCCTATCCAATCACTTTGTCGATTCCCTAAAAGGATTGGAAACATTAAAATATTTAGGACGAAGCATTAAACATATTCGTAACATCGGCTTAGTAAGTGAGCAATATCGAAAAGCAACACTGAAAACATTACGGGTAGCTTTTTTATCTTCCTTTGCCCTCGATTTCTTTACGAGCTTATCTATTGCCTTCGTTGCCGTCGGTTTAGGGTTCCGCTTAATTGAAGGAGCGATTACCCTCTTTCCAGCGTTAACAATCCTGATTCTGGCACCGGAATATTTTTTACCGATTCGACAAGTTGGCAGTGATTATCATGCAACATTAGATGGCCAAATTGCTTTAGATGAAGTGGAAAAAATCATCGAAAAGAGAGAAGCGATACCGAGCAGACCGGAAAAGTTGTTCGATAAAGCGGATAATTCGCTACACATTCAACTGGAAAATGTGTCTATCTCAACAGATGACAAGGAAATTTTACAGGACATTTCCTTCTCCTGGCATGGAACTGGGATGGTCGGCATTGTTGGTCATAGTGGGGCTGGGAAGTCAACCTTAATTAATGTCCTTGCTGGATATTTACATCCTAATGAAGGGGTCATTAAAGTGAATGGGCAGGAAACGAAAACCCTTTACCATCAACAATGGCTAGAGCATATCGCTTATATACCCCAGCATCCTTACATTTTCCCTACATCTCTTGCCAATAATATTCGCTTTTATGAGCCAGATGCGCCAGATGATGCCATTGAAGAGATCATCGATCAGATTGGCATGCGTTCCTTTGTTGACCAACTACCTGACGGCATCCACGAACGCATTGGTGAAGGTGGGCGCATGTTAAGTGGTGGTCAGGAACAACGAATTGCCATGGCACGCGCCTTATTAAGTAAACGACAGATTATTTTACTCGATGAACCGACAGCCCATCTCGATATCGAAACAGAATATGAAATCCGCCAAATCATGCTGGAATTATTTAAAGATAAATTGGTATTCTTTGCTACACACAGGATGCATTGGATGAAACAGATGGATTATTTGCTCGTTCTTGAGCAAGGACGGTTAGTAGAACAAGGTGATCGTCAGTCATTACTCGAACAACGCGGAACATATTATCAATTAGAGCAGCAGGTTAGTCAAAGGAGACGATGGAAATGAAGGAATGGCTCCAACCTTATTTAAAATTATATAAAGGAAAAATTGCCTTGTCCCTCTTCTTTGGTATCCTTGGGGTCGGCTCCGGTGCCATGCTTTTATTTATGTCAGGTTATCTGATCTCAAAATCGGCCCTGCGACCAGAAAATATTATGATTGTTTATGTTCCGATTGTTGCTGTGAGAGCTTTTAGTATTGGTAGAGCTGTATTTTTATATGTTGAAAAATTAGCCAGCCATGATTTGGTCCTCAGAATACTGGCAAAGATGCGGGTGAAACTATATAAGATTGTTGAACCACAAGCATTATTTTTACGTTCTCGCTATCAAACTGGGGATTTATTAGGTGTCCTTTCAGATGACATCGAGCATTTACAAGATCTCTATATCAAAACAGTCTTACCTGGATCCCTCGGTGTCCTCATCTATGGGGTGATCATCGCTGTTTTTGGTTGGTTTGATCTCGTGTTTGGTTTGATGATGTTATTTGTACTAGGCATTCTTATTTTTCTCATTCCAACCATATCTTTTTTCCAAATGAAAAAACATCATGTGGCGATGAAACAACAACGGGGCAAGCTGTATCAATATTTAACTGATGCGATTTTTGGATTAACAGATTGGCAAGCAAGTGGTCGCGTGAAAGAATTTGTAGGAAGATATCATAAACAAGATCAGCAACTGATTGCCACAAAAAGAAAAATGCAATCGTGGCACTATGTTCGCGATGCTGTTATCCAAGTCATTATTGGTGTGATTATTATTATGACAATGGTTTGGGCAGGCACCCAAGCAAATGCGGAAACAATCGCCCCTACAGTGATTGCCGCCTTTGTCTTGATGATGTTTTCAATTACTGAAGAACTGATGCCCCTATCTGATTCAATTGAACTGATCCCGTCTTATCAAGAATCAGTGGAAAGAATTGAAGAGGTTGAAAATAGCCCTTATCCGAAAAGCATTGCCAAAAATGATGAATGGCAACAAACGAACAAGGCTGATTTAGAAATTAATGGACTCAGTTATCGTTATCCGAACAGTTCAGAAGATGTGCTAAAGGATATTTCCTTATCGATCCCCGCCGGATCAAAAGTAGCCATTCTAGGGCGCAGTGGTGCTGGTAAATCAACTTTGCTTAAATTAATTGCTGGTGCATTAGAACCGACGGCAGGATCGATTACGATTAATCAGCAACCAATGCAAAGTGCGTATTTATCAAAAGCTGTTTCGGTGCTCAATCAAAAACCTCATTTGTTCGCGACTACGATTGCCAACAATATTAAAATTGGCAGAAATACCGCTAGTCATCAAGAGGTAGAACGCGTTGCTGAGCAAGCCCAACTTTCATCATTGATCGCTAGTTTACCTGATGGGATGGCAACGCAAATGTTAGAAATGGGCCACCGCTTCTCTGGTGGTGAGCGTCAACGAGTCGCCTTTGCTCGGGTCCTTTTACAAGATGCGCCGATTATTATTGTTGATGAGGCTACAGTTGGACTTGATCCGATCAATGAAATGGAATTACTCGATACGATGTTAACAGCTACCGAAGACAAAACGGTCCTCTGGATCACCCATCATCTAGCTGGTGTTGAAGCCATGGATCAAATTATCTTTCTTGAAAATGGCCGAATTAAGATGCAAGGTAGTCATGATGAACTCATGGCGACTGAACCCCATTATCGTAGACTTTATGAAATGGACCAAGCTTGATTGGATATTAGAACGAAAAAACCGCAAGAAATCATTGGATTGACCTGATTTCTCGCGGTTTTATTTTTTGTGCGAAATGGTGATGGTGTTTTTCTTACATGGTGACGGAATTTTTTTCGAAAACGACTTTGTTATTGGTGAATTATTGCTGATCTACACGAGTATTTTTTATAATAAGCGATTTGGCTATCCTAGTTGGATGCATTTTTTAATTGTTCAATGGCTGATGAGGCAAGGAGCATAATCGTCATATCATCCATCGGTGGATTATGCAATCCAGCCCGAACATCCCGGTAATATCGTTGCAGCGGATTTTTCTGTGATAAGCTTCTTGCACCAACAATGCGCATTGCTAAATCAACCACTTCTAATGCTTTATTCACAACGCTTAACTTAACCGCACCAAGCTCTGGATTCATTTGTTGCCGCTCTTCTTCACTACTTTCATCCCATTGCTTAGCAACAGCATAAAGGAAATATTTGCTTTCCATGATTCGCAGTTCCATTTCTCCGATCCTTTGTTTAACTGTTGGTAAATCGGCTATCGTGCCTTTGATGCTACTTGGTGAATAGGTTGTGGCAAATTCAAGCGCTTGTTTTTTGGCAGCTTGGGCAATTCCCAAATAACAAGCTGGAATATGCAATAGCCATCCTGCTGCTGGTTTATTTCCTGGGGTTATTTTTTCTACAAGATCATCTTCAGCAACATGAACATTTTCTAATACTAAATCATGACTCCCTGTTGCTTTCATGGCAATAGAATCCCAAGTTTCTTCCACTTTGACCCCTTCTCGAGATCTTTTAATGAGAAAATTACCCACTTGATCGGTTCCATCAATTGATGCACTGACAACAAAGTAGTCTAAAATCGGTGCCATTGTCGTAAAGGACTTCCTACCGTTAATGACCCAGCCCTCTTGTGTTTTCTTAGCAACTGTTTCCGGTCTACCACCCCGAGTCGGACTGCCTGTTGCTGGCTCAGTGGCTGCATTATTTAACAGCGCACCATTTTTAATGACTTCTTTAGCAAAAGCGCGATACTTTTCCTCTTGCCAAACTTGATTTTCACCTAGATGTTTAGTGATGCCCATATGCCACCCAATTGAAAGTGCCGTAGAACCATCTGCCATGGCAATCGTTTCCTGGTGACGAACCATTTCATAAAGACTAATCCCCAACCCACCATATTTTTTAGGGACTGTGAGCGCATGGTAGTTAATAGCTCTTAAATCGTTAAAATTTTCAAAAGGAAAACTTCCTTCTAGATCATGTTTGTCAGCCCTGTTAGAAAATGCTTCTACCGTTTCGGCTAATATTTGATTTCGTTCTTCAAACGATGATGTTGTTAATAAATTCACATAGATTCCCCCTGAAAAAATTATATTGGATGTGCGGTTAATTCCTATAAAATTAGTATGATTTACTGTTCATTATCACATTTGAAAACGGAAAAGGCAAGATGATGGGATTCAAGTACTGTTTCTAGATTGATGTGTTTGAGGACATTCCAAGTGGATCAGCCTACAATTTTAATAATTGCGATGATTTGAGCGTTCCAATGTGTATGAAGTATTTTCAATCCAAGTTGTGTACTTCAAATGCTTTTAAGAGACCTTGTAAACAAATGACAACAGCAAAGGACACTGTTAGAGGAATCCCAATTACATTTTTATCCCTGAAATGATACTTAGAACACTCTCTTAGAGACATCTCAATTACATTTTCATTTCCGAAATGACTCTTAAAGCACTCTTAGAGACATCTCAATTACATTTTCATTTCCGAAATGACTCTTAAAGCACTCTTAGAGACATCTCAACAACATTTTCATCCCTGAAATGACACTTAAAACATTCTTAGAAACATCTCAATTACATTCCTATCACCGAAATGACACTTAAAGCACTTCTTAGAGACATCTCACTAACATTTTCATTCATTACGGGCACTCAAAGCACAAAGAGTGGGTCAGTAATATTTACCGCCCACCTTAATTGATCTCCAATCAAGAAAAACACCATGTTTGTCATCATTAACCAATCCGCTGAATATTTCGCAAAAAATTGTCAGACGCGAAGCCCTTTACTTCATCCTCTGTATAGTATTTAAGTAATTCATTGATTAAGTTTTGATACTTGGCTGCGTCCTCCAAACCATAGACATAATCGCTAATGCCATCAAAATCTGAACCAAAGCCAATTCTATTTACGCCGCCTAGGGAACAAAAATGGTCAATGTGATTTATTAAATCACCAATCGTTGCTGTGTTACTGCCTTGTTTAATAAAAGGTGGATTAAAAACAAGATGGATAAATCCCCCGCGGTCAAACATGCTCACAATTTGTTCATCAGACAAATTTCTTGGGTGATCACAAATAGCCCGAGCATTAGAGTGACTAGCGAACGGATAATGAGCCAACTCTAATATATCCCAAAAAGTCGCTTCGGAAGCATGGGACACATCGGTCAACACCCGTTGTTCGTTATTGAGTTGAACGACCTCTTTTCCAAGGCGTGTGAGCCCTGCACCGCGATCCTCAGCAACACCATCAGCACAAAGATTAGCATAGTTCCACGTTAAGCCAATTGATTTTACACCAAGGCGATATAATTGGCGTAGTTTCATCAAATCATTGCCAAAAGCATCTGCCCCCTCTAATGAAAGAACAGCACCGATTTCTCCTTCATCTAGAGAATATATCTCTTCCCATTCTCTCACATGTTTGATTTCTGCATGTTTATCAAGCACTTCTGTATAAAAAAGATCGATTTGCTCTAAGGCATGTTGCCATTTTTCATCTGAAGGAATATCGGGTTCAATAAAAATAGCAAAAAACTGTACTTTTACCTTCCCTGCTTTTAATCGCATTAAATTCGTATCAAGCTCCCCAGCATGATAAAAGCTCATCGGTTCAGCCCGTCTTTTTGCTTCCTGTAATTTAAATAATGCATCACTATGGGTATCAATAACATTCATTTTTCTGCGCTCCTTCGCTCCTTACAAGCTTGAATAAAACCACGATAAATTGCGAGTGAAGCAGGATCATTCTTTTTGGCCATATTTTCTGGATGCCATTGTAAACCAAGAATAAAAGCCCCCTCGCCGCCTTCAATCGCTTCAATCATTCCATCTTCGGCTTTAGCACATATTTTTAAACTAGAAGCTATTTTTCTATTCGCCTGGTGATGGCGACTATTCACTCGTAATCTTTCTTTACCTGTCAGTTGATGAAGCAAACTTCCTTTAGCAACTGTTACATGATGGGAAGGATGGTATTTAGGTGCTTGTTGTTGATGTTGAATAAGCTCTCGATCAATTTGGGCATAAATATCTTGATACATATCTCCACCTAAAGCGATATTTAATATTTGAACCCCTCTACAAACAGCTAATATTGGTTTTCCTAATTCAATCATTCTTCTAATCAAGACAAGTTCAAAATGGTCCCTAGCCGGCATCACATCACCTAGCTGTTGATGAGGCTGTTCACCAAACAAAATTGGATCAATATCACCCCCACCCGTTAAATACAAACCGTCAAGTTTATTTGCTAAATCATTAATTTGAACGTAATCGGTTAAATAAGGTAACATGATAGGCAATCCTTCACTTCGGACAATGGCCTCAATGTTATCTGGACTTACAAAATACCATTCCTCATTAATCTCCATCGCTGTTGTTACCCCAATGATCGGTTGCACGACTCCAACCCCCATTAATAATTTACTTAAATAAAACTTTTCATTATACTTTAGTCAAAATAAGAACGTTATATGAATCATTTCGTTAAAGAGGTGGTAAAAGATGATGAAAATTAAGTTATTAGCTTTAGGTGGTACGATTTCGGCTAAAGGCATGAATCGACTCGATCTAAAAGATTATCAATCTGGTTTAATCACCCCAGAGTTTTTTGTCAAAGATCTGCCTGAACTAAGTGAAATTGCTAGAGTAGATGTAGAAACAATGGATGGCATCAGCAGTACCGCGATTGAAATAACACATTGGCTCACGCTTCGAGAAAAGATCATTCATTATGTAACAAGCGAACAATATGATGGAATTGTGATTACCCATGGAACAAGTACACTTGAGGAAACAGCCTATTTTCTTCATCTCACGGTGCCAACAGATAAACCAATTGTTCTGATTGGAGCACAGAGACCCTACACTGCTCTTAGTAGTGATGCCCAGTTAAATATACTTCATGGCGTAAGGGTAGCGGCTAATGAAAATTCAATGGGCAAAGGTGTCCTCGTCGTGTTGAATGATGAAATTTTTTGTGCGAGGGAAGTAACAAAAATAAATACTTATCGTGTTGATGCTTTTGGTGCTGGACAACTCGGCCATCTTGGCTTTGTCGATGTCGATGGGACAGTTCAATACTATCGTTCACCAACGAGAAAACATACGATTCATTCACTCTTTTCTCAACTAGACTTACAGCATGCTAATTTACCAACCATTGAAATTGTGTATTCCTATGCTGGAGCGAATGGTGACTTAATTCAATATATTGCCACATCAGGCCGCTACCAAGGCATCGTTATCGCTGGTACGGGGGCAGGTTTAGTATCACCCCAGGAGGAAAAAGCCCTGGAAAAGGCCTTAGAAAACGGACTAATCATTGTGAGAAGTAGCCGTGTTGTTAATGGAAGGGTAGTATACATCAACAAGTATCAACATCCGGCTATCATTAGTGGAGATAATCTGTTGCCACAAAAAGCAAGAATTTTACTCATGTTGTCCTTAGTGACTGCGAAACAGCCATCAGACATTCAAGATATTTTTAACACGTATTAAAAATCTTTATCAAGTCCTAACGCAAATTCTGTTACTACTCTTATTTCCATAGGTCATCTACCCTATTCAGTTTAATTGGATATTGGCAGTTTCATCGCCAGCAGTACTAACGGATAAAAAACTGTTCATCTTTTCTGCTCTCACTCATATTGATCATAAATTCCCATCATCCTTAAAAAAATAAAACCAAAGCCAGTTATTGATCTATATACTGGCTTTGGCCTGCTATTATTCGAACGAACGATGAGCTTTCGGCTAAAATTAACCGACCCCATCTCGCTTCCTGCATTATTTAGAAATTTTCGTAGCAAAATCGGCTAACAATCTAGCCCCATATCCTGTCGCTGACTTCGTATAATAGCCTTTTTCGCCGCTTTCCATAACCCCGGCCATGTCAACATGGAGCCATTTGCTCTGATCCGAAACAAAGCGACGTAAGAATAATGCTGCTGTAATGGCACCTGCTTCACTCTTATTACTAATATTGCTAAAATCAGCATAATCACTGCTTAAATAACTTTCATAGTCATCAACTAAAGGCATTGGCCAGTTAAAGTCACCATTTTGATCGCCAATTTCCTTCATCAGTTTAGCTAATTCATCATCGCCAAAAACACCGGCTAGTTTCGATCCTAATGCACGGTGTATTGCACCGGTAAGTGTCGCAATATCTACAACATAATCAGCCTTCAACTCATCAGCACGGATTAACGCATCAGCTAAAATAAGTCTACCTTCAGCATCAGTATTGCCAATCTGTACATTTAAACCATTTTTATAACGAATAACGTCTCCTGGTAGAATTGATTTATTATCGGGCATATTTTCAACAATTGGCATAAGCGCAACGACATTAACATTAGCTTTTGACTTAACCAACAACTGCATAGCACCAGCTACGGCAGCTGCACCACCCATATCCATCCGCATATCACTTAAATCACGACTGCCTTTTAAGCTAATGCCGCCTGTATCAAATGTGACCCCCTTACCGACAAGGGCAACGAGTGGCTTCGAATCATCGGTACAATAGCTTATTTCAACGAAGGCTGGTGCATATTTACTGCCTCGACCGACAGCTAAAACACCATTCATTTCCATAGCTTCAAGCTCTTGCTGATCATAGACGGTAACCTTCACATCTGTATTGGCAAAAGCAGTGACCAAGCGCTCAGGAAAAGTCTCTGGGTTTAACTCATTCGGTGCTTCATTCATCAAATCTCGGGAGAAGTTCATCGCTTCTGCACGAATTTTACCGGCTACAACCGCCTGTGCAAGGTCGCGATCACTTTCAACAGTTAAGTTGGTGACGAAAACATGGTCATTAGATTTATATGTACGGTACTCGTAAGATCCTAAATGCCAACCTTCGACAAAGGCAGTAACAAGATCCTCTTCAGCTAAATCGGCAAAAGATGTGACTAAATCCTGCGCATGGATGACAGCTTCATCAACTTTTTGCTTGCTTAAGTCGCGCCCGATATCGCCTGCTAGCATTCTAACGGCGTCAAGGGTTTGTTTCTTTGCGACCTCATCTTTAATAACGACAAATAATTGATTGTCAACAATCGTTACTATATATGATTTTGACTGGTGTTGAAGCAAATGTTTCAGCGAATCATTGCTATTAACCTGGTCATTATTTGAAAATAGTATGTTTGCTTGCATAATAAAAAAAATCCTCCTCATGTCGGTGTAAGTATTGCTTATCAATAGCTACATTAAGTGTAACATAAAACAAAACTATCAAGGTGAAAAAGGTCGTCAGTAAACCCACTAAATTATCAAGTCCAGCATTTGAAAAATGTTCCTTCCATGGCTCAATGAATCGCCGATAAATACTGAAAAAATTCAATAAAAAAATGACCGCTAAATTGCTAACGATCATTGCAAACATAAGTTATTTATTTTATCCCGCCAAAAACCCGTTCCCACATCCTAAATCCATGATTTTCTTTGGGTGAGGACTAAAATAATTAATCACTTGAAGCATAATTTTAACTTGATCTGCACCATAGGGAATACCGCCTCGCACCTGCTTCAAATAATGTTCTGTAACATCTTCCCTTTGCCAATTCGTTGTCGACACATTTGGTTCTCCCTTCGCATTTTCCTTATCTTATCTCCTATAATCAACTATAATCAACCGACTAGCAAAGAGAAAATCCATTCTTTATGAAGCACTTTTTTTCTTACGGAGAATCTCCTTGATTGATTCAATACTTGACTCAACCTGATCGATATCACGAATCGAACACTCAATACTTGTTCCGCCCGCAGTAGTTAGCTGGAAAACATCTGAATTAAAGAAGCGTTCCCGATTAGTACGATGATCTAAATAACGAGTTGTTTTCGAAGAAGTAGACACGGATACAATGTCTTGATAAAAAATAACACCAAACGTTTCATTCACTTCTGCATCAATAATAGAGAAACTATATTTGTAAAAGTACATTTGCTTTTCACTAAAATATAAGATAAGCGCATCATGAATAGAACTTCTTACCGATTGATCTTTACCACGAATAATAACGGGATCAAAATTAATCCCTGTTAATAACGGACCATGAATGACAATCGGATCAATTAATTGCACATCAGCAGGATGTAAGTTCAGTTTTCTATAACCCCGTTCTATCGCCTGGTGTACTTGTCTTTCATAAACAAGATCAATGTCGGCATCTAAGGGCCGTTGATAAAATTTAAAAAAGATATATGCCCCTACTCCTAATAAAATGGGGATACCAATAAACCAATAGAAATAAAACGCGACAATACCTATTAAAATAATTACTGACATCCAGATCCAATTTATATAGTCAAAATAACGTCGATTATATTTGTAGTCCATGTTTCTACTCCTTTTTTTATATCCTCGTTCTCCTCTTCAGCCATGATTTAAGTGTTACTTCATGAAGATATTTTACATTTTTTGTTAATTCCATCATACATAAACCATGTTGTAAAATCAATCTTCCTCGTAAACGTTTTCAATCTTATTTAATAGCATTTACTCTGACAAGAAGGAGCCAAGTTTAATCATTTATTACTAGCTTTCATCAGATTAGAATAATTACTATCCTGATAGCCAATTGAATTAGTCTTCTTGTTCATCCTATGATATAGTTGGCCAATACTTGCTATATTTTTTAACAAACCATCTGCTCATGCACATATTTGTATGTTAAACTCTATTTGTTTGGACCATACAATCGTTCTTGTTCAGATGGCTCAATCCCCCGTAATCGAAGTTGCAATATTTTTCGCCACTGGATGGATAGCAAGTCACAATTCATCAGTTCATCTGCTAAACGAAGGTTATGCTTGTCAACATGCATCACTTCGTTACAAGCAGCAATTGTCCACTCTGGATAAGGACGATCAATTAACTCAATATCAATCCGTGATAACACATTTCCTTCCTGTAAAACCCGTACATGCCAACCAGTTCGCCCACTGTTTTGCATATTGAGGGCAAAATCAGGGGTTTGTAAACGTTGGGCAATATGCCAACTAGGTAATCTCGGTTCTGATACTTGAATAATCGCATCGCCAAACTGATATGTGTCACCAATACAAACGGAAAACTCATCCATCTCTAAGACGGAAAAATTTTCACCAATGACACCGAGTTCAAGGGATTCGGTGGCTAATTGCTCTTTCCAATATGTGTAATGCTTTAGCGGATATACAAAAGCAGCTTGCTCGGGATCATGTTTTCCATCACCAGCAAGACCATTTTTCCCTAGCCAAATTTGCTCCTCAACCTCTTGCTCATACGATCGCTGTAATAAATACGGATCGGTCACTTCGCCATTGTCTGCTGCTCCTTGTTCTCTAATATATATTTTATAGACAAAAGGCTCTTCCATGATATCCCCTTACTTTCTATGATATAGTTAAACATGCCATTTAGTTGTGGCATAAGTTAAGTATGACAAAAAGTTGGGTATAAAATCCCGATTACATTACTATTTTACTAAATACAGCTCTAAACGGTAAAGCTCTCAACAGGAGGTCAAAGAAATGACAACAGAAAAAGCGACTTTTGCTGGCGGTTGTTTTTGGTGCATGGTGAAACCTTTTGATCAATGGGACGGAGTCAAAGAAGTTGTCTCGGGTTATACAGGTGGACACGTGGAAAATCCTACATATGAACAGGTTAAAACTGGCACAACCGGCCATTATGAAGCAGTACAGATCACATATGATCCTAACATTATTTCTTATGAAGAAATTTTACAAATATATTGGCGCCAGATTGATCCAACCGATGATGGTGGTCAATTCCATGATCGCGGGGACTCTTATCGAACAGCGATCTTTTATCATAATGAGAAGCAAAAAGAGCTTGCTGAAAGCTCGAAAAAAGACCTCGAACAAAGTGGTAAATTCAAGGACAAGATTGTCACCAAAATCTTACCTGCAACACCTTTTTACCCGGCTGAAGAAGAACATCAAGATTTTTACAAAAAGAATAAAGCGGTATATGAAGCTGATCGAGCAAAATCTGGTCGAGATGAATTTATTGAAAAGACTTGGGGACGTACCTAATGACGAACTTTTATCCTGAAAACCACTTTTAAATGCAAAAAGGCATATCAACAACGATATGCCTTTTTTATGTCTATATTAAACTCATATTCCCCAAAATAGATTAAGATAAGAAGATAAAGTATAGGATAAAGATGACAAATAATCCGTACATGACTGGATTTACTTCTTTATGACGTCCTTTTAAGATCATCGTAATTGGGTAGAAAATAAATCCAACGGCAATACCTGTGGCAATACTTGCAGTTAATGGCATCATTATGATCGTTAAAAAGGCAGGAACAGCAATTTCAAATTGCTCCCAATCAATATTTTTCAGAGAAGATGCCATCATGACACCAACGATAATCAAAGCTGGTGCAGTAACTTCTGCTGTAATCACATTTAATAAAGGTGAAAAGAATAGAGCAAGTAAGAAAAATCCTGCTGTTACGATCGAAGCAAAGCCTGTTCTTCCACCAACCCCAACACCTGCTGTAGACTCAACATAGGCAGTATTCGTTGAAGTTCCCACAATTGCTCCAGCGACTGTCGCAGTAGAATCAGCAAATAATGCTCTACCTGCACGTGGTAATTTATTATCTTTCATTAAACCAGCCTGGTTAGCCACAGCAACCAACGTTCCTGCTGTATCAAAAAAGTCAACAAATAAGAAAGTTAAAATAACGACTAACATTTCAAGGGTAAAGATATTTCCAAAGTTTGTTATAGCTTTACCAAATGTTGGCTCGAGGCTTGGTACTTCACCAACAATGTCATTTAAGGCAGTTGGTGCTTCAATCAATCCAAATATCATACCTACAATTGAAGTAATAACCATGCCGTAAAAAATTCCGCCTCTTATATTTAAAGCAAGTAAGATAACAGAAACTACGAGTCCAAAAAGAGCTAATAATACAGGTGGAGAAGAAAAGTCTCCTAAACTAACCAATGTATCAGGGTTACCAACAATAATCCCAGCATTCTGTAAACCTATTGATGCGATAAATAATCCTATTCCAGCACCAACGGCCATTTTTAAATTGGCTGGAATGTAGTTAATAATTTTTTCTCGTAAACCAGATAGCGTAAGAGCCATAAAAATAAGTCCTGAAACAAGTACTCCGGCTAACGCAGTTTCCCAAGGAATCCCATAACCTAACACAACTGTATAAGCAAAAAATGCGTTTAAGCCCATACCAGGTGCTAGTGCAATTGGGTATTTTGCAAGTAATCCCATCACTAATGTACCAACAGCAGCCGCAATTGCCGTTGCTGTAAATACGGCGCCTGGATCCATCCGGGTTACCCCTTCTGGAAGCTCTTCAATTCCTTGTAAAGATAATGTTGCAGGGTTAACGAATAAAATATAAGCCATTGCTAAAAAAGTTGTTAAACCAGCTAAAAATTCCGTTCGGTAATTCGTACCGAGCTCATCAAAGTTAAAGTATTTCTTCATTACTTTTCCTCCTTGAATATTGTTAGCAATAATATACCCAAATCTTCCATTGTCAATGAAGGTATTTTAAAAATGAATAAAAATAACACCCTTGGCATTACCAAGAGTGTCAAAACTATGCAGGGAAAAGTAATTCAAAAATGGTGTATGCATTTTAGATATAATACACCACGTTAAACTACCACCACTGCGTAGTCAGACTATTTACGGTAGTCTGGTAGAGACTCTCGGGCCATATTCCCAGAATTATACGCAATTCTTTTATTCATTTGTTAACCCTAAAGATATTTTACGATGTCGAAAAATGAAAGTCAACAGAATACGAACAATTAATTTTATTTTTTCTTTAAACATTCGTATTTAGCGCTTCCAAAGTGAATAATATCCAGATATTCGTTTCCTAGTGAAATTTTTTTTGTAAAAATGATATGCTAACGAATAGAAAGGTTGGCTATGTGACTAGACTTTATTAAATTGTGAACTCGGATTTGATGCAGTTGATGCGGTTAATACGGTTAATGTGAATGTATTTTGCGAAAGTTGTAGTGTTCGTTAATATTAGAGTGGTTAAAGTGGATGAACTTCAGGAAATTCTTATAGTTCGTCAATATTGAAGCTGTTAAACTACACGAACTTCAGGAAATTCTCATAGTTCGTCAACATT